>CAZDUN010000101.1:0-7673 GCA_964508615.1 uncultured Pelolinea sp. | reverse complement strand
GTCCATCGAAGATAACCAGAGCAGACATTTGAAAAAGCACCCCTCAGGCTCGCTTGAAAACAGTGAGCCTGAATTTTTAGAAGTGGGCAGGATTGGGAGAACCCATGGCTTGCATGGCGAAATCTGGATGGATGTTTACACGGATTTTCCCGAACGATTGATCCCGGGGAAGGTCCTCTATCTGGGTCGAGAGCGAAAACCAAAGACCATCCGCAGCTTCCAGCTCAGCGGAAAGCGGGGTTTGGTCAGTTTCAGTGGCATCGCTACTCCGGAGCAAGCGAATATCCTCAAGAATCAATTGGTTTATGCGAAAACCGGACATCTACCTCGCTTGCCGGATGGAGCGTATTACCATCACGATTTGATCGGGATGACAGTTCTCGATGAAAACGAGCGCGAGATTGGCAGGTTGACTGAAATCCTGCAGACTGGTTCGAACGATGTGTATATCGTTGCTGACGTCTGTGATGAGGGAAAGGAAATTCTGATCCCTGCCATAAAATCAGTTATTATCAAAGTGGATATCACTGCCGGAAAAATGGTGGTCAGGTTACAGGAGTGGATGTAGGCTTGAGCGCGGGGAATAAAAAATTTTGGGTGGGATTCAGCCGGGTCAAGGGAATCGGCGCTGTCAGGACCAACTTGCTGCTGCATCATTTTGGGAGTCTGGAAGCTGCCTGGAACGCAAGCGAGGCGCAGCTGCGCCAGGCCGGGTTGAGCGAGAAAGTCGCGCAAGCCGTCGTGGAAACACGCAAGTCTCTGGACCTCAAGCGGGAAATCGAGAACATCGAGAAATCCGGCATTCAGATACTTACCCTGGAAGATCAAGGCTACCCAAAGAAATTACTGTCCATTGAATATCCTCCGCCAGTTTTGTATGTAAAAGGCGCAATTATCGAAAATGATGAATGCGCTGTCGCCATTGTCGGAACGCGTCACGTTACTTCATACGGGCGTCAGGTGGCGGGCGAATTGGGGCGTTTTCTGGCCCACAATGGCGTGACGGTCATCAGCGGACTGGCGCGCGGCGTGGACGCGATGGCGCACCAATCCGCGCTGGATGCCGGCGGGCGTACCCTGGCAGTCCTGGGTTCGGGCGTGGACGTCATTTACCCTCCCGAGCATCGTTCACTGGCGGAGCGGGTGATGGCGCATGGCGCCTTGATCAGCGATTATTTCCCGGGCACTCCCCCGGAAGGCGTGAATTTTCCTCCCCGCAACCGCATCATCTCCGGCCTTTCCACGGTCACGGTGATCGTGGAGGCAGGCGAACGCAGCGGCGCCCTGATCACGGCTGAGTTTGCCGCCAGCCAGGGTCGGGAAGTCTTTGCGGTACCCGGGTCTATATACGCCGTTCACAGTAAAGGCGCCAACCGCTTGATCCGTGATGGGGCCTTGCCGCTGCTGGAATTCTCGGAGCTATTGGAAGCATTGCACCTGACCCAGATCGATGAATACCGTTACGCGAAAAAAGTATTGCCAGAAAATGATATAGAATTGCTATTAATGGAAGCATTGAAGGATGAACCCATGCACATCGATGAAATCAAAGCCGAAGTGGGGCTGCCGATGGAAAAAATTTCAGCGGCGCTGGTGATGATGAAGCTCAAAGGCATGGTCAAGGAGACTGATAACCTGACTTATTTATCCATCAATGAAACCGAACAGAACTACGAGGTTTAGTGGATAATTTTTATGCAGTAATCATGGCAGGCGGCGGCGGCACGCGTCTCTGGCCGCTCTCACGCAGAGAACGCCCCAAACAATTTTTACGGTTGGTTGGCGATCAATCCATGTACAAGATCGCGATCAATCGGATTTTGCGCTTATTCAGTACTGATCACATATTTATTGTCACCGTGGCTTCCCAGGTGCAGGGACTGCATCAGGAATTCCCCAGTATTCCACTGGATAACTTCATGATTGAACCAATTCCCAAAGGCACCGCTTCCGTAGTGGGATTGGCCGCAGCTAATTTACTGGAAAGAGATCCTGACGCAATCATGGCGATCCTGACAGCTGATCATATTATCGAAAACATCCCCCTGTTCAATCAATTGCTGGAAGCGGGTGCTGAGCAAGCCTGCAAGCGTCACCTGGTAACGCTGGGGATCGAACCGACTTACGCATCCACTGGCTACGGTTATATCCGCGCGGGTGAAACCCTGCCGGATGGCAAGGCGCTGCGCGTCGAACAATTCGTGGAAAAACCGGATGTGCCCACGGCTGAAAAATACCTGGTTTCCGGCGGGTATTACTGGAATTCCGGCATGTTTATCTGGCGCGCGGACGCGATCATGGCAGAATTCGAAAGTCAGATGCCCGATTTATTCGCAAGTTTGGAAAATATCCGCGCGCACATCCGCAATGGCGACAAACAGGACTTCCTGAGCGGCATATGGTCTGAAATCAAGCCGCAAACCATCGATTACGGCATCATGGAGCATGCTCAGGATGTTGTTGTCCTGCCTGCCAGGGGGATGGGTTGGAATGATGTCGGCAGCTGGGATTCGTTGTATGAAATTCTGACTGCTGATGAAAACGGCAATGTCATTTCGGCTGACAATGCCATTCACATCAACGCAAAAAACAACCTCTATCATTCCGAATCGAGCGATAAAATGATTGCCTTGGTGGATGTGAACGACCTGGTGATCATCGATAGCGGGAAAGCGCTGCTGGTGTGCAGAAAAGGGCAAACCCAAAAAGTGAAGCAGGTTGTTGAAGAACTTAAGCAAAAAAACTTGGATGCATATTTATAGGAGCCTAACTTGGAAGCATACTGCATGAAGTGCAAGCAAAAAAGGGAAATCCAGAATCCGCTCCCTGACTTCAATTCACGCGGTACGCCGGTTACCACCGGCACCTGCGCGGTTTGTGGAACCAGGCTGTTCCGCATGGGCAAGACAGAGGCGCATGAAGGCATGGCCCCGCCGGAGATCGTTAAGGGAGCAAATGCAAAGAAGAAATCTGCCCCAATTGAACGTAAGGGCAAGATGGTGATCGTTGAATCGCCGGCTAAAGCCCGCACGGTCGGCAACTTCCTCGGGAAGGATTATATTGTGAAGGCGTCGGTGGGGCATGTACGCGACCTGCTGCGTTCTCAGCTTTCCGTGGATGTTGAAAACAACTTTGAACCCAAATACCGCGTGCCCAATGAAAAGCGGCCGATCGTGAAAGAACTCAAAGCGGACGCGCAGAAGGTCGAGGAAATCTACCTGGCAACCGACCCCGACCGGGAAGGCGAGGCAATCGCCTGGCATCTGATGGAGGCCGCGGAATTGGATGAGGCGCGCGTCAAGCGCGTGGTTTTCCATGAGATCACCAAACCCGCCATCGCTGAGGCTTTTGATAACCCGCGTGAAATCGACGAGCACCTGGTGGATGCCCAGCAAGCCCGCCGCATTCTCGACCGGCTGGTGGGATATAACCTGACGCCCCTGCTGTGGGAAAAAGTGCGCGGGCGGCTCTCGGCTGGCCGCGTTCAATCGGTAACTCTGCGTTTGATCGTTGAACGAGAACGGGAAATCGAAGCCTTCGTGCCGCAGGAATACTGGACCATCGACGGCGAATTCAAGCCGGAGAATCATAAGTCCACTTTCATCGCGCGGCTGGTGCGCGTGGATGAGCAGGAGCCGGAGCTCCCCAGCCAGGGCGTGATCGACGGGCTGCTCAAGGACCTGCAAGGAGCCGATTATTCCGTTTCAAAAATTAAACGAGGGACGCGTAAACGCAAACCCTATGCACCTTTCACCACCAGTACCATGCAGCAGCAAGCCTCGCGCCAGCTTGGTTTTACCGCCAAACGCACCATGCGCATTGCCCAGCAATTATATGAAGGCATCGATATCGGCGAAGGCGGCGCGACTGGTTTGATCACTTACATGCGCACAGATTCCACCAATATCTCGCCCCTGGCGATTGATGAGGTGCGTAAATATATTAAAGATGTTCACGGCGATGCATTCCTGCCGGAAACAGAGAACAAGCATCAAACCAAAGCGGTAAAAGCCCAGGAAGCGCATGAGGCCGTGCGCCCAACATCGGTATTGCGCGTCCCGGATAACCTCAAAGCTTACCTGACCCCGGAACAATTCAAACTTTACCAATTGATCTGGCGCCGCTTTGTGGCTTCCCAAATGGAATCAGCAGTCTATGAAACGCTCTCGATCGAGGTTTCCGGAAAGGGTAGTGCCCATCAATACCTGTTCAGGGCATCCGGTTCCCAGCTGCAATTTCCCGGTTTCCTGGTACTTTATGAAGAAGCGCGTGATGAAGATAGCGAGACTGATGAAAACAAGGAACTGAAGATACCGGAAGACCTGGTGGACGGGCAGCCTGTTGCGCTGATCAAGCTGCTTCCCGAACTGCATTTCACGCAACCGCCGCCGCGCTATACCGAGGCTTCGCTGGTGCAGACGCTGGAAGAACTCGGCATCGGGCGCCCATCCACGTATGCACCCATCATTTCAACCATTCAAGCACGCGGTTACGTCGAACGGGACGGCAAGCGCCTGATACCCACCGAAACCGGCTTTACGGTTAACGATTTACTGGTGGAGTATTTCCCGGATGTACTGGGAGTCCATTTCACCGCTCACATGGAAGAAGACCTGGATGAAATCGCCGGCGGCGCGCGGGAATGGCGGCAGGTGCTCGCGGACTTCTATCAGAGTTTTGAACCACAGCTGAAACATGCCCAGGCGGAAATGCCTGAAACCAAGATGGAGCCGGAAAAGATCGGCAAAGCCTGCCCGCAATGCGGGCATGACCTGGTGATCAAATGGGGGCGCTTCGGTAAGTTCATCAGCTGCAGCGATTACCCCAACTGTAAATATACCGAACCTTACCTGGAAAAAATCGGCGTTAAATGTCCCAAAGACGGCGGAGAGATCGTCTTGCGCAAATCCCGCAAAGGCAGAATTTTCTACGGCTGCGAGAACTACCCCAATTGCGATTTCACATCCTGGAAGCTGCCGGTTAACATTCCCTGTCCGTCCTGTGGGGGATTGTTGACGATCAAAAACAAGAATGAATACCAATGTCTGAACTGCGAGGAGACCTTCTTGATTAGCAGCATTGCCGTGGAAGAAACGGCATAAAACTTGCAATAATAATTGCAGGATTGAATTGGCTTATAGCAGGAGAGGTACTATGGAAAAAATAATTGGATTCATCAAGAAACCGGCTGCCTTGGTCCTTGGCGTCTTTCTCGCTGGCCTGATCATCGGTTTGGTCGTGCTGGGATGGGGTCTCTGGCCGTTGCAGTGGGTAGACGCAGCGCCTGAAGATCTGCAAATCGATTTCCAGCGCGATTACCTGTGCATGACCATCGATTCCTATATCAAGAACCAAGACATGGCATTGATGTCGCTGCGTTGGAACAGCCTGGGAGAGGAAGCATCCGCGGTGTTGGATACGCTCACCCCCGCGGCATGCGGTTTCAGTTCGGCAAAGGAAATTGAAGCTTTCAAAGGCATCGTCAATTATGAACCCCAAGCGTTAACCGGCTCAACCGAAGATTTAATAACGCAAGAAGAACCAGTGGTTGTCAGTCCAGCTGTCGAACCGGAATCCACATTCTCCATTGCCCCACTGTTAATCCTGGTTGTTTTAACCCTCGTGGTTGGAGGTGTATTCCTCTTCCTGATGAAACGCCGCTCAGGCAAACCTGCCTCTGATAATCGCGTAGTGAAACCCAGCCAGGCTGCTCCAGCTGCCAATAAAGGTCAGGTGCGCACGACTGCCCAGACGGCGCCGATGAAAGAACCGGCCTTGGCGCAGTTCATGACCACCTACCGGCAGGGTGACGACCTGTACGATGACTCCTTCAGCATCGATTCAGTCAACGGCGAGTTCCTGGGCGAATGTGGCGTGGGTATTGCCGAGACTATTGGCGTGGGCGAACCCAAGAAAGTCACTGCCCTGGAAGTCTGGCTGTTCGATAAAAATGATATCCAGACTGTGACCAAGATCCTGATGAGCGAACACGCCAGCAAGGACGCGGCCATCCGCCAGCGGCTGGTCTCAAAAGGTGAACCGATCCAGGTCGAGCCTGGCATGACCTTCGTCATGGAAACCGCGACCCTGCAATTGGAAGCCAAAGTGATCGACATGGTTTACGCGCGCGGTCCGCTGCCCGAGAACAGCTACTTCTCCCGCCTGACCCTGGAGATTTCCGTCTGGGCGAAGTAATCCAGCCTTGATAAGAATAAAAGCCCGGGAAACCGGGCTTATTTATTAAAAATGGTTATCGATCAGTGAGAGTTACTTAATTTTGAGGATTTTAAAGTTGGTATAACCGCTGGGTGTGGCAACCCGCACTATTTCGCCAACGCGGTGTTTCAACAATGCTTTACCGATGGGGGATTCATACGAGATTTTTCCCTTTTCCGGATTGGCTTCTTTGGAGCCGACGATAAACAAAGTCTCCTCATCATCGTAGCCTTCTTCACGCACCACGACCTCCGAACCGATCTCGACGCTCTCACCGCTGCCTTTCTCCTCGATCACAACAACATTATTGAGGATATGTGTCAACTCAAGAATACGTCCTTCCAGAAAAGCCTGATCTTCCTTTGCGCTGGTGTAATCGGCGTTCTCGGAAAGATCACCCATCTCGATGGCCGCGCGCAGCCTTTGTGCGATTTCCTGCCTTTTGGTGCTGGTCAGCATTTCAAGTTCAACCCGAATTTTCTCAATGCCTTCAGCGGTCAGGTAGATCACGTTATCCATAATTTCATCAATCCATTTCTGTAATGATGCCTGATTTTACTATAAGCCGTAAAGCTGATCAGGATCGGATGAGGGTACCGATTTCCGCGCCGGTCAACGCTTTCAGGATATTGCCCGGCTCTTCACCGGAAAAGACGCGGGCAGTGATTTGCGCATGCTTTTTTACGATTTTGAGCATCAATTCCACCTTGGCTGCCATTCCCCCTGTTACATCGACCGAGGCGGATTGAGCAATGCTGCTTTTCGCGTCCTGGAAAAAAGCTGGATCAATGACCGCAACGATCTCCGTGTTGCGCGGGTAATCTTTCCACACACCCGCTTCTTTCCCCGCCAGCAGGATTTGGTTGGGCTGCAGAGTATTAAGAAGCTCAACGAACAGCTCCTCGGTGGAGTAGATGATACCTCCCAAACTTCGGTCGAAAATGACATCGCCGAAAACAATCGGCAGCAAACCATTTTCCAGAGCGGATTGGATCGGTTGGGTGTTCCAAATTTGCGGTTTACGATTATCGGTAGATAATGCAGATGAAGCAGGTAAAGCGATCGCCGGCAGCTCCGCTTGCACGAATTCATCGATCACGATGCGGTTCAGCGCTTGGGCGGCGTACCAGACTTTTTGAAATCCCTGCCATTCCCGCGCGGTCGTCACGCGCTCGCGCGTGCCGTAGTTCCTGGCGGCGAAATGCCCAAATGAACCGGAGCCGTGACCCAGCAGGATGCGCAAATCTGGGCGCTGCTGAATGGCGCTTTTTACCTCCTGCGCGATGCGGGCGATCACATCCCGGCGGGCGGTGTAAGGTCGGTCTTTATCGGTGATCAGAGATCCACCCAGCTTCAGAAATACCAACATGATAAACCTATTGTACTTCGGCGATGACCGCTTTCACCGCCCCGGCTTCGATCAAAGACCGCCGAATGATTTCAGCTTCTTTTTTAGG
>CAZDUN010000100.1:0-8467 GCA_964508615.1 uncultured Pelolinea sp. | reverse complement strand
CCCTTCGACAAGCTCAGGGTGCGGTGGACTTGCAATGAAATAATTCGGAATTTTTACTTATCCCGGGTGGGGAGGTAGGGCATGGCGGGGCCGGGGAGGGCGAGGCGCTCGGACAGGGCGGCGCGCAGGGCGGTACGGTCGTCCCATGGGTATTCGATTTCGCCGAAGCACATGGATTGCTCGTGGCCTTTGCCACAGGAGATAACGATGTCGCCCGGGCGGGCCAGGGTTACGGCCTTGCAGATGGCCTCGCCGCGGTCGGGCACGCGAAAGAAGTTCTGGCCCTCCAACCCGCCACGCTGGACAGCCTCATCGGCCATTTCAGCCAGAATATCATCCAGGTTCTCGGTGCGGGGGTCCTCGGCGGTCAGGATGGTCAGGTCAGCCAGCTCGATGGAGGTGGCGGCCATCATGCGGCGCTTCTCGCGGTCGCGCAGGCCGGCCGAACCGAACACGGCGATCACGCGCCCGTTGCCCTTCATGCAGTTGGCAGTCTCGAGGGCGACCTTGAGCGCGTTGGGGGTGTGGGCGAAATCGACGATCGCCAGGAAATCCTGGCCCAGGTCGATGCGCTCCATACGGCCGGGCACGCCGCCCAGCGCGCGCACGCCGCGCAGGACGGCCTGCATGGGCAAATCCAGGCCGGCAGCGGCGGCAGTGACCGCCGCCAGGATGTTATGCATGTTGTATGCGCCCACCAGGCTGGAAATGACTTCATAGGACTGCCCGCGCCAATCCAGCGTGAAGCGGATGCCATCCGGCGCGACTTGCAGGTCACGGCCGCGCAGGTCGTTTTCTATGCCAATGCCGTAGGTGAGCTGGCGGACAGCCGCGCAGCGCGGGTCAGCCAGGATTTTCTGCAGGTGAGGGTAGGAGATATCGTCGCGGTTCAGCACAGCCAGGCGGTATTCGCGCCCATTCTTGACCGGCGTGGCCGCCAGGCTGGTCAGCAGGCGGGCCTTGGCACCTAGGTAACCGGCATAATCACCGTGGTAATCAAGGTGCTCGTGGGTGATGTTGGTGATCACGCCAATGTCGTAATCGCAAGCGGTGGCACGGTGCTGGGCCAGGCCATGCGAGGTGGTCTCGAGCACCACATGGGTCAAGCCGCTATCCACCATCTTGCGCAGCAGCTTCTGAATGGTGGGGGCTTCAGGAGTGGTGACATGGAAACCGGTATCGATCTCCTGATCGCCAATCACCGCGTTGACGGTGGAGATCATACCGGCTTTAAGGCCAGCCGCCAGCAGGATATTGTAAAGCAGGTTGACGGTGGTGGTCTTGCCATCCGTGCCGGTCACGCCAATCACGGTCAGCGCGCGGGCCGGGTAGCCGCAGAAGGCAGCCGAGATATAAGCCAGCGCTTCGCGCGCGTCTGCCACGCGGAAATACGGCACGTCATCCAGGCGCAGGTCGCGCGTGCCGACCACCGCCAACGCGCCGTTTTGGATGGCGTTCGGGATGAACTGGTGGCCGTCAAAGCTGCCGCCCTCCAGCGCCACGAAGACGTTTCCCGGGGCGACCTGGCGCGAATCGAACTGGACGCCGCTGATCTCCCGCGCGAGCAGATCAGGTAAATTTTTGGATGTTCCAAGTATCGGAATCAGATCAGTGAGGCGCATGAACTGCTTGTAACTTATTTCTTGTTCTCATCCCGCGAATTCTCAGCGGCTTTTTTGACCGCACCGCGCAGCATGCGCGTATTGATGAACAGCACCAGCGGGATGCTGACGATCACGCACACCAGGGTGAAGATGGGCATGGTGCCCTGGCTGCGGTCGATCCACAAGCCGATCAAGAGGGCGACCAGCCCGACAAAGAAAGTCAGGGCGCCGACTTTGGAATAAACCGGGGCAAGCTGCCGGTTGAGGGTCTCCTGCTGCTGCTTGGTCAATTTTTTGGGTTTTTTGCTCATAGCGAGAAATTATATCATTCCCGGCCCAGCAGGCGCCGGCGGAAGGAAACCGCCAGCAAGATCAGCATGACCAGCAAAGCGAGGTAACGCACCAGAGCAGGCGGCAGGCCGAAAATGGCCGCCGCACTGACCGCAACGAGAATGGAGAAGAGCGGCAGTCTTTGCGCGCTGGCAGCCGCGGAAGGCTTGACTGCGGCGGAGATCCATAAGTCGCAGGCTGAGCGCGTAGAGGAAGACCTGCGAAACATCCCCCACGAAGGGTTCGATCAGGATGTTGCCGGGTTCGACGGAAAGATCATCCGCGGCCAGGTTGGTTTCCAACGCCAGGCTGCAGGCGGAAAGCTGCTGATCTGAAAGGCGCACGCTTCCTTCAGGCGCGCGCAGGGTGAGCATGAGATTGGCTTCTTCCCCTTTCCATATTTTTTGGGGCAGTTTCAATTCGAATTCATATTGCGTCAGGCGGCTGAGCAAGGGGCAATCCTGCACAAGGCCTGCATCGAGGAGGTCAGGGTTCAACGAAAGCACGCGCACCTCCGCAGGCTGCGGCCAGAGCGACCAGATGATCAGCGCCAGCGGAATCAGCAGCCAGAGATGGCTGATCGGCCTCCTGACCAACTTTTTTATTTTTTTCGGATGGGGCTTTTGCGCTTTCTTCATCGTGACCCAATTCTACTGTGAAAAGACCTTATTAAATCACGGAACGTGCCAGTAACAGCGAACGCTTTCGAAGCGCAGCGGATTGGCTAATTATCAGCAGCTTAAATTTGCCCGGCTGGCCTTTTCACGGCGGCTGCCGCGGCTTAAACTATTCAGTTTACGAAGTGGAGGATTCATCCTGTTTGGCCTGTTCCCAGAGGACGTCCATTTCCTCCAGCGAAAGGTCGGTCAGTTTCTTGCCGGCGCTGGCGGTTTTAATTTCGATCTGGCGGAAACGCTGGTAAAAGCGCAGGGTCATCTGGCGCAGGGCGTCTTCAGCGCTGAAGCCGTACCAACGCGCCACGTTGACCAGCGCGAAGAACAGGTCGCCGATCTCGGCTTCCTGTTCGGCTTTTGTATGGGCAGCGCGCAATTCTTCAATTTCTTCGAGGACTTTATCCAGGACAGGCGTGATTTCCGGCCAATCGAATCCGACGCGCGCCGCGCGTTCCTGGTATTTTTGCGCCAGGGATAAAGCCGGCAGCCCGCGCGGGATGGAATCCAGGATGCTTTCTTTTTGGGATTTGTTATTCTCGCGCTCCTGCGACTTGAGGACCTCCCAGTTGTGAACCACATCCTTGACTCCGTTTACATTAAGGTCCTTGAAAACGTGCGGATGGCGGAAAGTGATCTTAGCATGGATGCCCTGGATGACATCGTTGATGGAAAATTCGGCGGATTCCGAGGAGATCTGCGCGTGCAAGATGATCTGCAGCAGCAGATCGCCCAGCTCTTCGCACAGATGCGCGGGAACGCCGTCATCGATGGCATCTAGCACTTCGTAGGTTTCTTCCAACAGGTTGGGTTTCAGCGAGGCGTGCGTTTGCTCGCGGTCCCAGGGGCAGCCTTCGGGCGCGCGCAGGTGGGCAATCAATTCACGGAATGCGATGAGCGAAGCATTCTCACTGATGATGGGAAAGAAAATGAATCCATATTCTTTCCCTTTCAAAGCCTCATGACCGTTTTTACCCAAGAACTGTTCAATCTGCCAGGCGCCGCCCTGCAGTCCTGCGAAAGTCAGCGTGGCGTCGGCGTATTGCCCGGCTAATAGTTGGGCCAATGGAAGCGCTTGTTTTGCCAGGTCCATAAAACCATATAGGGCGGGTTCATCCGGCGCATGCAGGAGCACATGCTTACCCGCCAATTGATCGCCATCAACCAACCGGATTTGGCGAATATTATCTTGCAGATTCAGGGCTTTCAGCGCATTAAAATACTTTTCGAATTCCATCATAACCATCCCGGGAGACACTGCCGAAAAATTATACTACCCACTCAATTCGAATCAAGTGGGTAGTATTTTTCAATATAAGCTCGGAGCGGCGGTTTAACGCTTGGTGTAGGTAGGAGCCTTGCGGGCGCGCTTGAGACCTGGTTTCTTGCGTTCCTTGACGCGCGGGTCGCGGGTCAGCAGGTGGTCGCGCCGGAGGGCGGAAACATACTCCGGATTCAGCTTGGTGAACGCGCGGGCCAGACCCAGCTGCACCGCGGAGGTTTGACCGGTAACACCGCCGCCATTGACGATCACCGAGACGTCATATTGCGTCTGGTTCTCACCGGTGGCCGTAAAAGGCTGCAGGATGGCTTGTATATCACCCAGGCGGGTGAAATAATCCGCCAGCGGCTTTTCGTTCACAACGAACTTCCCATCGCCTTGCATGATGCGCACACGAGCGGTGCTTTCTTTTCGGCGGCCAACGCCTTCATAATATTGTCCCGACATTTTTTATAATCTCCTGACTTCTTTCTATAGATCCAGCTTCTCGGGCTGTTGACCCTTGTGGGGGTGTTCTGCGCCGGCGAATACTCTCAATCGTTTCATCAACAGACGGCCATAGCGGTTGTGCGGCAGCATGCCTTTTACCGCGAACTTGATGATCCGGTCCGGGTGGTTCGCAAGCTGGTCAGAATAGGCAATAGCTTTCAGACCACCGGGGTAATTGGAGTGGCGGTAATAGATCTTTTCTTTCACGCGAGTGGGATTCGCCTGAATGCCCTTGGCATTGATCACGATCACCGAATCACCCGCTGGTACACCCGGGGTAAAATCGGCTTTATTCTTGCCCATCAATACCGCGGCAATTTTAGATGCCAAACGCCCCAAGGTTTCACCTTGCGCATCGATCAAAACCCATTTGGTTTCAGGTTTTCCTTTTATTACATATGTCTTTTCCACAATCCGTACTCCGCTTTACTTATAAATTATTTCTTCTAAAATTAAACCCTTGGCGGGCGCTATCCCCGCGGGCAACTCCGGATGACTTTCCAAACTCTCTTTTATTTGCTCCTGACTGATGCGCCCTTGTCCCGCGCGCACCAGCACAAACACAATACGACGAACCATATGGTACAAAAATGCCTCCGCCCCGATGCAGAAATTCGCTGATTCACCATCAGGCGAGAATTCCCATTCCGCCAATTTCACCGTCCTTACGGGGGATGATCTTTCGTTTGGCGGTTTCCCGTAGCCGCGAAAATCGTGACTTCCCAGGAACAGCGCGGCGCATTCTTTCATGATCTCAAAATCCGGTTTGGGATCTACGCGCCAGCAATAGCGTTCCCTGAGCGGATCATCCAGACTGTCGAAATATACCTGGTAGCGGTATCTTCGCAGACAAGCGCAATAGCGTGGATGAAAATCCTCAAGCACAACGCACAAACCGCGCACCCGGATATCCGCCGGCAATTTTTGATTCAGCGCATTCAGCAAGTCGTGCGCCGGGTGCGGCCAGTTCAGGTTGAAACTAATCACCTGCCCTTCGGCATGCACACCCGTATCGGTCCTGCCGGCGGAAAGGATAGCCCTTTCCTGCCAGCCCAGGGCGACAAGTGCAGACTCTAATTCTCCCTGCACTGTGCGGGCATGGCGCTGACGCTGAAATCCTTTGAAATCAGTACCGTCGTATGCGATCGTAACTTGGTAAGGTGCCATTCCAACCGAAATTTCGGCCGGATTATTCTTCGACCAGTTCCAACACAACCATATCCGCAGAATCGCCAACGCGCGGGCCGAGTTTGATCATGCGGGTGTAACCGCCATTACGGTTTTCAAAACGCGGGGCAACATCATCGAACAGCTTCTTGACGATGTCTGCGTCAGCCAAAGTCGAAGCCGCCAGGCGGCGCGCGTTGACCTTGTCGATATCGCTGCCCTTGGCGCTGTTCTTAGCCAGAGTGATCAGCTTTTCAGCATCACCGCGGATTGCCTTGGCTTTCGCGGAAGTTGTCTGAATCCGGTTGTGCTCAAATAATTGCTTGATCAGGGTTCGCCGCAGGGCGATACGCTGATCTTTATTCCGGTTTAATTGGTAACCTGAAACGTGATGACGCATTGTTCGTTACTCCACTTCACTTTCGTCGTTTTCTTCTTTCAAAAAGCCTTTTTCGGCCATTTTTTGCCGCAGCTCATCCAGGCTCTTTTCTCCAAAATTTCTGATCGACATGACGGCTTCTTCGCCTTTATCGAGCAATTCGATAACGTCACCCACAGTGGTAACGCCAGTGCGCTTCAAGGAGTTGAAAACGCGTACGGAAAGATCGAGGTTCTCGATGGGCATATCTGCCGCTTCACTGCTGATCTGCTTGGTAGATTCTTCGCGTTCTTCCACGATATCAAGCATTTCTTCTTTGACACCAGCGATCAGGCGGAATTGCTCGATCAGAATCTTGCCAGCCTGAGCCAAAGACTTCTCCGGCGAAGTTGTGCCATCCGTCCAGATCTCCAATTCCAGGCGATCATAGTTGGTGCTCTGTCCAACGCGGGCATTACCGACATCAAAATTGACGCGCTTCACCGGGCTGAAAATAGCATCCACAGGCAGTTCCCCAATAGGCAGATCGCCGATCCGCTCATCGGAAGGAAGATACCCGCGTCCGCGTTCGATGGTGAAGTCAATCGATAATTGCGTTTTTGCATCATCAACCGTAAACAAATATAATTCCGGATTGACAATTTCAATCTCAGCCGTTGTTTGAATGTCTGCGGCTGTAACCACACCCTCACCGCTGACATCCAAGTGCATATGCGAGACATCACCTTCGTGCATATTGATGCGAATCTGTTTAACCTGGAGCATCACCTGAAGAACGTCTTCACGAACGCCGGGGATGTCACTGAATTCATGCAGAGTATCGGAAATTCGCATGGATGTAATCGCGGCGCCTTCCAGCGAGGAAAGCAAAACTCTGCGCAACGAATTACCTAAAGTGACACCATACCCACGTTCCAAAGGGCTGATCACAAACTTCGCATAATTGCGTGCTTCAGCTTCCCGTTCAAGTGTCGGTGTAACCATACTACTTTGAGCCACAGTCACCCTCTCTTCCTGTCATAAACCTCATCTATTTACCGGATTACCTGGAATAATACTCAACGACCAATTGCTCATTGAGGTTTCCGTCGATCTCTCCACGTTCCGGCATTCTTAATACTCGGCCGCTCATTGTTTTCAGGTCACGCTCCAGCCATAACGCACAATTCGTTTTTTCGGCTGTTTCAGCTATTGTTTTGAATAGCGTATTTTTCTTTGATTCTTCACGAACCTGGATATTATCGCCAGCCTTCAACACCATGGAAGGCACATCAGTTTTGCGGCCATTGACGAGAAAATGACCGTGGGAAACCATCTGGCGTGCCTGGGCGCGGTTGGCTGCCAAACCCATGCGGAAAACAACATTATCCAAACGGGCTTCAAGAAGTTGAAGCATAATCAAACCGGTGATACCGCGGGTGCGGATCGCCATTCCAAAATAACGGCGGAATTGTTTTTCCAGCACACCATAAACGCTGCGAGCTTTCTGCTTCGCGCGCAGCTGGCGGCTGTAATCCGACGTACGTTTGCCTCTGCCTTGAGTGGCTTGACCATGCTGACCGGGGCCGTAGCTCCTTCTTTCAAACGCGCATTTCTGCGAAAAGCACCGTTCGCCTTTCAGGAAAAGTTTTTCGCCTTCTCTTCGGCAGAGTTTGCATACTGGTTCAATATAACGTGCCATTTATTCATTCTCCTGCATTTTATACACGGCGCTTCTTGGGCGGCCGGCATCCGTTGTGCGGAACCGGGGTGATATCCGAAATGGACCGAATCTTCAGACCTTTTGATTGAATCGCACGAATGGCGGATTCACGTCCAGGGCCGGGGCCTTTGATGAAAATATCGATTTCCGAGACACCCATGGCAATCGCATTCTTGATCACTTCTTCAGCCGCCAAACGCGCGGCAAAAGGGGTGCTCTTGCGGGAGCCTTTGAAACCGACTGAACCAGAGCTGGTCCAGGTAATGGTGTTGCCCTGTTGATCAGTCACCGTAATAATGGTGTTGTTGAATGAAGCAAAAATATGAACCTGGGCTGCAGAAACAGTCCTGCGGGTTTTCTTTGCAGCCGAGGCAGTGCGGCGAGCTGGTTTTGTACTTTGTGCCATAATTCCTCTATCTCTTACTCTTTATAGTCAAGATTACTTCTTGGTTGCTCCGCGACGGCGACCGCGACCAGCCACAGTGCGCTTCGGACCTTTGCGGGTGCGCGAATTGGTGCGAGTGCGCTGGCCATGAACCGGCAGACTTCTGCGGTGCCGTAATCCACGATAGCATCCAATTTCAACCAGCCGCTTGATATTCATTTGAACATCCCGACGCAAGTCACCTTCAACTTTGAAGTTCTTTGAGATGTATTCGCGAAGTGCGCTCACATCCGTTTCCGTCAGGTCGTTCACACGAATATCAGGATTTACTTTTGTAGCCGCGAGGATTTCCTTTGCCCTGGTAGGACCGATACCATAGATATATTGCAGTCCAACCTCAACACGCTTCGAACGCGGTAAGTCAATACCTTCAATTCTTGCCATGTTTCTTATCCCTG
>CAZDUN010000099.1:0-8505 GCA_964508615.1 uncultured Pelolinea sp. | reverse complement strand
CAGATTTTTAAATGCCGGCAGGTAGGTATCGTACAATTCGCGCAGGGTCACCATCGCGTTGAAAGTATGCCGCTCCCGTTCCGGGCCGGAGTGAACCGCGAAATGCTTGGCGCAAGCGGCGGTTTTCAGGTATTTTGGATGATCGCCCTGCAAACCTCTGACAAAAGCAGTGCCCATCTCACCGGTCAGCAGCGGATCCTCGCCCCAGGTTTCCTGCCCGCGCCCCCAGCGCGGATCCCGGAAGATGTTGATATTCGGCGACCAAAAATGCAATCCCTGATATTGGTCAGTGTACCCATTCCGTTTCAGCGCGGCGTGATACTTGGCGCGCCCCTCGTCGCTGATCGCGTCAGCCACCTGCAGGATCAATTCTTTGTCCCAGGTGGCAGCCATGCCGATGGCCTGCGGGAAAACGCTCGCGCGGCCATTTCGGGCTACGCCATGCAATGCTTCGCTCCAGTAGTTATAAGCCGGGATGTTCAAGCGCGGGATGCCTTTGGCAGGATGGCTCATCAGCCCGACTTTCTCATCCAGATTCAAGCGCTCAACCAGATCCTGCGCTCTTTCAGTGAATGAAAGCGAGGTATCCAGATAGGGTTGTTTTTCCGGTATTCCGGTTGCGTTCATACATACACCTCGATAATTCTTTAAATTTAATAGTGTTTTTCTCAGGTATTGCGTAATAATCTCAATCTTCAGGGTTGTTAATCCCCTGTATGTTGGGAAATTTCACTCATTTACGCTTGCGCAATTCATCCATTTCTGACATGCACCTCGTTCTCCAAGCCGCGTACGGGAATAAAAGGTTTGGATCATCAGTGAACCTGCAAGCGGGAAGAGCCGCTTCCATCAAGCTCATCCTTTCACCGCGCCGGCTGTCAATCCGGACACGATCTGGCGTTCTGCAAAGAAGTAGAAAATAATCGTAGGTACGGCAGACAAGGCGACAAATGCCGAAACCAACGCCAGATCCTGGCCATATTGCCCCTGAAATTGCATGGTCCCCAGTGGGAGGGTCCAAAGTTGATTGCTATTCAGAACTACCAGGGGAACCAGCAAGTCATTCCAACTGACGATCATGATCAGGGCTGCCACGGCAGCCAGGGAGGGTTTTACCAGTGGGAGCAAGATGCGCCGAAAGAAATCAAAGTTGGTGCAGCCGTCGATGTAAGCGGCGTCCTGAAGCTCGGAGGGTACAGCCGTAAAGAAACCGCGCAGGATCATGATATTCCCGGAAAGCTGGAAAGCGATTTGCACCAGAACTACTCCCCACAGCCTGTCAATCATAGGAATGCCGATCTGCTCCAACTGCCGCAGCACGAAATAGACCGGCAAAATGGCCACGTTGATCGGGAACATCAGGCCGGCGGTCAGCAGAGTGAAGAAAAAATTCTTCCCGCGAAATTGCATGCGGGCGAATACAAACGCCGCCAAAGCACAGATGGTAACAGCCCCGATCGTGGTCGCCAGCATCACAGTCAAACTGTTCTTAAGCATGCCCCAAAAACTGGGGGTGGATAGAATCAAAACAATATTGCTCCAGTTGGGCGGATTGGGGATTGCATACGGATGTGAATACATCTGGCCGGTCGTTTTCACGCTGCCGAATAACAGGATCACAATAGGTATGAAGATCAAAATGGAGGCCGTGATCAAGAAAATATAAACGATCAGCCGGGGAAAGGCTTTGCGTATCCAACGCGGCGAAGTATGTTGTTTTTTCATAACGAATCCTTTATAAACCAGTCAGGTAATCGGGCTTGCGCGTCAATCCCTGATATACCAGTGAAAAGATCATACAGAGCAGGAACATGATAATGGCTACCGCGGAGCCGTAACCCAACTGGAACCTCACAAAACCGAAGCGGTACATATAGGTTGCCATGGTCTCGCTGGCGTTGACCGGTCCGCCGCGGGTCATCACCCACACCAGGATGAATTGCTGGATCGATCCCAGAACTGACATATACACGGATGTTTTTAGTGTGCTCCCCAGCAGCGGCAATGTGATCAGAAAGAAATTTTGGATTGAACTGGCGCCATCGATGCGCGCGGCTTCTTCGATTTCTCTGGGGATGTTTTGCAGCCCGGTCAGATATAACAACATATGGAAACCGAAATATTTCCAGGTCAGGGTTACAAAAATCGCGAAAATGACGATATTCATATCCGCCAGCCAGGCCACCGACTGGAAACCGAACAACTGGATCACCGCGTTGAGGAACCCCCTTTCCGGGTCGGGATTATAAAGCAGCATCCACATAATCGCCGTGTTGACCTCGGAAAGCACGTAAGGAAGAAAAAATATCGTACGGAAGAGGGATCGACCTGGCAGATCGCGCCCAACCATCACCGCCAGGATCAAAGCCAGAGGGAGCTGCAACCCCAGGGAAAGCGCAATGATGATGAGGACATTTTTTATGGCCTTTAGAAAGACCGCATCCGTTAGGATTTTTCTATAATTATCCAGCCCAATGTAATCGACAGCTGGTCCAAATCCCTTCCAGTTAAAAGTACTGAAATAAACCGACCGGAAGATGGGATAGATCACGAAAAGGATAAAAAGCGTCAGGGCAGGCAAGAGGAAAAGCGCAATAACCAAACGATCCTGGAATCGTCGGGGGAAACCATTTGCATCTTTGCGACTGAATTTATTGCGAGCGACAGGCAGCCATTGCATTTTTTAGCTAATCCTTGATTCAGGTTGATGCCGGATAAATCTTCGAAGATTGATCATCACATGTTCGCTTTGCGATCTGACTTTAGAATCTTGATGGCAACAAAAATCTTAACCAGCCATTGAATGAGAGACAGGTGCGGGCTGGCTCTTTTTTACCATCACCGCACCTGTCCCGTTCACATTGGCAAACTAGAACTGTTCCACCGCGCCGGCTTCAATTTCAGCCGCCACTTCTTCAGGAGTGGCAGTTCCGGCGAACAATTTCTGCACCGAGTCGTTGATGATGCCGCCCATTGCCGAAGGCAGCAGTTGATCATAGTACAGCTGGAAATACTTCGCCGCAGCAAAGCTCTCCTGGACCAGGAGCAGATTCGGGTCTGTCAAACCGGCTTCAGCACCCTTTACCACCGGGATGCCTGTTCCGGACGCCGCGATGATGGTCTGGTTCTCCATGTTGGTGAGGTACTTGACGAAGTCGATTGCTTCCGGTTCAGCATCTTTCCCGATAGCGAAGCCGTTGCCGCCGCCGATCACATCGGACACATCACCAGCACCGCCCTCAACTGCGGGGAAATTGAACATTCCCAGTTTGCTACGCCCACCCCGTCAGCGCTGTTAGCCCTTTGCACTGAGGGTGCCCATTGACCGGAGAGTTCCATGGCAGCTTTGCCGTTGCCGAAGGTTGCTTGCATTTCGTCATGGTTCGCTCCAAGGAAACCATCCTGGAAAGGTTCCATATCGATCAACTTCTTGAGCTCAACACCCGCCTGTACAAACGCCGGATCGGCAAATGAACCCGAGCGATCAGCAGCAGCTGTGAAAGCGGCTTCGCCGCCGATGCGCGTGGCCAAATATGACCAGATGTGCATACCGGTCCAGGTATCGCCTTCACCCAAGGAAATGGGTGTGATGCCGGCATCTTTCAGTTTCTGGACGTCGGTCAGGAATTCGGCCCAGGTCTTGGGCGTTTCGGTGATGCCAGCCTGCTCGAACAGATCTTTGTTGTACCACCAGCCGACCATGCCCATATCCCACGGCACACCGTAATTCTTGCCGCCCGAGCTGAACACAGCCAACGCGCCGGGGGCGAACGTATCGCGCCAGGCTCCGCCATCCGCGTCGAGATCTGCGGTGATATCCTTCAACAAACCCGCGTCGATCTGCTCTTTTAACGTCCCGCCTCCCCAGCTCTGGAAGATATCCGGCACTTCACCGGACTGCATAACGGTGGTTAGTTTGGTCTTGAATGCTTCGTTTTCAAGTACAGTGATCTCGATTTCAACATTTGGATGCGCTGCCATGTAATCATCGGCCATTTTTTGCCAATCGGACAGAGCCGGATCTTTGGTTGAAATATGCCACCAGGTGACGGTCACTTTTTCAGCGGGAGCTTCAGCTGGCGCCTCTGCTTCTTCTTCTGCGGGAACTTCCGCAGCCACTTCTGCGGGTGCCGCCGGGTTGCATGCGGACATGACAAAAGCCACGGCAAGTAAAGCACTCATTAAGATGAAAATTTTACGAGACATAGATCTCCTCCAATTTAGATGTCAACAAGATATAATAGGAACGTGCGGAGACACCTCCACACACCCTCGCAGGTCTTCTCAATACGTTCAAAGGTTGAAGAGAAGGCCTGCCTTTATTTATGATATTCGATTGTGTTCACCTCCCTTCACCATAATTTTTCCTGAAATACGCCTTTCGTTAATCCGATTGCATTTACTCGTTCTGGCGATTTCCGTGATATTCGCGGCATGAATTCCGAATGACCAGTTGCGTTTGCACTTTACTGGTTTGATCTTCCAAAGGAAAATCATTAATGATCCTGATCAGCATTTGGGTTGCGGTATACCCCATATCTGAAATGAATTGATCGACTGTAGTCAATCCCAGGTATTTCGATTCCGGGATGTTATCGAAACCGACCAGCGAGAGATCCTCCGGGATACGAATTCCCATCTGCGCGGCTACCTGATACACACCCATGGCCATCTGGTCATTGGATGCGAATATGGCCGTGGGTCGATTGGTGAGCGCCAATAAAGCGCGCCCGCATTGCATGCCGGTTTCGGTGGTGTAATCACCGGAAGCGATCAGCTTTTCATCGAATGGAATACCGGCATCCTCCAGCGCATCACGGTAACCCTTCAGGCGGCGGTTGGCGCTTTCAAGTTCTGCGCGCCCGCTGATGTAACCGATTCGTTTATGCCCCAATCCAACCAGGTAATGCATGGCGTCCAGCGAACCCTGGTAGTTGGTGGCATGCACTGAGGGGTAACTCGGGTTACTCATCACAGGGTCAATGCATACAATCGGTTTGTCGTAATGGTATTCAGAGGCGACCGGCGCAACCACAATGACGCCATCAGAAAGGGATTTGGCCAATAGGGAGATATATTTTTGTTCGGAGGAAATGCGCCCGCTTTTACGAACGTCGCCAGAGGTGTAAACCAGCAAGTCAAATTCGGATTGCGCAATAGCGCGGTTCACCCCTTTCATAACCTCGATGGCAAAAGGATAAGCAATATCCGGCATGATCAGGCCGATCAGGTTCTTTTTATTGCTGCGCATGCTGCGCGCTGCCAGATTGGTGGCATACCCCAGGTCATCGATCACCATCAGGATGGCTTGTTTTGTCTCCTTGGCAACGTCAACCCGGCCATTCAGCACGCGGGAGACGGTGGAAACCGAAACTCCCGCCTTTTTGGCAACATCACGGATGGTGACTGAGCGCCTGTCTTGGTCCATAATAATGAAAAGATTTCCCTATAACGTTTCCGGTATGGTTACCGGTATCGTTATTGGTATTATGACACGGGCGCAAAAAAAAGTCAATACTTTTTAAGGTTTTCGGTCATCGGCAAGCTGTAATAATCTTCCTCTGACCCTAATAGAATGCAAAACAGGCATCGTGAGGATGCCTGTCTGATATTCTGTCTCCCAGCGTGTTTTGGGAGCGGATTAAGCTCCTATCAAAACACTAAAGCGTTTAATTCGCCAGGGTGCTGGTGGGGGCAAAGGTGGGCGTGGGAGTGACGATGTTTACGCGCACGATGAGTTCCAAACCCACGGAGATGTTGTTGGTATCATCATTGAATTTATCCTTGTTCTGGGCGATGATATCGTCCACCGTGGAATTGAATTTCTGGGCGATGATTGCCAGCGAATCGCCCGTCTGCACCTTGTAAGTGATCTTGGTGCCCGCTTCTGTATCCGGTGGGATGGGAGTCACCGTTGGCAGGGTCTGACCGGGCGCCGGCACCTTGATTTTTTCTCCAGGGATGATCTTGCATATGCCGTTAGGGAAATTGTTTAACGCCAGCATTGCTTCAAGATCCACGTCAAATTTAACAGCGATATCGTAACAGGTATCGCCCTCCTGCACTTCGTATTCCGTCGGGCCTGAAGCCGTGGGGGAAATGGTTACGGTAGGAGTGACTTGCTCAGTGGGCGGGAACGTGGCAGTCGGAGACATAACCGGCGTTGGCGGCATGGTGCTGGTGGGAGTGGGTTCCTTGCTGAACAGGTTGAATTTCATCCCGCCGCCGGTAATCCCCATGATGATGATAACCACCCCGAGAACAACCAGGACGATGGACATGATTGCCAGAAAAACTGGCAGAAATGGTTTTCTTTTCCGGTAAGAATCGATTACATTTTGAGGAGATTGCCTTCCTAGCATTTTTTATCCTTTTCTCTGAATTCACGAATCTCAACAAACAGCTATTTCGGCCAATAGATTTATTCTAACCGATAATGCAATTCGAAGCCGGAGTCAATCGCCGAAGAATAACTCCCACCAAATCTGCCAGTTTTCCTCCTGGCTGGGCGTGGGGGTCTGCAGATAATTAATTTCCGGAGTCGCTTCTTGCGGAGAGAGCGGGATGATCACCTGGTCTCCCGGCTGGATGTTGCGCTGGTACGTCCTGGCCCATTCTTCCACGGCTTTATCCGATTTGGCATAAGCAATTTGGGTTTCCAGGGCATATTGGGTGGCTTTCAAATTCTTGATGCGGTCTTGCATCTGGCCGCGCTGTTCAGTGAGCTGGAAATACTCGGAAAGGCTTGAATTCAATCCCATTACCATGAAAAACAGGATAATGATCAAGCCAAAGAAAATCCAACGTTTCCAGAATGTTTTAACCTTCGGCATACACCTATATTACCCCATATAAAATATGTTTTCAATTAAAATAAATACCCTGTTCACACAGGGTAAGTGCCGAAGGTGGGATTTGAACCCACATGAGCGTAACGCTCACTACGCCCTGAACGTAGCGCGTCTGCCAATTCCGCCACTCCGGCTCAACGATGTTGCAATTCTATCAAAAAGAAGCAGTTTGTCAACAGCTGCGCTGGTTTTTAAGTCAATTTGCCCTTCGTGCTATAATGCAAAAATCTTTTTTATGGCACTTTTCTTGCATGATACAGTTAGATGTATTTTGTGGATGATTTGTCAGGAAATGACGAATGAATAAAAGCATGAATCCAAGGAATCTGATCATGGCGGCAGCGCTATTGGTCAGCTTAACCATTGCCTGTACCATTCCCTGGTTGGATTGGTCGAAGCAGGCGGATGGAGGCATCCAGCTGTTGGCGGATGCGCTCAAGGACAGCGCGGGTGAGCCCACCGCATTTCAACCATTTTATTACACTGCCACCCCCACCAACGCCGCCCAACCGATCATGGATGCGCTGGTGCCCAATCCAGGCTTGCTCCCACCGGACGGCCAGATCAATATCCTGGTGCTGGGTTCGGACTTGCGGCCAAACAGCGGTTATCGCACGGATGTGGTGCTGCTGGTCTCGGTTTACACCAAGGAAAACAAGGTCGCCCTGCTTTCTTTCCCGCGCGACCTGTTCGTTGAAATCCCCGGATTGCAGGAAGAACGCATCAATACCGCCATGGGGTACGGTGGGTTCGCGCTGCTGGCTGACACTTTCGAGCATAATTTCGCCATTCATGTGGATCATTACATCATGACCAACTTCCAGGGCTTTCGCAACATCGTGGATACGCTGGGCGGCATTGAAGTCGATGCGTCGCAAAACACCAAAGACCGCTGCGATCTTTCCTACGCCCATGGTTCTACTTGCTCTGTCGGGCCAGGTGAAGAAACACTCGATGGCGAATTAGCGCTTTGGTACGTGCGCTCCCGCTACACTTCCAGCGATTTTGACCGCACGCGCCGGGCGCAGGAGGTGCTGATTGCATTATTCAAGAAACTGATGACTTTCGACGCTGTCTCCAACGCCCCCGAAATCTATAACGAATTCATCAGCGCCGTGGAAACAGATATGTCCCTGAGCGATTTCCTGGCAATCCTGAACGTAGCCCCCGCGTTATTCTCCGACCGCGACCGTATCCAGCAATATGCCATCGGCACAGCCCACGTAACCCCCTACACCATTCCCTCCTCGGGTGCTTACGTCCTGCTGCCGGATTATGACGCGATCTGGGAAGTGGTGCATAAAGCAGTTTACAATCCATAAAACCGCTTGACATTATCCGCTAAATCCTTTAAACTCCCATTAACCTATACGAAATATGGGAGTTAGCTATGGATCAAACCTCGAATCAACAAGCGCACATCGACAGCCAATCCTCCATCCTGGCTGCCATGGATATCTGGGAAATGTACCTGCGGGATCAGGGACGTTCGGAATATACCCTGAAATCATTCCGCGGCGATATCCGCCTGTTAACCAAATACTTACCGGCTGATAAAACGGTCGGCAGTATCTCCACTAATGACCTTACCCATTTCATTGAATGGCTGGAAAGCGGGCGCGGCAGGAACATCCCCTGCAGCCCAAAAAGCCTG
>CAZDUN010000098.1:2833-8571 GCA_964508615.1 uncultured Pelolinea sp. | reverse complement strand
ACTAAATCGACCATCATGGTCTGCAAGCCTTTACGGCGGTCGGCTTTTTCGGGTTTCATGAAAGCCATCAGGAAAGCTTTCTCGTAATCGCGCAGGTCTTCCGGCAGATTTTTCTCCACCTTGATCTCCAGCGGGTCGCGGCTGGTCACCTGGGCGGCTTCTTTCTTGGTCACCGCGAACAGGATCATGGTCAGGATCTTATCCATGGGCTGTTCCATCAGGATGGCCGCTTCCACCGAGGTCAAACCGCGCCGGATGCCGTGACCTTCAATGGCGATCTTGGGCGGCAGATATTGCAGGTTGCGCTTTTTGGCGCTGCGCACCGCCAATACAATCACCAACACGAAGATACCGATGACGCCGCCGCAGCACAGCAGCGGGATCAGCCAGCCGAGCAGCTCATTGGCGTTGAACGTAACGGTTTGCTGGGTGTTGATCACACTCACCGGGATCACGCGCGCCGGGAAGGTGGCGCCGAAGGTGTATTTCCCGGACGGCGAAGCGGAGGCTGAGGACCACTGGTACAAAATGCTGCCGTCGTCGTAAATTTCCGAAGCGGGCGTATCTTCGCCCGGCCAACCTTTGGGATTGATCCAGCGCGCTTCCTGATCGGTCAATCCGGGCGGCAGGATGATGTTGACCGTCATCGTTGTGCTGCCGCTGACATATTCGCTGCCGAAATAATTCGGCTGGAAATTGATCGAAGCGTAGTCTTCGGTTTCCTTTTCGCTGGCGAAGTAATACAGGTTGCGGATGTTGGTGACCTTCATATAGACCACGCCGCTGCCGCCAGGCTGGATGGAATTGGCGCCCAGTCCCAAGGCAATGCCGTCCACGTAGGGCGAGCTGGTTATATCGGTGATGGGCTGGTCGTCCACCGTGGCGGTGACATCGCTCAGGGAATAATCGCTGTTGCCGGGCATGCCGATATCGACGTAATCGATAATATGACCGCTGGCTGAATTCTGGAACAGGTAGTAATACTCCAGCGTGACCGTGCCGTCCGATTCCAGGAACACATTCACCTGGGCTTCGGGGACTTCGAAGTAATAATCCTGCGCCAGCACGGGCTGCGCAACGGTTAAAACCAGCAGCAGGGCTATCAGGATGCCTGAAACCTTGAATTTCTTCATGTTTGCTCCGTTACTTGATCAGTTTAAGACAGCAAAGCTACCATTTGGGTTCTTCGGTAAGCTGGTAGGTGGTGCCGCAGAACGGGCAGGTGACCACTGGCGCGCCGGCCACCAGCTTGACGTCCTTCTCGGAAAGCACACCGCCGCAGGATTTGCACTTGATGGTGTCCATACCCACTTCACCGGGCAGGTCGATATTGACGGTTACGTTTTGTGTCGCGTCCTGGGCGCCTTTGATGCGTGTGGCGAAGAAGATCAGGATGAAACCCACACAGGCCAGAATGATGGCGATCCAGACATAGGCGGCGCTGCCGGTCTGCGCACCGGAACCCAGAAAAAACAGGAAAGAAAAGACCAGCGCGAAAGCTGCCAGAATGAACATCGTGATCTTGCCAAATTTCATATTGCCTCCGGTGATTCAAAAACCATCTAATCTGATAATGTGAACAACTTTTATTATATACGGAATTACTGTTTGAAAGTTTTAGGTGAATAACCAGTCAGATAAAGATTGCTATAATCTAGATTATGGACGATCAATTCACACTGGCCGATTATGAGGCATTGAAAAAAGAAATCCATTTCCACAATTACCGCTATCACGTGCTGGATCATCCAATGATCAGCGACGCCGAGTTTGACCGCATGCTGCTGCGCCTGCGCGCGATGGAAGAGGCGCATCCGGATTGGATCGCGCCGGATTCGCCCACCCAGCGCAGCGGCGCTCCGGCGGCAGAGCGATTTGAGAAGGTGCGCCATCCCGCGCCCATCCTGAGCCTGGCGAACGCTTTTTCCGAGGAGGATATCCGCGCCTGGTACGAACGCATCGCCAAACTGGACGAGCGCGTGCGCACAGCCCAATTCGTGCTGGAACCCAAGATTGATGGGCTGACTGTGGTGCTGCATTACCGCAATGGTGTATTCGTGCAGGGCGCCTCGCGCGGGGATGGCGAAGTGGGCGAGGATATCACGGCGAATTTACGCACCGTCAAAGCTCTGCCTTTGAAGATCCCGGTGGAAGACAACGGTGAACGCGCCCCGGCTGAACTGGTGGTGCGCGCGGAAGCCTTTATAATGCTGGCGGATTTCGAGCAGCTGAACCGGGAACTGACGGAAAAGGGTGAAAAGGTCTATCAAAACCCGCGCAACACCGCGGCCGGTTCGCTGCGCCAGCTCGATTCAAGCCTGGTCGCGCAGCGTCCGCTGACCATCCTGGCCTACGCCATCGTCAGAGGCAACCCGTACAATTCGCAGTGGGAAACACTTCAATACCTGAAGCGACTGGGATTTCCGGTATCAGCGCTTTCCAGGCGCTGTGAGAACCTGGCTGAAATGAACTCCTGCGCGCGCGAAATGCAAGCCCGGCGCGCCGAAATCCCGTTCGAAGTGGACGGGGTGGTGATCAAGATCGACGATTTGCGCCTGGCCGAGGAGCTGGGCTTTGTGGGCAAAGACCCGCGCGGCGCGCTGGCGCTCAAGTTCCCAGCGCAGGAAGTCAGCACAGTGCTGAATGACATCGGCGTGAACGTGGGGCGCACGGGCGTGCTGACGCCTTACGCCATCCTGGAGCCGGTCGAGATTGGCGGCGTGATCGTGCGGCAGGCCACCCTGCACAACTTCGATTACATCGCCGAAAAAGACATCCGCATCGGCGACCGCGTGATGGTCAAGCGCGCCGGCGATGTGATCCCCTACATCATCGGCCCGATCAGCGACGCGCGCCAGGGCAGCGAACGGCCTTACCAACCGCCGCAGATCTGCCCGGTGTGCAAACAGCCGGTGGAGAACATCCCCGGGGAAGTGGCCTGGTACTGCATCAACAGTTCCTGCCCGGCGCAGATCATCCGCAACATCGAGCATTACGTCTCGCGCGGCGCGATGGATATTGTCGGGCTGGGCATCAAGATCATCAAGCAGTTGGTGGAAGCCGGATTGGTAAACGACGTGGCCGACCTGTACAGCCTGCGCAGGGAAGATATGCTCCAATTGGAGGGTTTTGCTGAAAAGAAAGCCGACAAATTGCTGCAGGCGGTGGACGCCTCGCGTGGACAGTCCCTGGGGCGGTTGATCACCGCGCTGGGCATCCATGGCATTGGCGAAATCGCGGCTGAAGATTTGGCCGGGCGCTTCGCTGATTTGGATGACCTGGCTGAGGCGGGCGTGGAAAAGCTCATGGAAATTGAAGGCTTCGGGCCGAACATGGCCGCGGCTGTGGTGGATTGGTTCGCCAATGAGAAAAATCGGGAAACGATTCGAAAATTAAAGGCGGCCGGTGTTTGGCCGCTGCGGGCCGCTCATATCAGCAGTGCGCCGCAAAGCCTGGCCGGCAGGAAATTCGTGGTAACCGGCACGCTGGCCGGATTCTCGCGCGAGGGCATCAAGGAATACATCAGCGCGCACGGCGGCAAGCTAAGCGACAGCGTTAGTGCGCAGACTGATTACCTGGTGGTGGGCGAGAACCCCGGCTCCAAGCTGGATAAAGCCCGCGCGTTGGGCGTCGCCATCCTCACGGAAGAACAATTGAAAGAAATCGCAGAGAAATAGACTGAATGGCTAAACTCATTTTGAAACCCGGGCGGGAGAAATCGCTGCTGCGCCACCATCCCTGGGTGTTTTCAGGCGCGCTGGCCGCGCTGGAGGGTGTTCCAGCGGCAGGAGAGACTGTGGAAGTGCTGTCCTCCAAAGGCGAACGCTTGGGCTGGGCGGCTTACAACCCGGCATCCTCCATCCGCGCGCGCATGTGGTCTTTCGGGCAGGCTGACCTGGGGGATATGACAGAATTCTTGATGAATAAAATACGCATAGCCATTACCGACAGAGTGAATAGTCATTTATACAATCAATCCCAAAATACAGCCATGCGCCTGATCCATGCCGAATCTGACGGGCTGCCCGGCCTGATTGTTGACCGTTACGGCGACTGGCTGGTGGCGCAATTCCTGAGCGCCGGGGTGGAGCGCTGGAAAGCCGAAATCGGGGATGCGTTGATAAAGATCAGCGGCATCCGTAATATCTACGAGCGCTCTGACGTGGACGTGCGCGCGTTGGAGGGGTTGCCTGAGGTAAGCGGTCTGTTATCCGGCGAGGAACCCACGCGGGAAATTGAGATCGTGGAAAACGGCTTGCGGTTTTTGGTGGATATCCGTGGCGGCCACAAGACTGGTTTCTACCTGGACCAGCGCGACAACCGCCTGGCGGTGGGACAATATGCAAAAGAACGGCGTGTGTTGAACTGTTTCTCCTACACCGGCGGCTTCGGAGTGTATTGCCTGGCCGGCGGCGCCGCGCAGGTGATTTCCATCGATTCGTCCGCGGACGTTCTGGAAACCGGCCAACGCAGCGTGGCGTTGAACGGACTGTCCGCTGACAAAACCGCATGGATCTGCGCGGATGTCTTCCAGGAGCTGCGCGCCCTGCGCGACCGAAATGAGCGCTTTGACCTGATCATCCTCGACCCGCCCAAGTTCGCCCCGACCATCGGGCAAGTGCAGGCTGCCGCGCGCGGCTACAAGGATATCAACCTGCTGGCTTTCAAGCTGCTCAACCCGGGCAACATGTTGGCTACTTTTTCATGTTCAGGCGGGGTGGAGCGCGCGCTTTTTCAAAAGATCGTGGCGGATGCGGCCCTGGACGCGGGCGTGTATGCGCAGGTCATCGCGTACCTGTCGCAAGCCGCCGATCATCCCGTAGCGCTGAATTTTCCGGAGGGGGAATACCTGAAGGGATTGATTTGCAGGGTGAATTAAAAAGAAAACGCGCCACAGGCGCGAAAAATGTGGTGGAGATGGCGGGAATCGAACCCGCGTCCGAAAGAATAGAGCGCCGAACTTCTACGAGCGTAGCGGATCTTGATTCTCACCGCTGACAGGGAGACCCTCAGCCAGCGTCAGCGGCCAGCCGCTTGGACCCGAAAGCCCTCTTTTGTGCATTGCGCGGCCGTATGCACAGCACTCCGACTTTGTGGCGCCTGTCCCGCGACCGGTCGGAGTTCGGTGCGGGCAGACGTGGCCCGAAGGCCAGGCGCTGATTCCCTAGCTTATGCAGCTAAAGGAAGAGCAGCATAGTTTGTGCTTTTGGCACTTGTTGGTTGTACTGATTTTACGAGGTCGGTACCTCTCGGCTCGCCGTTCGGGTTCAGCCTCTCCCGTCGAAGCCTGTCATCCCCGAAGACGAAACAATTATACAGCAGGATTATCAGAAATTAACAAGATTCTTAAATGTCATCCTGAACGAGCGCTTGTCCTGAGTTTGTCGAAGGACAGCTAGTGAAGGATCTCGGCATGATAACCAATTGAGGGTAAAGACCGTTGTTGTTTCATCCGAGATTCCTCACTGCGTTCGGAATGACACCTTAAGGTATGACAGCCAATTAGTTGAGTCCAATTTGATTGACAAATGATATTTGGTACCCTGGCATGTTACTTGCAATATAAGAAGTACTTAGAAACGAGCAAGGATAGCGGCATGATATCTGGCATTGACCTTTCAGACAAGAACGGCGCGGTCGACTGGAGCCAATTCGGCAACGGTGACGTGAATTTCGTGTACATCAAGGCCAGCGAAGCCATCGACAGCGTCGATCCCATGTACGCATCCAACATGCAA
>CAZDUN010000098.1:0-2823 GCA_964508615.1 uncultured Pelolinea sp. | reverse complement strand
GAATACGGCATCCTGGCGGGCGCCTACCACTGGCTGCACCCCAACCTGCACGTCGGCCGCCAGGCGGAATTATTCTTTAATACCGTGGGCAATTTCAAGGGTCTGCTCCCGCCGGTGGTGTGCCTGGAGACCCACCGCACCAGCCTGACCGAGATGGACAAGACCGTGAAAACTTTCATGGACCTGCTCTTTCAAGGCCTGGGCGTGCGCCCGGTGATCTACACCTCCGAATCATACTGGAAAACTTACTTGCCGAAATCGGATTGGGGCTGCGAGTTTCCCCTCTGGCTGGATAAGCCCGGCAGCTCCTGGCCGGGGCAGTTGTGGCCGTGGGCTGGCTGGACCTTTTGGCAGTACTCCTACCAGGCGCGCCTGCCCGGCATTGCCACCAACCAGGGATTGAACTGGTTCAACGGTTCGCTGACTGAACTCAAGAAGCTGGTGCTGCAGTGAAAGGAGGCGCGGCATGATCCCGGGTGTTGACGTTTCCCACTGGCAAGTAGAAATCGATTGGAGCGAGGCCAAACGGGCCGGCGTGAAGTTCGCTTTCATCAAGGCCACCGAGTTCCCGGATAAGAAGACCACGCTGTTTATCGACGACCTGCTCTACCGCAACCTGCAGGGCGTCTCAGCCAACGGCATTTACTGGAGCGCCTATCACTTCTTCCGCACGCACATCGACCCGGTCATCCAGGCGCAGGTGTTCGTGGAAACGGTTGGACAGTTCACCAGCCTGCCGCCGGTGCTGGATCTGGAAGCGGCCGGCTGCAAAGGCGAGAAGCTTAACCTGAAGGTGCGCGCGTTCCTGCAAGAAGTGGAACGCCTGACCAACCGCAAGCCGATCATTTACACCAGCGGCGGGTTCTGGCGCAGCTACATGATGTATGAAAAACGCGTGCATGCCGATTGGGCGCGCGAATATCCCCTGTGGATGGCGCAGTACACCACGCTCTGGCCAACGCCGCTCTACCCCTGGGCAGGCTGGGATTTCTGGCAGTATTCGGATAAGGGCAAGCTGCCCGGTTTCAAAACCCACATGGACCTAAACTGGTTCAATGGTTCGGAAGAGGAACTGGTCGAACGTTTCAACGTGGGCGATGGCAGTTATACGGTTCCGGCCGCTGCACTGGCGGACGCAAATGCCGAAACGGACACGGAAGCCAAACTGATGCGGGAATTTGAGCAGGCCAAGCAAGCTCACGTCAATTTCCGTGGCGATTACCAGGAAGCGGGACAGGAGCCCAAACGTTACTTTGCCAACGGGCGCCGGCCGAGTTTCCATTCCGCGCATGCCGCGCAAACCGCTGCCGAACGCCAGTGGGTGCGCTCGTATTTCATCGATAAGGCTGTGCGGCAGGCGGGATAATGAAACCCTCGTTGGCTGAGCGCCTGCCCCGTGGGGTGTCGAAGCCTGGGGTTTCATTCAATAAGTAGGCCTTGCCTTCGACAGGCTCAGGCTGCGGCTTTCAAGAATTTCTCACTTCCATTCATCAAGAGTAATCAGGCCGAGATTCCCCGCGATAAGTAGGTTAAATTTATCAAGCTGAACCCCTCCGGGGTGATTGCGAAGCACTCCCTTGGGAGGACATCCTGGCAAAATAACCCGTAATCACGAAGCTTGATTATCCACTATCAGATCGAGATTGCCGCACCCACCTGCGGTGGGTTCGCAAAGGCAAATTCAATCTGTGTGCATCCGGCCTGGATCAGTGTTCATCAGTGGAAAAGAGCGGAAAGAATACACCTGGAGCTGGCGGTTCGTTAGAATAACGACTTGCCGCCGGTCAGGCAGCGCACGCGGTAAACCGCCGGGCTGCAGGTGATGTAGAGCGAGCGTAGGTCGTCATCGCCCCAAGCCAGGTTGGAGGTCTTGTCCGGCAAGGATATGCGCCCCAGCAGGCTGCCGGCCGGGTCGAAGACCCACACGCCGCCCGGTCCGCTACTGAACAGGTTGCCCTGCGCGTCGAATTTCATGCCGTCCGGGCGGCCGGTTTTATCGTCATCCCATAGCTCCACCCAAATCTGCCCGCCGCTCAGTTCCCAGTCAGCTCCGATATCGAACACGCGGATGTGCTGGCGCACGGTATCGATCACATAAAGCTGTTTCTCGTCCGGCGAAAGCGCGATGCCATTGGGCCGCTCAAAGGAATCGGTGAGCAGTTCCAAGCCGCCCTGTGGTGGGATGCGGTAAACGCCCTGGAAGCTCAGCTCCTGTTCGGCCGGGCCGCCGTTGCCCTCGCGCAGCCCGTAGATCGGGTCGGTGAACAGGATCGAGCCATCCCCGGCCGCCACTACATCATTGGGAGAGTTAAGCTTTTTCCCCTCGAAGGCGCTGGCGACCACGCGCGGTTCTGAGCCTGCCGTGGTGATGGTAACGGCGCGCGTGCGGTGTTCGCAGGCGATCAGGTCACCCTGGCGGTTGAAGGTCAGCCCGTTGGGAAAGCCGGCCGGATGGCGGAAAACCTGCAATCCGCTTTCCTGCGACCAGGCATAGATGGCATCGGCCGGGATATCCGAGAATAACAAGCGCCCCGCGCGGGCATCCCATAAAGGCCCTTCCGTGAAAACCAGGCCTTCGGCGATGGTCTCCACTTGCGTGTGCGGAGCGATCAGGTCATTGAATTCGGGACGCAGGGGTTCGATGCTATTCATCAACTGTTATCCTTTCACGCCGTTCTTGTATTCGAAGACCAGTTCTTCTTTCAACTGCCAGAGCTTGTCGGTTAGAGATACATGATAGCCATGCGGATTCATCAAGCGCCGCACGCCGGAATGCAGGCGTTGAACGTCTTCTTCGCGCGTCTGGCGGATCTGCTCCAAGCT
>CAZDUN010000097.1:0-8841 GCA_964508615.1 uncultured Pelolinea sp. | reverse complement strand
AATCTTGTGGTCCATGTCTCAATTCTATATTGAAATGATGTCTATGATACATACAGAATTATTCGTTAAACAGCTCGCCCACGCTGCGGCCCTGGTTGGCGCGGCAGATCACTTCCGCCAGCAATTGCGCCACGCTGATGATCTTCAAGCGCTGGCCGAACTTGGCCTGGTCTTCCGGCGAGATCGGGATGGTGTCGGTGGTGATGAATTGCTTGACCGGCAGCGCCACCAGCGGCTCGACCGAACCCTGCGGCAGCACCGGGTGGATGAACACCACGGTGATATCCCGCGCGCCTTTGTCTTTGATCAGGTTGACAGCCGCGGAAATGGTGCGGCCGGTGCTGATCTCTTCGTCGATCAGGACGCAGTCGCGATCTTTCACATCGCCGATCAGGGTCAGCGCCTTGGCGGTCGGGGCGTTGGTCAGGCGCCGTTTCTCGATGAAAGCCAGCGGCAGGTCCAGGCGCGCGGCATAATTGCGCGCTTTCTTGGCGAATCCCAGGTCGGGCGAAACGATGACGGGTCTGTGCATGCTCTTTACCTGGGCTTCCAGGTAATCGATCAGCACGTGAAAGGCGTACAGCACGTCGCCGGGGATGGAGAAAAAGCCCTGGATCTGGTCGGCGTGCAGGTCGAAGGTCATGTAGCGGTCGGCGCCGGCCACCTCGATCATGTCGGCCACCAGGCGCGCCGTGATGGGTACGCGCGGTTGGTCTTTCTTGTCCGAGCGGGTGTAGCATAAATATGGCACCACCGCCGTGATGCGCGCGGCCGAATCCAGGCGCAGGGTCTGGATCAGGATCAGCAGCTCCATCAGGTTGCGGTGCACCGGAATGGAAGTGGTTTGGATGACGTAGCAGTCCTGGCCGCGCACGCTGCTGTGCAGTTTCACAAAGATGTTGTCGTTGGGGTAGGTAACGATCTCGCGTTCGCACAGCGGCAGTTTCAGGTGGTCGGCGATACTCTTGGCCAGTTCCGGGCAGGACGATCCGGCGTATAATCGAATGCCGCCGTACATCAGGGGGCTTGAATGCACATGGGTGGGCGCGCTCATGCTTTACCTTCTTTCATATCGCTATTTTTCCATTCACTTTTAAGTATACTCATCATCAGCACGTCGATGTATTTTCCGTCGAGGAAATGCGCCTGGCGCTGGCGGCCTTCATGCTGGAAGCCGGCTTTTTCGTAGCAGTGCGCGGCGCGCGGGTTGGTTTCGAACACGCGCAGGTAAATGCGGTTGAGGTTCAGGTTGGCGAAGCCGTAAGCGCTCATCAATTGCATGGCTTCCGTTCCGTAGCCTTTATTCCAGGCGGCTTTGTCACCAATGAAAATGCCAATTTCCGCGCTGCGCTCGTGCGCATCGTAATTCAGGAAGCTGGTATCCCCTACCAGTTTCCAGCCTTTTCCATCCTTGATCTCAATCGCCAGCGGCTGCTCTTCCACCGGATGCGCCAGCATCTGCTTGTACCAGTTCTCTTCCTGTTCCAGCGAAAGCGGATAATAGATGGCAATGTGCCGGTTCACTTCCGGGTCGTTCAACCAGTCTGTGAAGGCGGGTAGATCATCCTTGCTGATAGCCCGCAGTCTAACGCGCTTTCCGGTGATCATCTTTCCTCTTTGTTTAAGGCTGCAGGCGGTTGGGGCCGCGGAAGAGATACACGCTTTCGCGGATGTTGGGCAGGTTCAGCAGCACCATCAGCAGGCGCGAAAGGCCCATGCCGAAGCCGCCGTGCGGGGGAGTGCCATAGCGAAAGAAATCCAGGTAGTACTGGATGTTCTCCAGCCCTAGACCCTTCTCGAGCGCCTGCGCCTTGAGCACCTCCAGGCGGTGTTCGCGCTGCGCGCCGGTGGCGATCTCCAGCCCGCCAGCGATCAGGTCGAAGCTGCGCGTCAGTTCGGGCGCGTCGGGATGGCGCATATGGTAGAACGGCCGCACGCTGATCGGCCAGTCGATCACGAACAGGAAATCGCTGCCGAATTCTTTTTTGGCGTAATCCGCGATGGCGCGCTCGCCGCCCGGGTCCAGATCGCCTTTGCGTTCCGGGGGCAGCTTGTAGCCCATGTCTTTCAGGATGGTGTACGCCTTGGCCATGCTCATGCGCGGGAAAGGCACCTGCGGCACCTGGATTTCCACGCCGAACACGCGCTGGATTTCCGCGCCGTAAACTTCCTTGACGCGCTTGTAGGCAAATTGCAGCCAGCCTTCGGTAAAAGCCATCACGTCCTCATGTGATTCGATCCAGGAGATTTCAACATCCAGGCCGGTGAACTCGGTCATATGGCGCGATGTGAAGGAAGGATCCGCCCGGAAGACCGGACCGATCTCGAAGACGTTTTCAAAACCGGCCGCCATGGCCATCTGCTTGTAGAATTGCGGGCTTTGCGCCAGGTAAGCCTTGCGGTCGAAATATTCCACTTCAAAGAGCTCCGCCCCTGATTCGCTCGGGCTGCCGGTGATTTTGGGCGAGTGGATTTCGATGAAGTTTTGCGCCAGCCAGTGCTCGCGCATGGCGTGTTCCAGCAGGGTCTGCACCTTGAAAAGCAGCAAATTTTGTTCGCGGCGCAGGTCCAGGTAGCGCCAGTCCATGCGGAAATCGATAGCCGGCAGGTTTTCATTGTCGAACGGGTCGAACGGCAGCGGCGCTTCGGAGACTCCCTCAATCTTCAGGTTTTCCAATTGGATTTCCAGCCCGCCCAGTTTGACCACCGGGTTCTCGACCACCTTGCCCGTTACGGTCAGGGCGCTCTCAGTGCTGAGAGCGGAAATCAAGCCGCCCAGTTCGGGATTGGCCGGGCGGTAATGCGCCACTTGCGCCATGCCGGTGCGGTCGCGCAGAATCAGGAATTGCATGTTCTTCTGGTCGCGCAGGGTTTGCAGCCAGCCCTGAATGGTGACAGTCTCGTTCAGATGCTCTTTCAAGCTGCCAATGGGAGTTCGCTTCATAATGGCAAAAATTCTCCTGGTTGAATGAATTAAAAATGATTTAATAAATTGTAATCCACAAACCCCCATCTTGCCAAAAAACGGAGAAATTTCAGCCGGCCAGCCGCTCTAAGGCCTGGAAAGGCGCGAGTTTGCGCTCGTGCAGGGCGTTTAAAACCTGGCGGTATTCATGCGGATCGATCTGCCCCTGCCAGCGGTTGTACAGGCGCTCGCGCAGCCGCCGCTCGAACAGGTCATCCAGGCGCGCCTGAGAGCGCCTCTGCCACTCGCCGCTGTTTTGCAGATAAGTGCGGTGCTGTTGGATCGTTTCCACCAGTCCGCCGATCCCCTCGTCGTTCAGCGCGGAGGTTTTGAGCACCGGCACTTTCCATTTTTCTTTTGGATCATCCGTTATAGAACTGCCGCATTCCGCGCCGATCTCCAGCATCGTTTCCAGCGAGCGGGCGGCCGCCTCAGCCCCGCTCTTGTCGGCTTTGTTCACCACCAGGATATCGGCGATTTCCAGAATGCCGGCCTTGGCTGCCTGGATGTCATCCCCAAGCCCGGGCGCCTCGACCACCAGCGTGGTGTGGGCCAGGCGGGCGATGTCCACTTCGGATTGCCCGGCGCCGGCTGTCTCCACCAGGATGAAACCGAATCCGCCGGCTTCGAGCGCCAGTGTCATCTCCCCGGCGGCGCGCGCCAACCCGCCCAGCGCCCCGCGCGTGGCGGTGGAGCGGATGAAGATTTCAGGATGCTCCATTAGGTCGCGCATGCGCACGCGGTCGCCTAATAAAGCGCCCCCGCTGAATGGGCTGCTGGGGTCGACCGCCAGCACTGCCACGGAGTGTGGCGAATTGGGTGTTCCCACCAGCTTCAGCGCCAGGCGGTTGACCAGCGAGGACTTGCCTGAACCGGAAGGGCCGGTGATGCCAATGATGTGAGCTTTGCCGGTGTGGGCAAAAAGTGCGTCCAGGGCGGCTTGCCCTTCCGGCAGGTCGTTTTCGATCCAGGTCAACAGGCGCGCCAGCGCCAGCCGGCTGCCTTTCAAAATTTGACTGGGGATATCCATTGATCAGTACCTGGTGTTTGATTGGTTAGGCTGGTTTGATGAAGTTTTGAAGGTCGTTGATGACTTTACTGGTGGGTGTGCCGGGGCCGTAAACGGCCTTGACGCCCAGGCGCTGCAGTTCGCGCGCGTCCTCATCCGGGATAATGCCGCCCACGAACACGCACATTTCCCCCTGCCCGTTGGCCTTCAGCTGTTCCAACACGCGCGGCACCAGGGTCATATGCGCGCCGGACAGGATGGACAAGCCCACCGCGTCCACATCTTCCTGCAGCGCGGCGCCGGCGATCATCTCCGGAGTCTGGCGCAGGCCGGTGTAGATGACTTCCATGCCCGCGTCGCGCAGCGCGCGCGCGATCACTTTCGCGCCGCGGTCGTGGCCGTCCAGCCCAGGTTTGGCGATCAATACACGAATTTTTGGATTCATAGCACCTTTTTCCATTATTAAAAATTATAATGCTCACATCAGGTATATTAAAGAATCGATATCTTGTATAAAGCAAGTATCTTTTATAATCGCTTCAGCAGGGAAAATAACCCATGTACAAAAAAAGCCGATTCATGATCATTCTACTGGCAATCATCGCGATTGCCTGCCAACCGCTGGCGGATAATCCTGACGAAAATGCGATCAATGCTGATCAGGCGGGCGCGGCTGAAATTACCCCCACAACTGCGCCGACCCTTCAGGCCAGCCCCACCCCCGAACCGGTTATCAATCCATTGACTGGCGTGCCGGCAGCTGACCCCGCCCTGCTGGAACGCCGCCCGGTGATGGTGAAGGTATCCAACTACCCGCAATACGGGCGGCCGCATGCCGGCCTGTCCTTTGCCGATATCGTCTTCGATTACTTCATCGGTTACGGCACCAACCGTTTTTTGGCGGTTTATTACGGTCAGGATTGCGCGGAGATCGGCCCGGTGCGTTCCGGCCGCTTCGTGGACGCGGAACTGGTGCCGATGTATAGCGGCATCCTGGCCTACGGCAGCGCCGATGAGGACACGGACGCCGAGATCATCACCACGCTGGGCGAGTACGCCATTTCCAACCTGGAAGCGCCTGAACCGGCATTTGTCGGCACCGATACGCACAGCGTGGTGGGCGTGTATGCCAATTCCGCCGCGCTCACGCAATTTGTGGATGAGCTGGGCTTGAAAAATGGCGCGCCTGACCTGCCGGGCATGCACTTTTCCGAGGTGGTGCCCAACCACGGCAAGTATGCCGACCAGGTCAATATCCTGTTCAATTACAACAATCGGGCTGAATGGCGTTACGACAAGGGCAGCGGCAAGTACCTGCGCTGGATCGAGTATTTCGAAGATGAAAACGATGAGACGTACGAAATGATCCCACTGGTGGATAAAGTCACCGGCGAACAACTGGTTTTTTCCAACGTGATCATCATTTTTGCCAAATATACCGAACTGGCGCCCAGCCGCCATACCATTGATATCATTAAAAACAACAAGGGCAAGCCGGCGTATTTCTTCCGCGACGGCCAGGTATTCGAAGGGACCTGGCGGGCGGATAATGATTCCGACCCGATGCAATTTTTCAACGACGCGGGCGAACCCATGGCGCTCAAACCCGGCAACTCCTGGATCGTGATCACCGGTATAAATTCGACCTATGCAGAGGTTGCGCCCAGCGTGTGGGAATTGTTTTTTATGCTCCCGTAGCAGCTTTGCCAGGTATTTATACTTGGCCTACATATCCAAACTCCACCCATTTGCCCGCTCTCGCGGGGTTGTAGGCCACCCACTTATGGGTGGCGAATCCAAGTTATACGATTGTGGTTTTGCCAGGCATTTATGCCTGGCCTACAAATCCGAACCATAATGTAGGCCGCCCATTTATGGTTGGCGAATTCGGGATGTGGCTTTGCCAGGCATAAATGCCTGGCCTACAATTCCAGACCTTAATGTAGGCCACTTATTTAGGGGTAGAGAATCTTTAAGTATTAATAGTTAAAAGAAAAGACATACAGGAGGAATCTTCATCCCGTATGTCTCTTTATCTTATTGCTGGATTTGCGTTTCTAACTATCCAGCGTTACCTGGTAGTTCGGGTCGCCGTCCATGTCCGTATCGTTGCCGAAATAACTCACGGTAAACAATTGCGGCGTACCCGGCACAAAGCCGATCACATCGATCCCGTTGCCTTCGTTGCCGATGAAGGTGCTGTAGTAGATCTTCAGGTAAGCCGGATCGGGCATATCGATATACAACCCGTCGCCATCATACCCAACGCCGTTGGACATGCTCTGCACGTACCTTAATGTAACCGCGGGGCCGCCGGAGTAGAGCTGCAGGCCGTCGCGGGCGTTCAGGCGCGTGATGGTGTTGGTGATGGTGATCGCGCCGCTGCCCGTGTCGTTGCTGACGATCATGCCATTGCCGCCGTTCTGGATAGCGATGACCTTGTCGATGGTGATGGTGCTATTGGAATACACCGCCAGGCCGGACCCGCCGTTATCGGATATAGTGTTTTCGCCCAGCGTCCCCAGGATGCTGACCACACCGCTGCCGCTGGTGTTGTCGATGAAGACGCCGTTGGAGCCGTTGTTGACTGCCAGGATGTTGTTGAGGGTTACGTAACCGGAGGAATAGATCTCCAGGCCTTTCATCAGGTTTTGGTTCACTTCAGCCTTGTAAACGGTCACGTACGCGTTCGTGCCGGTTTGGTTGTCGATGTACGCGCCGGTGTAACCGTTATCGCGCAGGAACATGCGCCCGACGTTGGAGATGGCCACGCTGCCGCGCGCGTTAACGCGCAGTCCGTACTTGGTGTTGTAGCTGTAGGAACTGGTGGTGGTTTTGGTGGTCGTTTTAATCGTCACGCTGCCGGTGCCCCCGGTGCCATCGATGTTGACCCCGTCCTCGCCATTCTGCATGGCGCTGGTGTTAGTCAGGCTGACGCTGCCGTTGGTCGTGATTAGCAGGCCGTTGAGGTTGTTGTGATAGAAATTAACCGCCGGGTTGAAAACGCTGGTGGTGATCGCGACGCTGCCTGTTCCATAGCTGTTATCCAGGTCGGCTCCGTCGAACGGATACTGGGTGGGGTTGAGCATGCTTTCGTCGTTCAGGTAAACGGTGTAATTGCCCGTTTCTTCATTATTGGAACTGATGCGGATGTAGTAGTTGCCATCCGCGGGCAGGTTGAAGGTCAGGCGCGCGTCGGTGCCGCCGTAGCTGTCATCGTCCGAGGCGATCAGGTTGCCGTTCTCGTCGTAAACTTCCAGCACCACGTCGAACTCGTCGCTTTCCAGGATGATATCCACCGCTTCGTCCAGGCTTCCGCTGAACCACCAGGTATCAGCCTGATAGTAGGGCGTAAGGTGTTCAAAGATGGTCTCGCCGTAAAGGTCGATCTCGCCGCTGTTGATGGAATTGTAGCGGCTCTGCGCGCCGAATAAATTGATCGCGCCTTTGCTATCCACTTCCAGGCCAGTGCCCTGATTGGCTTCGAAATTCGTATCGTACAGGGAAACGCCGTTGGTGATGGTGGAGGTTTCATTTCTAATCCTGGCTCCCCCGCCGTAGTTGGCGACCACGTTGCCGCCGTACAGGGTGATCAGTCCGTTGGAATAAATTTCCAGGCCAAAATAATCCTGCGGGTTCAGCCAGCCGTTGCCGGAAAAACTGTTGGTGCGGCCTTTGGTGGAGCGCAGCGTTACGCTGCCGGACTTCAATGGGTATTGGTTCTTCAAGTATAAGCCGCTGTATCCGTTGCCATCGGCCTGGATATCGGTCAAATTGACCAGGCCGCTGGCGGCGATGTATAGACCGTAGTATTTATTAGCGTTGAACTGGTTGGCAGCATTGATCGAGCGCACAAACACGGTGCCGTTGCCCAGGCAATATTCTCCGTCGAGGATGCAGTTATTTAAGCGCGCGCCGCCGCTGCCGTTGGTATTGGCGCTGACGTTGGTGACGGAGATGCTCCCTTTCGAAGTCGCGGAAAGGCCCAAGCCGCTGTTGCTGTCGAAATTGGAGAGCACGCCGCTTACAGCAGTGAGCAAGGTAATGCCGCCGCTGCCGTCGGCGTTATAGAGATAGGCGCCTGTATCGCCGTTGTCCGAAGCGGTCAGGTTGGTGATGGTGATGGCGCCATCGGATTTCACTTCGATGCCGCTGTAGTTATTATCGTTAAAGGCGTTCCAGGGTGTTTTAGCGGTTTTATTGATCAAAACGGCTGCGCTGCCGGCAGTGTTATCGATCAAAGCGCCGTAGAAATTAAAGTAGGTTTTATAAGCGTGTGTCTCGTCGTTGATGGAGATAGTGTAATTGCCGTGGTTCTCATCTGCGGCCAGCACGTGGATGAAGTATTTTCCTGCGCTGGTCAGGTCCATCTCGATTTGAGCGTCCACCTCACTATAGCCGTTGTCGTTGGAGGCGATCAGGTTGCCGGCCTCATCATAAAGCTCCAGTAAACCGTCGAACTCCATGCTTTCCAGGATGATGTTGACATGCGTGCTGGTCTCGACCTGGAAATACCAGCTGTCGTAGGTGCTGATGGACGTGAGCCGCTCATAGACGGTTTCGCCTTCCAGAATGATATCGCTGCTGGTGAGGGAATTATAGGACGCCGTGACCCCGTTGAGCGTGATGATGCCTTTGGAATAGGCCAGCAGCCCCGAACCCTGGTTCCGGTCGAAACGGCCATCGATGATGGTGATGGGGCTGGCTGAAATGGTGGCTTCGTTATTTTTGAGGTGGGCTCCGGCAGCCAGGTTATTCGATGCTTCCAGGGAATTCAGTGAAATGCCGCCGTAGGAATAGATCACCATGCCGGGGTACGCGCCCTGTAAAAGCGCGCCGTTGTTGTTGAAGGTGTTGGTGAGTCCCG
>CAZDUN010000096.1:0-8847 GCA_964508615.1 uncultured Pelolinea sp. | reverse complement strand
CCGGCCGATGACCCTCGCCTCCAGCGGTGTCATTCCAACCGCGGGGATCGCGAAGCACTCCCTCGGGAGGGAATCTCGTCGTGTTCATTGTCATCCTGAGGGAGCGCAGCCCCCGAAGGATCCCGGCCAGTCAGCCATCACCCCGATACCCCATCATTGTCATTCCGAACGAAGTGAGGAATCTAGGCTGGCCGGCCGATGACCCTCGCCTCCAGCGGTGTCATTCCAACCGCGGGGATCGCGAAGAACTCCCTCGGGGAGGGAATCCCGGGCAGTAGTAAAATTTTTGCATGCGTAATTACTGCGTCTATATTATGGCGAATGTTTCGCGAACTTTGTATATCGGCGTTACCAATGATTTAATCAGACGAATAATAGAACACAAGAATGGAAAAATCAAAGGATTTACATCCAAGTACAACATAAAGAACCTTGTTTATTACGAAATGGGGGATAATATCAATGAGGCCCTTTTCCGTGAAAAGCAATTGAAGGGTTGGAGGCGGGAAAAAAAGGTTGCGTTGATAGAATCAATAAATCCAGATTGGCATGATCTTTCAAGGGACTGGTTTGTATAGCCACTTTGATGGATAGCCGAGATCCTTCCTCGCTTCGCTCGCCAGGATGACATTGTAACGGTCATTTTTTACCACAAGCACCCACCCCCAACGCAACGTGTAGAGAAATCCCGGATTCCCGGCCGATGTCTTTCACTCCAGCAATGTCATTCCGAACGAAGTGAGGAATCTCGGCCAACCGGCCGATGCCCCTCACCCTTGTAATGTCATTCCGAACGAAGTGAGGAATCTCGGCTTGCCGACCGATGCCCCTCATCCTCGTAATGTCATTCCGAACGAAGTGAGGAATCTCGGCCAATCGGCCAATGCCCCTCACCCTTGTAATGTCATTCCGAACGAAGTGAGGAATCTCGGCTTGCAAGCCGAGATACTTCGCTCCGCCCGCTCAGCATGACACACATTGAATCACATATTGATCTCTGAAATTAAACATCAAGGCCAGGTTTTTCTACCTGGCCTGTCCATTCAAAGAAATTCTATCAATTGTTTAGCGCGCCTTGCTGGATCCAATCGTAAATCGTCTGGATCAACTCATCCGGCAGGGGCGTGTCCGGCGGCATGCGCTGCATGCCATCACCGATCAACGCCTTATACAGCATGCTGTTCTCCGGGTCGCCTGGGCTGACATATTTCAGGATATCGTCATAGCTCTCCAGAAAAACACCGCCTTTCCCGCCATGCGCGGCCAGGGCATATTTCTCCAGGATCGGCCAGACATCCTGGCTGAAGCTCACAGCTTCTACTGCGGAATCCGCTTCGGATTCGGCTGCCGGAGCTGCCTCTTCAACCATTGGCGTTTCCATTGCGGCAGCGGCTTGTTCCTCCACTACGACAGGTTCAGCGGTTTCAGCCGCTGGCGCCGCGCTGGCGCAAGCGCCCAGGAGCAGGGCCGAGACGATCAATAAAGCAAAATGTGTATTTTTCATGACTACCTCTTTTTTTCAATGGTAATCATGGATTGATTTACAATTTATATGACTATTATTAATATATCCAACCTTGCTCTCAACCGTCTGCAGCCATTCCGCGGGGAAGTTTTCGCGGCAGCTGCGCCAGCAATGTTCCCGCAAAGACCACCAGCATGGCTGCGATTTGATGCGGGCGGATCGTCTCACCCAGCATGAAGAAGGCAATCAGGGCAGTGAAAAATGGTGAAAGGTTGAGAATCACGTTGACCTGGATGGCGGTCAGATGCATGATGGCCTGATTGTAGAGAATGTAACCCAATATTGTATTGACTGCCACCAACCATGCCATGATCATTCCTGCTTTTGGTGAAAATGCCGGCAGTCCTTCGACGAACAAGCCGAGCATCAACGTAACCCCGCCCCCGATCAGCAGCGGAAAAGCCGTTTGCGCAAGAAAATGCACCTGGCGGTCGCGCGCCATGAAGCGCCCCAAAATGGTGTAACCGGCAAAACCGATGATCCCGCAAACAAGCACCCAGAAGCCGGAATTTCCGCTGGGAACCGGCTGCGGATAGAAGTAAAGCACCGTGCCGGTCATCGCGATAAGAATTCCCAGGCACTGCAGCCATCCGGGTATTTCCTTGAGCCAGGTGATGCCCATGATCAGCACCAACGGCGTCACGAAGCTCATAAGAAAGGAGACGGTCGTGGAAGGAAGATACTGCAAGGCGAAATAGGTGCAGGCGTTCCCGATTGAGAAAGATAACAATCCCAACCCGATTAATTTCAACCAATGGCTATTCAGAGATGAAAAATCGAATTTCCGGCTTTTTAAATACAGCACCAGGATCAAACCCGCCGTGGAGAAGCGCACGCCGCTCATGGTGATCGGCCCCATTTCCTGCACGAGTATGCGCGCCAGCACAAAGGTGGATGCCCAAATCGCTGCCGTGAACAGGAGTTTCAGGGCGGAGGTCAATTTGACGAATGATGTTTTCAATTTTTTGGGGGCAGTTTCACTGAACGCTGATGAATTTGGAGTCGGGTTTGATATCCGCGACCCTGCCGATCACCACTGCCATCTCCTTCCTTTATTTCATTTCGTTGAGGAATGCACCGGTCTGCTTCTCCGGCAGGCTGACCAGCAGCCCGCCAGAGGTCTGCGCGTCGTTCAGCAGGCTGCGGACTGTCCCGCTGACGCCTTTATCATATTCGACAAATGGGGCGGTATATTCCAGGTTGTTCTTGCTGCCCCCCGGTACGATCCCGGCGGCTGCCAGGTCGTACGCCCGGCTGATCAACGGCACTTTTTCCGCAAAAATCACCGCGCGGGTGCGCGAAGCGCGCATCATGCCCAGCAGGTGCCCCAACAAGCCGAAACCGGTCACATCCGTGCAGGCATGCGCGCCGCTGAGCTGCATGGCCTCGGCCGCCGCGCGGTTCAGTTTGGCCATCCAGGTGATCGCTTCCTGCGCTTCTTCAGCGCTGACCGCTCCCTGCTTCAAAGCTGTAGAGAGGACGCCCGTCCCCAGCGGTTTGGTTAGAACCAGGTTGTCGCCTGCCTGCGCCCCGGCGTTGGTGCGTATGTGTTTCGGATTCAATGATCCAGTCACTGCCAGGCCGAACTTCGGTTCATTATCGTCCACAGTATGCCCGCCGATGATGGCAATGCCGGCTTCAGCGGCCTTATCCGCCGCCCCGCGCAGGATGTCACCCAGCACCGAAATCGGCAGCCGGTTGCCCGGAAAGGCCACCACGCTTAAGGCGAACAACGGCGTGCCGCCCATGGCGTACACGTCGCTCAGCGAATTTGCCGCCGAGATCGCCCCGAACTGGTAGGAGTCGTCCACGATGGGCGTGAAGAAATCCACCGTCTGCACCAACGCCAGCTCCTCGTTGAGCGCGAAGACCGCCGCGTCGTCGCCAGTTTCCGTGCCCACCAGCACGCGCTTGTCTTGTGAAACAGGAAGATCTTTCAGCACCTTTTCCAGCAGCTGCGGACGCAATTTACAGGCGCAGCCCAGCCCGTGCGTGTATTGGGTCAGCCGGATTTCTTTTTCATCCATTTTCACTTCCTGCGCCGGTGATTCAGGCTGCAGGTTGTGAATGACGCGCCGGATTTCATCAAAGGCTTTCTCGATCTCCTCCGCGCTGGTGCCGCGGCCCACCGAAAAGCGGATGGTGCCCATGGCGTACTCCAGCGGAACGCGCATGGCCTGCAGCACATGCGAGACGTCCACCTGGTCGGCATGGCAGGCCGCTCCTGCGGAAGCCGCCACACCCGCCATCTCGGACAGAATGGTGTTAGCTTCGATGTTCCTGAAACTGATGTTGCTTGTATTCGGCAAGCGTTTTTCGGGATGGCCGTTCACTTTCGCCCAGGGAAATTCCGCCAAGATCTGACTTTCCAGCAGGTCGCGCATTTCTCGCATGTGAGCAGCATACTCATCCAGATGTCTTCCGACCAGCTCGCAAGCGCCCCCCAGACCGGCGATCTCGAGCACGTTTTCAGTACCCGCGCGCAGGTTGCTTTCGTGCGTCGCGCCGTGCATGAGCTTCTGCAATTCAGTGCCCGTGCGGATGTACAGCGCTCCGATGCCTTTGGGCGCGTACAGTTTGTGACCGGCGATCGAGAGCAGATCGACGCCCAGCTCATCCACTTTTGCCGCTATTTTTCCAATGGATTGGGCCGCATCGGTATGCAACAGGATATCATGGCTATGCGCAAGTTGTGAGATTTCCCGGATTGGCTGGATGGTGCCCACTTCGTTATTGGCGTGCATGACCGAAATGAGAATCGTTTGCGGGCCGATGGCTCTTTCCAACGCCTCCATATCAATCAAGCCCGTTTCATCCACCTGGATGTATGTGACGCGCAAGCCCTGCGTCTCCAGGTAGGCACATACTTCCAGCACTGCCGGATGTTCGATGGCGCTGGTGATGATGTGGTTGCCCTGCCCGCGCCGCGCAAGCGCCGCGCCTTTGATCGCCAGGTTGTTCGATTCGGAGCCCCCGCTGGTGAAAATGATCTCCTCCGCCCGGCAGCCCAACATGTCCGCGATTTGGCGGCGCGCTTTTTCCACTGCCATTTTCGCTTCGACGCCATAGGCGTGGCTGCTGGAGGGGTTGCCAAAATTGCCATACAGGAATGGCAGCATGGCTTGCGCCACCTGTGGATCGATTGGCGTGGTGGCGTTGTAATCCAGGTAAATCGGTTTTTCAGGCATACTGGAATTGTATCTAAAAAATATCCAACGTGCCCAACTTTTTTGCTTGAAATTCGAACACTTTAAAGAGGGAATACCCGAGGATGGTCAAAATAATCCCGATCAGCATTTCTTCCCTTAAAAAGGGCATAATCTCAGTCAAGGAACTCCCAGCCACGATCATGCGCGTGCAAGCCACCCCGCGCGTCAGCGGAAGTCCGTTGGCAATCACCTGCATCCACCCGGGCAGTTGCTCCACCGGGATGTTCGCGCCCGAAAAGACCAGCAGCGCGAAATAGACCGTGTTGTTCACCAACATGACGTTGCGCGTGATCAGGCTCAGGCAGCCCATCAACAAGCCCAAACCGGAAGTGCTGAAGGTGGTGATCAGGATGGTCACGATCAAAGCCAGCGGGTCGCTGCGCGAAAGGTCCAGCCCGAACAGCAGGATGCCCCAACCCAGCCCGATGAACACGCCCAACATGCCGTCCAGGATGTGCATGACCGCCCGCCCCACGAACATCGCGCCGCGGTTAGCCGGCGACCCGAACAAATATGGCAGCGTGCCCGTCCAGCGCTCACCGCCCACGCTCATGGTCACCCCAAAGATGCCGCTGGAAGCGGCAAAAATCAGCGAATTGCCGATCACGTAGAACGAAGCGCTGTTGCTGCCGCTGGCGTACGCGCCGATGTACACGAAGAAAATCATCATGGTCAGCGGGGCGAACACCTTGGAAGCCAGGTAGGTGGCCGGATTCAACCAGCGGAACAGCGCGCGGTATGAATAATATGCGCCCTCAAAAAAGATGCGGGTATTGTCGAGAATACGGTTCAGCATGTCAGCTTCCCATAATATCCAGCGTGGCGTCCGCGCACGCTTTGCGCAGGATCACGCGATACAGCCTGCCTGACGCAAGGATATAGGCCAGGCTGAAAGCCAGCATCAAGGCCCAGTCTCCCATGATCTGCCCGGTCGTCAGGCTGCCCTGCGCCGCGCCGTGCAGCGCCTGGGCTGCCCAATAAGGCGACAATAGATAAGAAATTGGAGTTGTCCAACCCGGCAGCAGCGCGATCGGAAACAGAAAGCCACACAAGATGTAAATCGGGAATTCCAGCGTGTTGACCATGCGCGCGAAATCCGGGATCAGGATGAAAAATGACGCCAGGATCAACCCAAAACTGACCAGGGCCATTACAGTGAAAAATAATGAAATAAAGAACAACACCGGCCGCTCCAGTGTCAGCGGATAGCCCAGGATCAGCGAGATCAGCAGGTAGCTGCCGATCATCGAACCCAGCGATTGGGCCACGTTGGCCAGCACCTTGCCAAACACGACAATGCGCAGCGAGGCCGGTGAGGCCACCAGCGGTTCCAGCGTGCCATTCCAGCGCTCGCCGGTGATGCTGTTGCCGCCGTTGAACAGCAATGTGGTCCACAATCCGGTCATGCCCGAGCCGACCACCACGAAGATGGCATAATCCGGGCCTTTGCCTTTCAACATCCACAGCGCCATAAAAGCCACGATTAACGGTTGGATCAGGATGCCAAAGACCACAAAACCATCGGTCAGATTCTGGCGCATCTCGATTTCAAACGCCAGCAGCATGATTCTCAGATTCTTTCGTAAGCGCTTCATCTTACTCCGTCCCTCCCACCAGGCGCACGTAGGCATCCTCCAGGGTCGGTTCGCGCGTGATGATCTTGCCCAGCCGTAGCCCGTTCAGGTTCTCCACCAGCACCGGGACGGCCTCCGCCCCTTTGGGGGTGTGCACCTGCAGCACCTGCACCTGGTCGCGGTTCTCCAGCGATACCTCCACCACCCAATCCTGCCGCTTGAGTTTTTCGATATATTCCGGCGGAATGCCATACACTTCGACCTCCACCACCGAAAGATCCTGGACATTTTCCTTTAACTTTCCGGGCGTATCCAGCGCCACAATCTTGCCTTTGTTGATGACAGCGATACGCTGGCACAGCGCGTCCGCTTCGAACATGTAATGCGTGGTCAGCAGGATGGTCTTGTTGGCGGATTGCAGATTCTTGACTGCCGTGCGCAGTTCGCGCGCGCCCACCGGGTCCAGGCCCATGGTGGGTTCATCCAGGAACAGCACCTCGGGGTCGTGCAGCAGCGCCCGCGCGATATGCAGGCGCTGGCGCATGCCGCGCGAATAGCCTTCCACCCTTTCGCGCTCACGCCCATTCAAGCCCACCAGTTCAAGCAATTCCGGGATGCGCTTTTTTGCCACCTGGCTGTCCACGTAATACAGGCTGGCGAAGTAACGCAGGTTATCCAAACCGGAAAGCCGCCAGTAAAGCCCGCGTTCCCCGCCGAAAATGAAGCCGATATGCGCGCGCAGTTTGTTGGCGTCTTTGACCACGTCCATCCCCAGAATGGTGGCGCTGCCTCCGTTGGGGATCAACAGGGTTGTCAGCATTTTTACCGAGGTTGTCTTGCCGGCGCCGTTCGGACCCAGCAGGCCAAACAATTCGCCCTGGCGGATTTCAAAGGATACATCCTCGACCGCCACCACTTTCTTGACCTTGCGTTTGACAATGCCTTCGCTGCTCTTGAATTCCCGACGTAAATTTTTTACGATTATCGCGTCCATAGTTGTCTATTCTAAATCAATTTGAAAGGACTGATTTCCTTATATAATGATTAATGAATGGTTATTTTAGGAGGATAAGGCCATGTCCGGCAAACGTGTAGGAGAAGTAACACATTACTTTGACCGTATCAACGTCGCCGCCATTCTGCTGAGTGATACTTTGCGCAAAGGGGACCATGTCCACTTCCTTGGTCACGGTTCCGATTTTTCACAGGAGATCACCTCCCTTCAGCTGGAGCATGAATCCATTGAAACCGCGCAAAAAGGTCAGGAAATCGCAGTGAAAGTGGTCAAACCCGTCAAGCAGCACACTTCCGTGTTCCTGATCACGGAAGAAACTTAGGCGCTGGCGGTATTGCGCTTTTCCTGAAAACCGCATCCGCCGCAATCATAACCGCGCGGCGCTCAACTTGGTATTGGATATCTGGCTTATTTCTTCAGCCGCGGCAGCAGCGCGCCGGTCTCCGCCATGTAGCTTTTATACGCTTCGCCAAATTGCTCCACCAGCAGGCTTTCTTCCCTGGGTATGCGCAGTACCATGATCAACACAATGGCCGCGAAACCCGCAAAACCTGCCAGCCAGTTATTGACCATCAACACCTGCGCCAAACCCCACAGCAGGTGCGCGGTGTAGATGGGGTGCCGAGTAAAGTGATAGATGCCGTTGGTAACCAGCTGCTGTTTTTCCTTGATCTGCACCACCGCTGACCAGTTGCGGCTCAAGTCTATGTGCGCCCGCCCCAGGATCAACAACAGGAGAACAAATATCGCGCAGCCGGCATAGCCGCACCAGGCCGGCAGGGAATAATTGAGTTTCGCGAACCAATCGGTGAAAGCATGCAGCAGCGGCAGCACCAAAGCAGCCGCGAACCAGAACAACATCAAAAAACTGACCAGGTAACCTTCCTGTTTCATGCGCTGTGCCTGGCTCAGCCGGTCGCGTTTGCTGCTGGTGCGCGCGTTTAATATCACCGAGGGAATGCGCACCAGGTATGCGGATAGCACCCCGATCAAATATAGATACACGAGTACTTTATCTGCCATTTCATTTACCTTAATAATGGTTTTTCGCTTCGTTGAGCAATTAATCGAGGTGGAATCTTCCCGCGGTTTCGATCCCGTCGCCCACGAAATCCGGCAATCCGCTGTGCCCCAGCAGTTGACGCACCGCCTGCATTTCGCCGGTATGATACCAATAATGGTAAATCACGCGCGTCAGCATGGTGCCCTTATTGATTGGCAGTTCTTTGCCTTTCACCACCACGTTGGCTGCCAGGTCATCTTGGGTAAGTTTTTCCAAATACAGATCAACCTCGCTGGTTACCTTTTCCCAGAGATCGATCATGGTTTTTAAAGATGGCTGGCTGGCTGGACCTTGGAAGGCGGCCAGTTCGTTCAATTCCGGAAATGGCGTGGTATCTTGCACGCGCGTCAGCCAGTATAACTGCTCATGCCAGGCCAGATGCCCGACCATCCAGCTGATGCAGTTGATCGGCATGAAGCGCCGCGTTGCTTCCTCTTCGCTGACGCCGCTGAAGCCACGTC
>CAZDUN010000095.1:7134-8861 GCA_964508615.1 uncultured Pelolinea sp. | reverse complement strand
CAATTTTCTTTAATTCTGAATACTCTGAATCTATCAATTTCTGGATGATGTGGGGTTGTTCATTGATTTCCTTGATTAGTATTTCAGTCATAAAAATCTCCTTGAGACCGCCTCTTTGTATTAAACCTCGTGTTAATAGTATCACTAAAGAAAAAAATGATTGGGTGTATACTGGAAAAATATCATTCAGGCAGGAGTCATCATATGGTCACGATCGAGAAAGTGGATACCACCTCACAAAAACAGGTAAAAGAATTTGTCGAATTCCCATTTAAGATTTACCAGGGAGTAAAAGAATGGGTGCCGCCGATTTTATCCGATATCAAATTAATGCTGAATGGCCAAAAGCATCCCTTCTATGAACATTCCGAAGCGGAATTTTTCGTTGCCCGCGAAAACGGCGAGATGGTTGGCCGCATCGGATTTTTGGAGAACAAACCATCCAATCGCTACCATGATAAAAAACAAGCCTGTTTTTATCTTTTTGAAAGCGTGGATGATTATTCAGTGGCGGAGAAATTATTCAACCATGGCTTTGAATGGGCGAAAAAGCGCAAGCTGAACCATATCTTGGGCCCCAAGGGGTTATCCTCTTTTGATGGCTATGGCTTTCTGGTGGAAGGCTTCGATAAACGCCAGATGATGACCATGATGAACTACAACCTGCCGAATTACCCCAAATTCGTGGAAAAAATGGGTTTTAAGAAGACTGTGGATTGGGTATCTTGTTACGCGGATATCCCCAATTTCAAGCTGCCTGAAAAAGTGGTTGAGGTTGCTAGGCGAGTGGAAGAACAAGGCCGCTTCAAGGTAGAGCGCTTCAAGAATAAAAGCGAATTGAAGAAATGGGCCTGGCGTATCGGTCAAGCCTATAACAAGTCCTTCATCAATAACTGGGAATATTATCCGCTGACCGATAACGAGATCAAATTTGTGCTCAACAATATCATGGTCGTGGCGGTGCCGGATCTGTTGAAAGTTATTACCTATAAAGATGAAGTGGTTGGTTTCCTGCTGGCCTTCCCGGATATCTCTGCCGCGCTGCAAAAATATCAGGGGCGCCTCTCGCCCATGGCGCTTGTATCTTACCTGCGTGAACTGAAGAAAACCGACTGGGTATCTTTCAACGGCATCGGGATTTTACCGGAACTGCATGGCCGCGGCGGCAACGCTTTGCTGTTCTCCGAGATTTTTAAATCCGCCCATGCTTTCAATTTCAGGCATGGTGAACTGACCCAGGTCGCCGAAACTGCCACAGAAATGCGCAAAGACCTTTTCAACCTGGGCGTGAAGCCCTATAAGAACCACAGAATTTACGGAAAAGATATCTAAGCCTGAAATAAGATAAATAAATTGAAAGCGGAGGGATATACGCTGTTTACACCTCCGCTTTTTTATTTATAATTACCCAGTTGTATAAAAACACACAGGAGTTATTTCCGCATGAGAATGAATAGAATCCTGATTTCAATGTTGCTGCTGGCAGCCTTTCTTTCGGCCTGCGCCAGTAAACCGTCCGCTTTAGCGGCGGATGCCACCCTGGCTTACCTTCAAGCGCTTGCTGAAAAAGATAAAGACACGGTTATTTCATTGACCTGCAAAGCCTGGGAAGAACAGGCCATCCTGGAAGTTGACGCGCTGATGTCCGTGGGTGCCGCCTTGAATAACGTGCAATGCCAGCAAAGCGGCCAGGATGGCGATAACGCGCTGGTGGTATGCAGCGGCAG
>CAZDUN010000095.1:0-7124 GCA_964508615.1 uncultured Pelolinea sp. | reverse complement strand
CAGCCTGGATCTGACCTACAATGACGAAATTCGGGCGATCGACCTGAGCCAGCGCACCTATACCATGGCCATGGAAGACGGACAGTGGCGGGTATGTTCTTATAAGTAATGATTGATCGAAAAAAAGAGAATCTGTGGGCAATCCTGATCTGCCTCCTGATCATTGGCTTGATCATTTTCACCTCTGACAGTGCTCCTCTCTGGATTTACCAGGGTTTTTAATGACACTAACGCACATCGCTGTTTTTGCCCTGATCGCGCTCGTTGCCCGCTTCATTCGGGACAGGAATCTCTCAAGCTGGTTGATCATGTTTGCCAGCTTGCTGTTTGTATTTTGGCTGCAGCCGGTTTCTGCCATCCGCTCGCTGGAGTTCTGGCTCCCATCCCTGTTGATAGCCATGTCTGTATTCATATGGAGGATTGTTTCACCCAAGGACAGCTTGCAGAAACGGGAGAATATAACTGCTGCCCTGGCCGCCATCTCACTGGTGCTGCTGGTCAGCCTGCTCCGTTACTTGGGGATTCAAGCTGTCGCCAGGTTCGTCAACCCGCCGGAGATTTGGAAAGTCGTGCTGTTCTGGGTCATCGCCGCAGGAGGACTCTGGCTGTTAAAAAAACAACCGTGCGGTCGGGGATTCCAGGCACTGTTCGCCCTTATTGTACTGATCGCTGTTTTAATCATGCTCAAGTATCCGCCTTTGACTTTAAAACTCAGTGAATTCCTGCGCCGGTTCAATGGGCAGACCGTCAGCCTGGCCAACGCCGGAGAGATTGCCTGGGTGGGATATTCTTATTTTGCATTCCGCCTGATGCACGTGCTGCGGGAATGGCAATCCGGAAGAGAAATGAGCACCGGATTAAGGGAATTCATAATTTACATTACCTTTTTTCCGGCTTTCACCGCCGGGCCGATCGACCGCCTGGATCATTTCGAGAAAGAACTGGAGCAGCGCGGTAACTCCCTGGCAGAAGATGATATCTTGGCGGGCAGCGGCAGGATCGCGCGCGGCTTATTCTATAAATTCATCCTGGCAGACAGCCTGGCTTTGATCGCCATCAACAGCAGCTCCGCGCTGCAGGTAAACCGCCCGCTTTGGTTGTGGGTGATGGTGTACGCCTACGCTTTCCGGCTATATTTCGATTTCAGCGGCTATACTGACATCGCCATTGGCATCGCCCGTTTGATCGGCCTTCAACTTCCTGAAAATTTCAAACAACCTTATCGCGCCGGGAATGTGACGGTGTTTTGGAATCGCTGGCATATTACCCTGACGCAGTGGTTTCGGGCTTATTATTTCAATCCTGTAACCCGTTGGCTGCGCACGCGCAAACGACCAATTCCCGCTGCCTGGATCATATTGTTCACCCAAATCACCACCATGCTGTTGATCGCTTTGTGGCACGGTATCAGCCTGAATTTCTTGATCTGGGGCGCCTGGAATGGTTTCGGATTATTCATTCACAATCGCTGGGCGGAGTGGCGTAAGTTAAAAACGCAAACGGGAGCTGCGCAAAATACTTTTTTGCTGAAGCTACGCCAATACGCTTCGGTATTTCTGACATTTAATTTCATCGCGTTGGGTTGGATCTGGTTCGCGCTGCCTGAGCCGGTTGCTTCGCTGGCTGTGTTCAAGATGTTATTCGGAGGCCTGTAAGCATGAAGAAAGCGCCGGTGATATTGCGAATCCTGATCAAAGCGCTGCTCTTGGTGGTTGTTGTTAATTATGCCTTCATTGCTCTCAACCGGCTGCCTGTTGGCAGCATCAGCCTGTACAATTCCGTGTTCCATGGCAGGCAGCGCTTCCCGTTCGGAGAAAATCCCGCAGCTGCCTATAACCTGAGCCTGTATAACCTGGACGGCATGTTCGCATCGCATCAACTCAGCGCGGCTGACAAAACGGCAGATGAGTACCGCGTGCTCGTGGTTGGCGATTCATCGGTTTGGGGTTTCTTGCAAGAACCCGCAGAAACCCTGGCGGGTATCCTGGATCAAAAAGGAATTGCCTGCGGCGGAAAAAACCTTCGCGTTTTCAACCTGGGTTATCCGAGTCTTTCAATCCTCAAAGATTTGTTGATCATCGACCGGGCAAATAAACTGGAAGCGGACCTGATTGTCTGGATGGTCACGCTCGAATCCCTGCCGCGTTCCGCGCAATTGGAGACCCCGCTGGTAGCCAACAATGCCCTGGCGGTGAATGACCTGATTGAACGTTATGGGCTGGATTTTGAAAAACTGCCGGTCGACTGGTTGGACTTTACGCTGATTGCCCGCCGGCGGGAATTGGCCGACTTGATCCGTCTGCAATTCTACGGGCTGCTTTGGAGCGCCACCGGCATCGACCAGGATTATCCGCTGGAGTACACGCCGGCGCAGCGTGATTTTGAAGCGGATGATTCTTTTCATGATTTCTCAGCTCCGGAATTGGATACCAGCCAGCTGGCGCTGGAAGTCATCCAAAAAACAGTGAAAAAAAATGTTCTAATGGATTTTATGGTTGTCAATGAACCCATCCTGATCAGTGCTGGAAAGAACAGCGCTATCCGCTACAATTACTATTATCCGCGTTGGGCGTATGACCAATACCGCGTATGGATGAAAAACGCGATGGACGATTCGGGCATCGCCTATTATGATTTGTGGGATATTGTTCCGGAGAGCAATTTCACCAACAGCGCGATTCATTTGGATCGCACCGGAGAAGAGATTTTAGCAGAAAGGATATCCTCGCTGATCGGGGATCACTGTGAATTGCTGGAAGATGAAAAATAATAATAAAAGAAAATTCGCGCTCTTAAATTTATCCATATCTTTGACAATCATTGCTAGCGCTTGCGCCGGGCAGAATACGAAAGAAATTGTAGTCGCAGTCCAACCGACTGCCAGCCAGGTCGCCGCGACGCCCACCATTCCTCCCACTCAAACGCCCACGCTGGAGCCAACCGCGGTGTTCACGGCCACACCTGATACGCGCCTGAAACCCGAGGATTGGCAGGATTGGCCGATCATCCCGCAGGTAACCAACAAATCGCGCGAAATTTATCAGCTTGGGCAGCAATTGGGAGTCAATCCGAACGCTTTCTCCAAAATAGGGGACTGCCAGAACGTCAAAGAATCTTTCATGGGTTTATATGACCTGAACCGGTATTTTCTGGGCGAAAGCCAGCAAAACTGGCAGGAAACAATCGATAATTTCAAAGGTTTTCATAATCGGGATGGCAAAGCTATCGAACAGGGCTTGAACGTGGCCGCCGCCTTATCGCCTCTGCAAGCGGACCCGCTGGAATGCCAATCAAATGAAAGCCCGCTGGTTTGTGAGCTGCGCCTGGCCAACCCGAGCTTCGCTTTTGTGGCTTTTGAGCGCTGGTGGCCGGATGTTACTCCGCCCGATCAATATGAAAAATACCTGCGCATGGTACTGGAAACCATCATGGCGCACGGCACCGTTCCGATCCTGGTCACCAAGGCGGATAACGTAGAAGGGAACCATCAGCTCAATCTGATCATCGCTGAATTGGCCTATGAATATGACCTGCCGCTGTATAACTGGTGGAAGGCCGCCCAGGCACTGCCGCACAATGGCATGGACCCGGAAAGGAATGACGGTTTTCATATTTCTGTGGACGCCTGGACGGAACGCAGCGCTTATGCCTTGGGAACGCTGGATTCGCTTTGGAAAGGATTAAAAGGTTATTAAATATGAATAAAGCAGAAATCATCGCCGAATTGGGAAAAAGGATCAGCGTGGAGGTGTTAAAAGATCCCGCGCGAAAAATTGCCGCGGATGAAGCGTTGATTTCCAGCGGTCTGATCGATTCCTTCAGCCTGGTCGATCTGGCGTTGATGGTCGAGGGGATGTTCGGCGTGCGAATTGAGGATTTTGAACTCAGTGCGGATACCTTCGATAACCTCAACCAGCTCGCGGATATGGTCATTTCTCGCAGGAGTTAAGTGTGTAATTTTTCTACCCGGCTGCAAGAACTGCTTAAAGAGAACCCTGACAAGCAGATCATCCACTTCCTGAAAACCGGTGAAGAGGATGTACATCTGACCTATCAGCATTTGTTGAACGGCGCGCAGCGTTATCTGACAGTCTTGCAGGGCAAGGACATTGCTCCGGGGGAAGTGGTTATATTGATTCTCCAACAGAGCATCGAGTTGTTGTATGCTTACTTTGGCGTCATCCTGAACGGGTCGATCCCTTCAATCATGCCGTTCCTGACCGAGAAATTACTGCCCGATAAATACCGCAAGGATCTGGTAGCTTTATTTGAGGACACCCGGCCGGCCGCGCTCATTACCTATGAAGATTTCGCCGCTGAACTGGAGGAAATCCACGCAGCCAACACCTTCATCAAAGCGATCTTGTTCACCCATGAAATCGAAAACAGCCCGCAACCGCCGGAAACGGAGGAATGCGTATGGCTTGGGCTGGAATGCGCGCCGGAAAGTGTCGTGCTCCTGCAGCACTCGTCCGGCTCGACCGGCTTGCAAAAGGGTGTGGCGCTTTCACACCAGGCTGTTTTCAACCAGCTGGATTGTTATTCTCAAGCGATTCGCCTGGGTCAGGAAGACGTCATTGTCAGCTGGCTGCCGTTGTATCATGATATGGGCTTGATTGCCTGCTTTCTCATGCCGATCTTGTATAATATACCGCTCGTGCTCATGTCCCCATTCGAGTGGGTGCGCGCGCCACACCGTCTTTTCCAGGCAATTTCCAAATATAACGGCACTTTATGCTGGCTGCCCAACTTCGCTTACAATTTTTGCGCCCAGAAAATTCGTCCTTCCGACCTGGATGACGTTGACCTGGGCACGATGCGCGCTGTGATCAATTGCTCCGAACCCATGCGGCAAACCAGCCACCAGGCCTTCGTGCAAAGATTTAGCGCCTATGGGTTGAAGTCATCCGCCATCGCGGCCTGTTATGCCATGGCTGAAAATGTTTTCGCAGTCACGCAGGGCGGCATCGAAAGCCCCGTAACTTATGATGAAATCGACCAGGAAGCATTTCAGAAAGAAAAAATCGCGAAAAAAGCAGCCGCTGGCCGGGCAACAGTCGTTGCGGTTTCCGCCGGCAAACCCATTGATAACACGCAGGTGAGGGTCATCGATCCCCAGGGATGCGACCTGCCGGAAAGGCATGTGGGAGAAATTATCGTAAAAAGCAATTGCATGTTATCCGGCTATTTTAACCGGGAAGATGCCACGCGGAGCGCCTTCATCGATGGCTGGTTCATGACCGGTGATCTTGGCTACCTGGCTGATGGCGAACTGTACATCAGCGGGCGCAAAAAGGATCTCATCATCGTGGGCGGCAAGAATGTCTACCCGCAGGATATTGAAAACGTGGTGAGCGAAATCGAGGGCGTGCATCCCGGCAGGTGCGTGGCGTTTGGCGTATTTAATGAAGAAAAAGGCACCGAGGATGTGGTCGTGATTGCTGAACTGGAGCCGGAATATGCCGGCCGCGAGCAGCAGGTGACTGAACAGATCCGCCGGATGGTCACGCAAAGCACAGCGGTTGCCTTACGACAGGTTTACCTGGTCAATGGCTTCTGGCTGGTGAAGACCAGCAGCGGTAAAATAGCCAGAACGGCCAACAAGGAAAAATATCTGGCGGAAACGGATAGCCATGCTGGATGAAATCAAGAAAATTGTCAAAATTGCGGCACATGATCCAAAGTATGCCGCGTTGTGGAAGAAAACCATTATTCTTTTGGCTGTCTTTATGGCCCTGCTATTGGCAAACCGATTCTTGCTGATCGGGTTGGCGGATAAAGGTGAGTTCTTTATCCAGCTGCAGCGGGCAAAAGTCAGCCTGGGGGGAGATACCAGCGTATATAACGCTGCGATAGTACCCACTGGGAGCGATTTAAAGATACTGGGGCTTGACCGGTTAGAAGCGGGCAGATTTCACCTGCCATTGTTTTCCCTGATTTTCTATCTGCCCTTTACGTTGATAAAAGATTTTAATTGGTCGCTGGCTTTATGGTTATCGACCAATCAGGTTATCGCTTATTTCATCTTGGCAGTATCGCTGAAAATCCTGAATAAAAAAGTGCCAGAAAAGTTTCAAATCGTGGGAGCAAGCCTGCTGCTATTGATCTACTTTATTCTGATCAATATCCTGAATGCCAATTTATCGCTTATCCAGATTTTCCTGATTCTGCTGGCCTTCCTGAAAATAAGGAAAAACGATTACATTTTTTCAGGTATTCTATTGGGATTGGCTTTCAGTAACCCGTTTGAACTTTTTCTGCCGCTGGCCATGATTTTTATCCTGAACGTCCATAATAGGCGTGCCAAAGTGAATAGCTGGCTGCTGATTTCCATGGCCCTGTTAGCACTGGCTTTCGTTATCTTTGATACGCGCTGGCTGCTGGAATGGCTGAAAACCTTATTGTTGGAACGGGAGATCTATCCATTCATCAGCTATCGCCAATATATCAATAGCGTCTTTCCTCGCATCAATACCAGCCTGGTCGAACTGGGGCCGATTTTAATTACGATGTGGATCGTTATTGAATGGTTGAGAACTCCCAAAGATAACTATTTGCAGGAAATGTGGCTGCTCTCTCTGGCCTTCACGCTCGCGCCGCTGTTGACCATGTGGGATAATCCATACGCGCTGGCAGGTTATTTATTTGTTTTGATCTATAACGTTTCACTCTGGTATGAACGCGCAACGCCCAAGTTCCGCCTTTTTTCGGCCGGAATTCACGCCGGTTTATTGATTATCCTGCCGCTCGCGCAAATGATCCTGAAACACAGGTTGTTGAACAACCCGGAAATGTACGTTTACAACCTGGTATTCACGCTGTTATTACTATTGAACCTGTACTGGGTGCGCTTATGGGTGATGAACCCGTATTATTCAGTAAATAAACTGGATGAACTCTGATTCAGATTTCACGAATGTGCTATACTTCGTGGGATTTTTGCAGAAATTAATCATTGGGAGGCAGTTATGACTAAAACAATTGGTGTTTTAACCGGAGGAGGCGATGTTCCAGGCCTGAATCCGGCCATTAAAGCGGTGGTGATGGGGGCGATGGAATCCGGTTATAAAGTGCTTGGGATTCGGCGCGGTTGGATGGGATTGCTGCACTATGATTTCGACGAA
>CAZDUN010000094.1:0-9030 GCA_964508615.1 uncultured Pelolinea sp. | reverse complement strand
GCCCCCAATTCGGAACGCACCCAGCCGCTGATGGAGATGTGCAAAGCTGAAGATATTCCGGTAGTGTTCTTCAATATGATTCCCTCCGCGGAGACAATGGAAGCCTATGATAAGATTTGGTATGTCGGCGCGGATGCCAAGGAATCCGGCGTGATGTGCGCACAGGCACTCATCAATTACTGGAACGCCAATAAAGAAATCGCTGATAAAAACGGCGACGGCAAACTGCAGCTGATCGTCCTGCAGGGCGAAATCGGCAACAACGATGTCATCCTGCGCACCGCTGCTTATGAAGAAACCCTCCAGGCCCAGGGCATCGATTATGAGATCATCGCCATGGATACCGCTAACTGGGACAAAGGCCAGGCGCTTGATAAAATGAATGCCTGGATCACCGCTTTCGGCATCGACGGCATCGAAGGCGTATTGGCCAATAACGACAGCATGGCCATGGGCGCCGTTCAGGCAGCCCTGAACAACAACTACAATATGGGCGACCCTGCCAAGTTCATGCCCGTGGTTGGCATCGATGCAACTGTGGAAGCGCTGGAAGCCATGAAAGATGGTTCCTTGCTCGGTACGGTGCTGAATGACCGCAAGAATCAATCGATCGCTGTCTTGAATATCCTGAAAGCCGTCACTTCCGGACAGGAAGTCACCAAGGATATCGTCGGTGTGGAAGCCACAGTGGATGGCAAATATGTTTGGGTTCCCTACGCCATCGTGGATCAGACCAATCTTGCGGATACGCTTGAGCTGATGCTCTCGGTCGAGTAAAAGCTGACCATTTCGTTTCAGGTAGAAAAACACATACGCCGGGTCATTCCGGCGTATGTGAGTAAGAAAAACAGCACAGCGATTTATTTTTCCGAGGTGTTAAATTGCAGGATTATCGTCTGAAGATAGCGCACATGAGCAAGACTTTTCCAGGAGTGAAGGCACTGGACGATGTGCAGCTCACGGTCAAACCCGGGACTGTGCACGCATTGGTTGGGGAGAATGGTGCCGGAAAATCGACCCTGATGAAATGCCTGTTCGGGTTATATAGCCCGGATGGCGGCAGCATAGAAATTGACGGGGTACCTGTTCTGATTACCGATACCAAGACCGCGCTGGATACCGGCATCTCGATGATCCACCAGGAATTGAATCCCATTCCTTACCGCAACGTGATCGATAATATCTGGGTTGGCCGGTTTTCCCAAAGGGGTTGGGTGGTGGACGAGAATGAAATGTTTAACAAAACCGAGAAGCTATTGAGCGACCTCGATTTTGAAATCTCACCGCTGACATTGGCGAAAGACCTATCCGTCTCACAATTGCAGGCAATTGAAATCGCCAAGGCAATTTCGTATGATGCCAGGATCATCATCATGGATGAGGCAACCTCATCATTGACGTTATCTGAAACTGAGCACTTATTCAAAATCATCAAGCACTTAAGAAATGAAGGCAGAGCAATTATTTATATATCTCATCGGTTGGAAGAGATTTTTGAAATTGCCGATGAGGTCACCGTCATGCGCGATGGCAAATATATCGGCACCTGGGATATCGACAAAATCAAAATCGATGAAGTGATCAATTTTATGGTCGGGCGTGATTTAAAGGAAAGATTCCCTGAACAGGAATGCAAGCCTGGTGACAGTGTCATTTTAAGGGTCAGGAATTTCACGAGCACGGATCCCAAGTCATTCAAGGATATCAGCTTCGATGTGCGCAAAGGCGAAATATTCGGCATCGGCGGCCTGGTCGGTTCAAAAAGGACCGAGTTGGTCGAATCCCTGTTTGGTTTGCGGGAAATTTCCTCAGGCGAAATAGAAATCAACGGGAAGCCTGCAAAGAACGATAATCCGCGAAAAGCGATTGCCAACGGTTTTGCCTTGTTGACCGAAGAAAGAAGAGCAACCGGGATCATCCCGATGCTGACGGTCAAAGACAACACCCTGGTTGCTTCATACAAGAAGTACATGAACAATTTCCTCGGATACATTAATTCTCAAAAAGTACAGGAAACCGTTGATGGAATTTGCTCCAAACTGGATGTACGCACGGCCAGTACGGACGCCCTGATCAAGAACCTCTCCGGTGGAAACCAGCAAAAGGTGCTGGTGGGGCGCTGGCTTTTAGCGGAACCCAATGTTTTAATCCTCGACGAACCGACCCGCGGGGTGGATGTGGGCGCGAAGTATGAGATCTATAAAATCATCCGAGAATTGGCCAAAGCCGGCAATGCGATCATCATGGTCTCCTCCGAGATGCCGGAATTGCTGGGCATGTCCGACAGGATTGGCGTGATGTGCGAGGGCAAACTGGCGGGTATCCTTGACCGTGAAAAAGCCACTCAATTTGAAGTCCTGAAACTGGCTACCAAGTTCACCAAAAAGATAATTTCGACTAACTAGAGGCAGGCTTATGAAAACAGAGCATAAGAAAGATTATTCACTTAGGGAAGTAATCCTGGATAAAGCGCTGATACTGGTTCTTCTCTTGATGATTGTGGTGGTTGTGATCATCGAACCCGCTTTTCTGCAATGGCGCGTGGTCAAGGATATCCTGACCCAGTCCTCCATCAAGCTCATTGTCGCGGTGGGCTTGCTATTTACATTATTATTGGGCGGCACCGATCTTTCCGGTGGGCGCCAGGTTGGATTGGCGGCGGTGATCGTCGCCTCGATGACCCAAACGGCCACCTACGCCAGCCGGTTTTTCCCGAGCTTGCCGCAAATCCCCATCATACTTCCGATCCTCCTCGCGATTATGGTGGTGTCGGTCATCGGGTTGTTCAATGGGTTCATGATCGCGAAGTTGAAAATGGCTCCATTCATTGCCACATTCGGCATGTCCACGATCGTCTATGGCATCAACTGCCTGTATTTTTCCATGGAACCCAACCGCTCACAACCGATTGGCGGTATTCGTGAGGAATTGACCAGCTTGAGCAGCACGAAAGTTTTCGGCGAGATCAGCCTGCTGGTTATCATCGCGATTGCGGTCACTGCAATCGTGTGGTTCATATTGAATAAAACCGTGTTCGGCAAGCATCTATATATCGTCGGCGGCAATAAGGAGGCTGCCAAGGTCTCCGGCGTGAACGTCGATAAAGTGATCATGGCCGCTTTTATTATCGAAAGCATCCTGGTCGGTTTCGCGGGCATCCTGGAAGTGGCCCGCACCGGCGGAGCGAACAGCGCTTACGGCTTTTCCTATGAATTCGATGCCATTTCCGCCTGCGTGGTGGGCGGCGTATCACTGAGCGGCGGCATCGGCAAAGTCTCGGGCGTGGTGATCGGCGTCATCATCTTCACCATCATCAGCTACGGTCTGGCTTTCATTGGTGTGAACCCGAACTGGCAGTTGATCATCAAAGGGTTGATCATCTGCAGCGCGGTCGCGCTGGATATGAAAAAACATGCCATCAAATAAAATCGGGATCAGAAAATGAAAAAGATTGAATTGACCAAGAAAGTCACATTATCAGCCATTGCCCAGGGCTACTGGCGGCTGGATGGGTGGAATTTTTCCACCGACCAATTGATCGCGCACATGCATGCCTGCATCGAGCGCGGCGTTACCACATTCGACACAGCTGAAATCTACGGGGATACTGTTTGCGAATCGTACATGGGCGAGGCGTTCCGCAAAGATCGGTCTCTGCGCGAGCGCATCCAGTTGGTGACCAAAACCGGCATCTTTCGCCAGCAAATCAACGATGCAGTATTTACCTATTATGATACGACCTATCCGCGCATTATCCAGTCTTGTAAAGAGAGTCTGCAGCGCTTGGGCAGCGACCATATCGACCTGTACCTCATCCATCGAGAGGACCCCTGTTTCGACCCCTGGGAAACCGCCCGGGCTTTGCAAGACCTTAAGAAAGACGGATTGGTTTTAGAGGTTGGCGTTTCCAACTTTGACCCGCTGAAATTCGACGCTCTCAACCAGGCCATCGGCGGGGAACTGGTCACCAACCAGATTGAATGGAACCCGGTTTGCTTTGAGCATTTTAATTCGGGCATGCTGGATTACCTGACGCTGCATAAAATCCATCCGATGATCTGGTCACCACTGGCAGGCGGCCGGTTATTCACGCAGGGTGACGAGAAATGCAGCAATACGATGAAAAAGATCGGCGAGATCGCGCGCAGGCATGACGCGGATCCGGCCAGCATCATCTATGCCTGGATCATGTATCACCCGGTTGGCGCTGTGCCAATCGTCGGATCCAGCAGCCTGGAACGCCTCGACCTGGCTCTGCGGGCGGAGGAAGTAAAGCTAGCGCATTTTGAATGGTACGAAATCTACACTGCCAGCAAGCAGCAAGTGCTGAGATAAACGAAAAAAAAGACTGCGCAAGAAATGATCAACTGCGTTAAAAAAAGACAACTCTGAATCGCAGAGTTGTCTTTTTTTATCTGAAAACCTGAAAATAACGGCGGTTACATACCCAGGTATTTCATGACCGCGTAAACCAGGAACGCCGGCCACACCAGCGCTTTCAGGAATCCCAGCACGCCCATCCCGAACGTAGCGGCGCTGCCGATGAAATACACGCAGGCACCGATGAAACCCAGGCCGTATACTGCCCCGCAGGAACCATCGCGGTTGATGATCCTGGTTTTGCGGCAATCACTTTCCCTTGTGTTCACTTCTGTATCCATTTTTTTCTCCTTTTCAATTTTCCAAGAATATATACGGAATATCATCTGGCAAGTTTTGTCTCCGGGCTTCCAGCGGATGGCACCCAGCCCGGCAGGAAGAGGCTGAACAGCGTGAAGAAAAATGAATTGCGGGTGAATGCGCTGAATCGATCAGGACAGGTTATTTTGCTTTTTTCTGTGGATATGTTCCATAGAAGTGTATCTAATCAAGCGCTGAATGATTAGCGCTGAAAGATAGGTCGGGTGAGGTAATTACCATTGATCCAGCGGAACCATGCAATCCTAATTCAACGTTGGCCTGACAACGTGGGAAATATGACCCAGCAAGCGGTTGATATCCAGGGGTTTAATCAGCGTGACCAGCGCGCCATTGCGAATACCCTGCAGGATCAGGTCATCATCGGAATAGGCGGTCATCAAAATGAAAGGTACGCCCGGTTGAATGGACTTCAGCGCACAAAGCAATTCAACACCGTTCATGCGTTCCATTTTGATATCCGAAAGCACGCAGCTATATATCTTGTTCCTGGCTTCCTCGAGGGCAGCGAACCCGGAATTGGCCACATCGACCTCGTATCCGTTGAGTAAAAAAATATCCGACAACGTCGAGGTATTCAGCGGGTCATCGTCAACGATCAGCAGACGGTGTTTGAGCGCCATCTCACTCCTCTGCAGCCGGAAAGCTTATTGTAAATGTGCTTCCCTGGCCAAGTTTGCTTTGTACATCGATACGGCCGTTATTGGCGTCAATAAATTTTTTTGCCACCGCTAATCCGAGACCGATACCCCGGGCTTTAGTGGTGAACAGCGGGGTGAAGATTTTTTGTTTATCCCTGGCGCTCATGCCCGGTCCATGATCGGCTATTGAAATGGATACCGCACCCCTTGCCTTTTTGGAGGAGATCACGACCTTTCCGCCTTCCGGCATGGCCTGGTAGGCATTGTTGAGGATATTATCGATGACTTGTTCGATTTGCTGCGGATCGATATTGACGTCCGGCAGATCATCATCGAGAAACGTCTCAATGGATATGCTTTCCGGAGGTGGGTAGCGATCGAGCAAGGCCGGAATTAATTTTTGAAGCTTTGTCCTGGTTTTTTCCACAATCGGATCGCGGGCATAGTTCAGAAGATCTGAAATAATTTTATTGGATCGTTGGATCTGCGAAGTGATCAGGTCGATGTATTCCAACGCCTTGGCATTCTCCGGCGGGAGGCTGGTTTTCAGGATATAAACCGAGTTATTGATCACTCCCAGCGGGTTGCGCAGCTCATGGCCGACGCTGCCGGCCAACTGCCCCAGGGTGGCCAGTTTTTCCTTGGCGATCAAATCGGCATGTGCTTTTTCCAACTCTTGCGTGCGTTCGGCAACCATTTGCTCCAATCGGCTAGAGTATTTTTCAAGCGCAAGTTCAGCCTCTTTTCTTTTAGTGATATCTTCCACAATGCCAATAACGCGAGTGATGCCGGCAGCTTTATCCTGTTCGGTAATGGCGCCGATATCCCTGAACCATTTATATGTCCCCGAACGGGTTTTGATCCTGTATTCAACCTCATAGACCTCCGCTTTACCCTCGAGATGGTCGCGCATGGCCTGCATGGCTTTAGGGTGGTCAGCGGGGTGAAGCAATTTGGTGAAATCTTCATAGGTTTTGAATTTTTCGGGGGGAAAACCGATCATTTCCACTTTGCGATTATCGAAAATCACCTTGCCGGAGGGCAATTCCATTTCCCACCAGGCCAGGTTGCCGGCGCGCAAGCCGGCTTCGATGCGGTAGGTCAGTTCCCGGCTGACACGGTAGGAATCCGAGAGGCGCTGGTTGGCATTCTCCAATTCAATGAGCTTATCCTCCATTTTGCGGATCAGCGACTCGTTATATTTCTTGTAAAAAATTTCCTCATCCTCCAAAGGTTTACCCGGTTCAGCCAGATCGCCCGCCTTGTATTCATCCAAAACTTTCTTGATCGTATCGATGAATTGCGAAGGTTCAGCCGGTTTACGTATGAAACGCGCCGCGCCCAGGCTGAGAGACAACTCCTCGTCTTTGATATCCGTATAAGTGGCTGTGTAAAAGATGAAGGGTATTTTTTTTAATTTTTCATCCTTTTTCCACATGCGGCATAGCGCGAAGCCATCCAGGCCGGGCATGAGAATATCCGAAATGACCAGTCCGGGTGGATCGGCTTTGGCTGAACTGAAAGCTTCATTGCCGTTTTGCATGAGAACGGGTTCGTAGCCATTGCTTTCCAGCAGTACTTTCATCAGGTATAAATTCTGCTCGTTATCATCGACTACCAAAATCCTGGTCTTCTTATTCATGGTTCAACCTGCCTGTCAGTGGGGGAGAAATGATTCCAGATATGAAATGATCGTGTCCGGGTCGATCGGTTTGGTGATATAGCCGTTGCAGCCGGCTGCCAGCGCTTTTTCCTTATCGCCCAACATCGCGTAGGATGTAACCGCAATAATGGGTATCCTGGCGATTTGCGCATCCTTTTTTATTTCTTTCGCAACCGCGTATCCATCCATGCTGGGCAGTTGGATATCCAGCAGAATAAGATCCGGTTTTTCCCGACCGGCGAGCGCGATGCCGGCGCGGCCATCGCTGGCCTGAATCACCTGGCAGCCGTTCTTTTCCAGAATGAATGTGATCAGGTAACGATTTTGTTCGTTGTCTTCGATAACCAAAATCTTGCCGTTCAAGATCGTATCTCCCGTTTTGAGAGTGGAAGCGAGAAGGAGAAAGTGCTTCCTTTGCCCCACACGCTCTTTACCCAAATCTTTCCACCCAGCTTTTCAACCAATCGTTTGCATATCGATAGACCCAAACCTGTGCCTTCGTATTGCCGGGATAAGCCTGAGTCGATTTGTTGAAACGGATTGAACAGTTTCATAAGGTCATCTTCTCTAATCCCAATCCCTGTATCAGATACGTTAATCTCAACCCTGTTCTTCTTAATTGTACAGTCAATTTCTACCTGCCCTTTATTGGTAAATTTGAGAGCATTATTGACAAGGTTGATCAGAATCTGCTCGACGCGCCTTTGGTCGCTGTTAATCCAGCCAACCTCAGGCGGAATATTGGCTTTCAATTGCAAGCCTTTTTTATCAGCCAGAGGCTGCAGAGTTTGGGTAACTTTTTCAATGGATTTTCGCAGGTCAAAAGCTTCGCGGTTCACAACCAACTGACCGGCTTCAATTTTCGAGAGGTCCAGAATATCATTGATCAACTCCAGGAGGTGATTGGCGCTGTTCTGAACCATGTGCAACTGTTTGTCCTGCTCTTCGTTCAATGAGCCAACCAGCCCTTGCAGCAATATGCCGGTGAATCCGATGATTGAATTCAAGGGCGTGCGCAACTCATGCGACATACTGGCCAGAAAGGCGGATTTCAAACGGTCCGCCTCTTGCGCCCTTTCAAGAAGGCGCACATTTTGGATCGCGATGGCAGCCTGATCAGCCAACATCGCGATCAGGTTCAAATCTTGCTTGCTAAAGCTTACGGCTTCTTCTTTGTTGATGACCGTGAGCGTGCCGATCACATGATTGCCAATCACTAACGGGGCTGCCGCCATTGACCCCTCGCGCAGCTGCCTGGAATGCGCCAGCGCCGATCCGGTATGTCGGGTATCTTTTAAAATATTCCTGGAAAGGACTGGTTTTTTCTCTCTGAAAACCCAACCGTTCAGGCTCTCGGTGAATTCCTCATAAGAGTACTCATCCAATTCACCCGCTGAAAAACCGCTGCCGCCAATAAAGCTGATTCTTTTTTGCTCTGCGTCAGCTAGGATCAGAGCGCAGCGCTGCGCGCCAACGATTTTGGCAGCTTCGTCCGTGATGATCTGCAGCATGGCTTTCAAATCGAGGGTGGAGGTGATCTCCTGGCCAATCTTGTACAACGATTCAAGCTCATTCGCCCTGCGGTGGATTTCTTCGGTCGCAATTTGCACGCGTTCTTTCAAATCGGCCGCGTTGTGCTTGATCTGCTGATGCAATTGTGCGTTATCGATGGCGATGGCGGCATAATCCGCAAAGGTGCGCAATGATTGGAGATGGACTTTATCGAAAAAACCAGGGGTGGCGCTGTCCACATTCAGGAATCCGATCACTTTATCGCGCACAATGATGGGCGCGCCGGCATAGGATCGCAGGAATTCCTGACCCTCCAGTTTCTTCCAGTTTTTGTAGCGGGCTGTATCGCGTATGATGAGTGCCTCTCGTTTTTCCAGCATTTTTTTAAGCGTTGAGACATCTTTTATTAAAAAACTGGCTTTGGACATGGCTGCTTGCAGGTTGAATTTCTCGTAGCCTCTGGAACGGGCGATCACGGCGGCATCACCTTCGATCAACATAATGTTGGCGGAATCA
>CAZDUN010000093.1:8187-9071 GCA_964508615.1 uncultured Pelolinea sp. | reverse complement strand
CACTTCGGGGAGAACTTCAACCTGGACGAAAGAAGTATGCCGACGATGCGCAGCATCGAATGGCGACAGGCGCACCAGGCGGTGCACGCCTTTCTCAGCGCGCAGGTAACCATAAGCGTAAGAACCTTCAATCAGGATGGTCGCGCTTTTAATCCCGGCTTCTTCTCCCTCGCTCCGGTGGATGACATCCACGCTGAAACCGCGCCGTTCAGCCCAACGCGTGTACATTCTAAAGAGCATGGCAGCCCAATCCTGCGCGTCCGTGCCGCCTGCGCCGGAATTGATCGAAAGCAGGGCGCCGCCCTTGTCATAAGGGCCTGAAAGCAGGGTGGTGAGCTGAAGCGCTTCCAAACGCTTCTCCAGCGCTTGCGCCTCCGTTTCCAGTTCTTCCCGAAAGCTCTCATCGCCGCTGGCGGCCAGGTCATGATAGTCGTTGACCTGTTTGGATAATTTATTCCACAGATCCATCTCCGACTGAATGTCAGAAATTTCTTTCATCACGGCTTGCGCTTTTTTATTGTCCTGCCAGAAATCTTCCCCCTCGGATTTTTTTATTAATTGATTCAGTTTTGACTGTTTACGATCCCAGTCAAAGATGCTCCATAAGTTCGCCAATGCGCTGGCGCAATTCTTCAAAACGATTGATCAAATCTTGCATGAATCCTCCAATGATGGGTTTATTTTACCTTTTTTGTGCGCTCCGCGAAGCGGCCGGCTAATTGACCGCAGGCGGCTTGAATATCAGATCCCTGGCTATTGCGTATAGATGTGGGGATGTGATGGGACAAGAGGATCTGGCCGAAATCACGCACGGCTTGTTTTTGCGGCGCACGACCGGCATAATGACTGGTCGCATTCAAACCGATCAGGTTCACGTGGCATAA
>CAZDUN010000093.1:7493-8177 GCA_964508615.1 uncultured Pelolinea sp. | reverse complement strand
CATAAATGCCCCTTCAGTAAAAAGGCGAGTTCGCGAGCATGCTCTGGCAGGTTATTGACGCCTTCAATCAGAACATATTCGTAAGTAACCCGGCGGTTGGTCTGAGCGACATAATCACGGCAAGCTGCCATGATATCCTGAATGGGAATTTTATTGGCAAGCGGCACCAGTTGCCGCCGCAGCTCATCATTTGGCGCGTGCAGCGAGACAGCCAGGTTAACTTGCAGGTTCTCACCCGCCAGCGCGCGGATTTTGTCAGGAATACCGATGGTCGAAATGGTGATGCGGCGCGCCCCGATGTTCATCCCGCCAGGATCATTAAAGCGGCGTACGGCTGTCAGCACCGCCGCGTAGTTTAAAAATGGCTCGCCCATACCCATGATGACAAGATTATTGACAGTTTCTTCTTTTTGCTTCAATAAGCGCGCCAGGAAGATCACCTGTTCAATGATTTCACCGCTCGTCAGGCTGCGCTGCAAACCGATCTTTCCGGTCGCGCAAAACAAGCAGCCCACCGGGCAGCCGGACTGCGAGGAAATGCACAGCGTGATGCGCTTGTCACTGCGCAGGATTACGGATTCAATCGTGCTGCCGTCAGCAAGTTTAATTAGTTATTTGTTGAAATTAATAAAAATTAAAATTTTTAAAAAAATACCATCAGGGGTGTTAACCTCAAATTTTTTA
>CAZDUN010000093.1:0-7483 GCA_964508615.1 uncultured Pelolinea sp. | reverse complement strand
ATTTGGTGGAATTTCTATCAAATGAACTGATTTCATCAATGACCTGCAGGCTGGTTAACGAGAAAGTTGATTCCAGTTGGACGCGCAAATCAACCGGAAGCGTGCTGAAATCCTGCCAGGCAGCGAAAAGCTGCTGGTAAACCCCATCCCAGACCTGCCTGGCGCGATAAGCCGGCTGCCCCATAGCTTCCAGTGAGGCTTCAAGCTCGGAGAAAGGGATCTCAAAAAATAAATCCATATCACCAGGCAAAATCTATAACGGCGCGAACAAATCACTGACGATATCAACGATCAAATCGGGCTGCGGCGACCATTGCTCGGCTTCCGCACGAGTTGAAACGCCGGTTAACACGAGCGCTGTCTTGCAGCCGGAGCTTTGGCCGCCCTGGATGTCAGTATCCAATCGGTCGCCAAACACCAAAGTTTCACCAGGGGTAACAACCAATCGTTACAGGCACACTTAAAATATAAATGGCAATGGTTTACCTGCCAATTTGGCTTTCGTGCCGGAGGCAGCCTCCAACGCTGCCAGAACAGTGCCCGCACCGGGGATGTTGCCTTCGGGCGTGGGGTAAGTGGGATCGGGATTGGTGAAATAAAAAGGCAGGCCCTGCTGGATTTTCAACGAAGTATTCTTGATCATATCGTAATTGAAATCGCGGTTCAACCCGGCAGCCACAGCCAGCGCGTCCTGTTCGGAATGATGGAAACCATAATCCTGGAGCGTATCATGCAGCGCTTTTTCACCCATGACGTAAAGCGCCCCTCCGGCTGGATAGGTCTTTTTCAGCAGATACGCTAGCGCCATGGCCGAAGTAACCACCTGGGATGCTTCGATCGCGACCCCGAATCCGGCTAGTTTCCGGACGTAGCCATCAATGGTGGCGGTTCCGTTATTGGTGGCTAACATTACCTTAATGCCGTTTTTTGAAAAATTATCGAATAATTGCACCAGATCGACAACCGGGGTGGTCAGGCGCCAAAGCACGCCGTCCATATCCAGTATGACCGCTTTTACGTTAAGTTTTTGAATCAGAAGCATCCTTTTCTCCTAAAAAGCCGGATAACAAATGGCTATCCGGCTTTTTGCAGTTCAGCAGCGATGAGGTTATTTCCCGGGAGGGGTGAGCACTTTATCCACCAGGCCATATTCCACCGCCTGGTCCGCGCCCATGTAAAAATCCCGCTCGGTATCCCTTTCAATGACATCCAACGGTTGTCCGGTGCTTTCGGCCATGATTTCGTTGATGCGCGACTTCAGACGCAGGATCTCCTTGGCCTGAATCTCGATATCCGAAGCCTGTCCTTGCGCGCCGCCCAGCGGTTGGTGCAAGTGGATGGTGGCGTGCGGCAGCGCGTAGCGATGGCCTTTAGTGCCGGCTGCCAATAAAACCGTGCCGAAAGATGCGGTTACGCCCACCGCGACCGTGCTGATCTTGTTGGGGATCATGCGCATGGTATCGAAGATGGCCAGGCCGGCATAGATCTGCCCGCCGGGAGAATTGATATACATGGAAATCTCGCGGTCCGCATCTTCGCGGCTGAGATAGAGCAGCTGCGCGACAACCACGTTGGCAACCTGATCATCGATGGCTGTGCCAACGAAGATGATTCGTTCCCGCAGCAGGAGCGAATAGATGTCATAAGCCCGCTCGCCCCGGCCAGAGGATTCCACTACCATGGGAATTACATTATTGAAGTTTGTATTCATCCTTTTTCTTTCACCTTATCTGTGTCTGGGCAACAATCATAAGGTATATCATAATCACAATATATCAAATATTTATTTGAATTATGCTTCTTTTTCAACCGCTGCCTTTTTCGATTTGGCAGATTTTGCAGGTTTCTCCGCACCTTGACCATCCGCAGCCGGTTTTTCATCCGCGGGAATGGATTCGCCATTGGCGTAAGCCTTCAACCGTTCCAGGGTTTTCATATTCATCAGGCGTGAAGCGGCTTGCATGATGGTCACATTGGCGAGCTTGCGCGTGGTGAACTGTTTCTGCAATTTATTAAAATCGGGCGCAGATTGCATCTGCATGAATGAACGCGTGTATTCCTGATGCAGTTCCTTCTGATCCAGCTCAATCTTCTCCATGCGGCTGATTTCATCCAGGACAAGGGAATGTTCCAGGCGCTTTTTCGCAGCCGGTTTGATATCCTTTTCGATGAAATCCTCTCTCTCACGCGTGTTGATTTTCAGGTAGGTATCCAAATCCAGATTTTGCTTGGCCAGGTTCTGCTCGAAATTCTTCAGGACGTCATTGATCTCATCTTCCAGGGCAAGCGGCGGATAATTGACGGTCGATTTATCAACCAGTTTATCCAGCAGGTCGTTGTAATAGCCATTATCGTAATCATTCTTCTTTTCGTTCTCAAGCTGAAGCTGGATGGATTCTTTAACCGTGGCCAGGTCATCCAAACCGAGCGTCTTGGCAAAATCATCGTTCAGCTCGGGTTTAACCAGTTTTTTGACACTCTCAACCTTAACACTGAAATTGACATCCTTGCCTTGCAAGCGTTCGAAGCTGGAATCCTTGGGATATTTAAAAGTGAATTCCTTCTGTTCGCCTTTCGCCAGTCCGATCAGATACTCCCCAAAGCCTTTGAACGGGAACGGATTTTCATCTTCGTTTTCGCCCAGGATGACCTGGTGGGGCGTATCTTTTAGAATCTGGGTATCTTGGTCCTTGTCGGGTTTGGCTAATTGCGCGTCGATCTTGGCGTAAACCAAATCGCCTTTTTCGGCTTTGCGCTCCACTTCCTCAGCCGTGGCGTAGTTGGTCTGCAAATTCTTCAGGACGACTTCGATATCTTTTTCGGTCGTTTCCGGCAGCTTGTAGGGCATTTTAATGGTTTTGTACTCTCCCAGCTTGACGGTTGGTTCCAGCGGAATGGTCAATTTGAATTTGGGTGGATTTTTTTCGATGATCTCATCGAGCTTGCCCGGGCCATAAGGTTTGAGCTCGGCTTCTTTCAGAATTTGCGGGTAGAGATCGTTGATCATCAAGTCCACGGCGCGTTCCTCGATGTAATCCTCGCCGTAAATACGCTTGACCACATCGTAGGGGGCTTTCCCTGGTCTGAATCCCGCGATTTTCGCATCGCGCGAGATGGCACGTGCGGCTTGCGCTTTGCTTTTTGTGAATAACTCAACATCAGTCTCGACGATCAATTCGACTTGATGGTTTTCCAGATTCTTTTTTTCAAACTTCAAGGCAATACCTCATTAAATAGAATTTATGGGGAAGGAGGGACTTGAACCCTCACGCCTTGCGGCACATGATCCTAAGTCATGCCTGTCTGCCAGTTCCAGCACTTCCCCAAAGCGCTCAAATTATATGCTATTGAAATTCTACCGTCAAATATCAGTTATCGTTATAATGGTGCACTTATACACTACGATTACATTGGAGAGAAATGAGCCGAATTATATCAACCGAGACGCCGGGCAGGAAAAGAGCCAGTATATTCAAGCTGATTGTCAGCCTGATGCCAGCCATCCGGGCTGAAAAAGTGACCACAGAGGCGCGAAATGATATTGTCGCGTTTATCGTACTTTCCCTTGACGAAGTGGATAAATCGGTCCAGGGTACGCTCGCACCCTGGGAAAAACGCGGTTATTGGAGCAAAGCTGACCATTTCAGGATGGAATGGGAGTGGGTAAGCCAGGTCAGGGAAAGCATTATCAAAGAAGAAACACCCGCGGGATGGCAAAAATGGCCGGAAGCCTTGGTGAAAGTATTTGTGCACCTGGCAGATATCAAGCAGCCCCGCAAGAAAATGGGCCGCTTTTGGGAAGGCTCTTACATGCTTTATAAAAAACAGAAATAAGTTTGCAGATAATATACAATATATAGTCGCGGCTATCAAATAAAAAAGCAGGTCAGATGATTGAATCTGGCCTGCTAGATTATTTAAAGGGTTGATTTAACTCTTCTTCAGAATGATGCGCGCGTCGGCCACTTTCAACCCCTGGCCTTCCTCGTAAACCAGCACCGGATTGGCATCCGATTCGCTGATTTCGTCTTTCAGATCCATGATCATATTGGCATACAGGCAAATGGTTTCAGCCAGGATTTCGCGGTCGCGGGGTTTCTCCCCGCGCACGCCGCTCAGGATGGGCGCCGCCTTGATCTCGGACAGCATGCTGAGCGCCTGATGCTTCGAGAAAGGCGCGACTTTGAAAGTAACGTCTTTCAAGACTTCCACGAATATGCCGCCCAGTCCGAACATGACGGTGGGGCCGAAGGTCGGGTCGTTGACCGAACCGAGGATAACCTCGGTGCCCCAGGGAGCCATTTCCTGGATCACCACGCCATGAATGGCTGCATCGGCTTTATAGGCTTTGGCGTTCTTGATAATCTCGTTGTAAGCGCTGCGAATGCCCTGTTCGTCTTTGATATTGACTTTCACACCGCCCGCGTCCGATTTATGCAGAATATCGGGGGATACGATTTTCATCACAATCGGGAATCCGATCTGCTTGGCATTTTGAACCGCTTCTTCTTCGCTGGTCGCCAGTTTGATCATAGTGACCGGCAATCCGTAGGCTCTGAAAACTTCCTTGGCTTCGATTTCAGTCAGGGCTGTGCGGTTATCCTGGCGTGCCTTGTTGATGATCTCCAGGGCGCTTTTCTTGTCCACCTTATCGTAAGTAAACGGCTCGTTGTTGGCCGACTCGCGGATCAATTCATATTCGCGCAAGGCTGCCATCGCGTTCAGAGCTTTATCGGGCGCGGCGTAAGCCGGGATGCCGTTTTCCACCAGCCAGCGCATGGCTTTCTCGGAGCGTTCACCGCCGACAAAGGAAACAGTCACTGGTTTGTCCTTGATGCCGGTTTTATCCACCGCGTCCTTGATGGCTTTGGCAATGCCCATCGGATCGGTCATAGCCGTTTCGCAATACAACACCACCAGGCCGCTGACCCATTTGTGCCCGAAGGAGAAGTTGACTGTATCGAAATACCATTCATTGCCAGCCATGCCGGTCAGATCCACCGGATTCTTGGCGGATCCGAAATCAGGCATGTGTTTCTTCAATTCAGCCTGAACGTCTTCGGGAGCGAATTTCAGCGGGATGCCATATTTCTCGGCTGCATCCGTGCCCAAAACGCCGACGCCGCCGCCATTGGTGAGGATCAGGATGTTATCGCCCTTCAAGGGCGGCTGCAGCGATAGGACCAGCGTGCGGTCAAACAGGTTATCGAGGTCTTCCGCCTGGATGATGCCGGCCTGGTTGAAAGCGGATTTGTATATTTTCGAAGCGCCTGCCAGAGAACCGGTGTGCGAAGCAGCCGCGGCCGCTCCGTGCGCGGAAACGCCAGCTTTGAGGGCTACGATCGGTTTGCGAGCTTTGCGGGCCACGTCAATAGTGCGGCGGCCTTCTTTAAAACCTTCAATGTAGAGAGAAATGCAGGAGGTGTTTTCGTCCTGATCCAGCCATTCAATGGTGTCAGCGAAATCCACATCAGACATATTGCCGATGGAGATCAGCTTGTCAAAACCGATACCGCGCATATAGGTCGCGGCGTCGATACCGATCAGCAAGGCGCCGCTTTGTGAAACCAGCGAACCCTTGCCTTTATATGGCAGGAAGGGCGCGAATGAACCGTTGAAGCTGTCCGAATTGGAAAGCACACCCACGATATTTGGGCCGAGAATGCGCATGCCGTAGCTGTTGGCTTTGGCTACCAGGTCTTTTTCCAGTTGGCCCTGGCCGACTTCGCTGAAACCGGAGGTGATGATGATCAAACCCTTGACGCCTTTTTTACCACATTGATCGATCGTATCCATGACGAATTTGGCCGGGATGGTGATAATGGCGGAATCGACCGCTTCCTGGATATCCTGCACGGAAGCATAGCATTTGTAGCCCATGATTTCCTGCTCACCGGGGTTTACGGGATAGATGCCGCCCTGATAATCACTCTCTTTCAGATTGAGTAAAACGGTATGGCCGATCTTGCCGGGCGTGGCGGACGCACCGATGACAGCCACTGATTTGGGTTTCAATAAACCATTTAAGACCTCGATATCCACGATGGGACCTCCTAAATAATAAAATTTGATAGGTTTTGATAGGTTCGCGCTACATCCATGTTGCCGTGGATGAAAAGATAAAAATCAGGTATAGACAATTTTCTACCTTGGCATCACACAAAGAGTAATTTTACTCTCATTTCCTGTTGGAATTTGTGAGGAAGTTGTAAAATTGGCATTCAGAATGGTTAATCAGGAAATTTGTCATGCCTTTTAATTTCATTCAACCCTCAGTGAGCCGGTATTCCCGCCAGGTCAACCCCATCCTGGAGGCAGCCCTGCGGGCTGTTGACCCTTTTATCTGTACGAGGCGATTCCTCGAAAACGATGGTGCAATTTTACGGATCAAGGAGCATGAGTATGCTCTGGATGCTTATGAACATGTTTACCTGATCGGCAGCGGAAAAGCAGTGCTGCCGATGGCGCTGGCCGCGTATGATTGCCTGAAAGACAGGATAACCGCTGGATTTCTCATCGGCAAACACCCCGATAGACAAATTCTCGAACAATTACCCAAACACATTCGCTTTCGAACTGGCAGCCACCCCATTCCATCGCAGCAGACCATTGACAGCACGCGCGAACTGGTTGAGTTCACGCAAACGCTGACCCGCAATGACCTGGTGATCTGCCTGATTTCGGGCGGCGGTTCCGCCTTGATGAGCCTGCCCTATGAACCCATCACAATCGATGAGATGCAAGAAACCACCAGGCAACTGTTACGATCCGGCGCAGCGATCAACGAGGTGAATACCATCCGCAAACACCTGGACCGGGTCAAGGGAGGCGGATTGGCCAGGCTGATCGCGCCGGCACAGTCCATTACTTTAATTCTGTCGGACGTGATCGGCGACGCGCTGGATGCCATCGCTTCGGGACCGACTGTGGCAGATGAAAGCACATTTCAACTTGCCTGGGATATCGTTATCAAATTTGGATTGACCGCCAGCTTACCGGAAAGCGTTTCGAATCATCTGAAAAAAGGATTGGCAGGGCAGGCGCTGGAGACGGTTAAAAGCGGGGATGACTGCCTTTCAAGCAGCGCAACAGCCATCGTGGGCAGCCTGCGGATGGCTGCCGAAGCCGCGCAAAAACAGGCGCAGAACATGGGTTTTCACACAAGCATTCTAACAACGTGTCTGCAGGGCGAGGCTCGCGAAAAAGGCGCGGAATTGGCGAACATGCTAAAGGATCTGGTAATGGGAGATTACCCATTAAAGATACCCGCTTGCCTGCTCGCAGGCGGTGAAACCACGGTAACGGTGCATGGGGATGGCAAGGGCGGGCGCAACCAGGAACTGGCCTTGAGCGCCGCCAGGGTGCTGGATGGTCTGAAGAATTGCCTGTTCATTACTCTGGCGACGGATGGCGAAGATGGACCGACCGACGCGGCCGGAGCGGTCGTAGATGGGGAGACGATCCAGAAAGGTGTTCAGATGGG
>CAZDUN010000092.1:2148-9196 GCA_964508615.1 uncultured Pelolinea sp. | reverse complement strand
GCCTGAAAGCGGGTTTCTCCATTCGCCACGGCGGTGAAAACTGCGGTGCGTTCAGCGCAATTGGTGACCGGATAAGCCGCGTTTTCCACATTAACGCCTTCGTAAATCTTGCCGGATTCGGTCAGCAGCGCCGCGCCTACCGGATAATGTGAATACGGTACGTAAGCCCACTTACGCACTTGTTTGGCAATTCGAACCAAATCACTTTTCTGTTCCTGGGTAAGCGTCATCTCTAATCCGCCTTTCCGGATGAGTCATGTTTCTTTTTCAGGGGTTTGGCCGGCACGCCAATCACCAGGCTGCCGGGTTCCACATCGTGCGTGACCACTGCGCCTGCCCCGGTTTTGGCGCCTTTGCCGATCTTCACCGGGGCCACCAGCATGGTATCACTGCCGATGAAAACCTCGTCGCCGATTTCGGTTTTGAATTTATTCTCGCCATTAAAATTGCAGGTAATGGTACCCGCGCCGATGTTCACGTCCTTGCCGATGTGCGCGTCGCCAATGTAGGAGAAATGGCCCATCTTGGTGCCTGCGCCTAAATAAGAATTTTTTATTTCGCCGAAATTGCCCATGTGCACATGGTCAGCCAGGCGCGCGCCTTTGCGCAGGTGCCCGAACGGCCCCATATCCACATGATTCTCCAATTGGGCTTTTTCCAGCACGGCGAATTTGATCTTGCAGCCATCCCCAATCACGGTATCCTCCATGACCACGGAAGGGCCGAGCGTGCAGGCCACTCCGATGGATGTGCTGCCGTGCAGATAAACTTCAGGGTAGATGACCGTATCCTGCCCGATCACGACGCTTTTTTCGATATATACCCGCTGAGGATCGATCATGGTGACCCCTGAAAGCATCCAATGCTCGTTGATGCGCTTCTGCGCCACGCGGGCCGCCTCAGCCAGATGGATGCGGTTATTGATGCCGATCGCTTCTTCCTTATCTTCAATTTCGCGAGCTTCCACCAGCCTGCCTTCCCGATAGGCGATATCCACCAGATCGGTCAGGTAATACTCGCCCACAGCAGATTTCTCGATGCGATCCAGCGCTTCCCAAAGCCAATCGGCTGAGAAGCAATAGGGATTTGAATTCAACTCGGTGATTTTCAACTCGTCGGCAGAAGCGGCTTTTTCTTCCACAATGCGGCTGACCTTGCCTTGCGCATCGCGCACGATGCGCCCGAATCCGCGCGGATTTTCTTCCATGACTGTTGAAATGGTCATGACAGCACCACAAGCCAGGTGCTTCTCAACCAGTTCGCGGTAAGTTTCGGGGGTAATCAGCGGAAAATCGGAATTGGCCACCAGCACGATATCTGATTTGCCCTTGAGCATTTCGCGCGCGCACTTGACTGCGTCAGCGGTGCCCAACTGCGGCTCCTGCAGCGCGAAACGGGCTTTTTCGCCCAGGGTCTGCCGCACCAGGTCAGCCTGGTTGCCAACCACGATCACAGGCGGGTCGATGCACAGCTCCTTGACCGCGTCCAGAATGTATTCCACCATGGGTTTTCCCAGCAGCTCATGCAGCACTTTCGGCTTACTGGATTTCATGCGTGTTCCCAATCCCGCCGCGAGGATAACAATGTCGATTTTATGCTTTGGAATGTTCATGCCGGTATACCTTGTCCGTTTTTATTGGGAAAAAAGGCTGGGGCACTCGGATTCGAACCAAGATCCACGGATTCAAAGTCCGGTGTGCTGCCGTTGCACCATGCCCCAGTGATTCAGGTTCCATGAACGGGTATGAATTTTAACACATTTTTCCCGTCCCGGTCATAAAAAGAGGTTTTACGGTACTCGTAAAACCTCTTGATTATCACAGCCCCAAAAAACTATCCGCCACGGCCGCGCATGCGCGGATCCATGATGTCGCGCAGGGCATCACCCACCAGGTTCCAGCCCAGCACAAACAAAACCAAAGCAATGCCGGGATAGATCAGAATCCACCAGTACTTGGATAGCTGCGGGATCCAGTCGCGCGCGAAACTGACCAATTGGCCCCAGTCAGCGTAGCCGACTTCCGTGCCAATACCGAGGAAGCTGAGGGCGGCGAAAGAAACCACCACCGTGCCAATGTCCAGCGAAGCCACCACCAGGGTGGGGTAGATCGCGTTGGGGATGATGTGCTGGAACATGATGCGGCTGTCCTTGGCGCCGATCACGCGCGCCGCCATCACATAATCGCGTTCGCGGACAGAGAGGATATCGCCGCGGATCAGACGGGAATAGCTCATCCAGCCGAACACGATCAGGGCGATGGTGGCCGGCCATAAGCCTTTGCCGATGATGGGAGTGAGAATGGCCGATAGCGTCATGGCAGACAATACGAAAGGAAATGTTTGGAATATCTCGGTAATGCGCATGATAACCGTATCAATCACGCCGCCGTAGAAACCGGCCAGGCAGCCGATCAGGATACCCAACAAGAGCGTGATGCCTTCGATGATCACACCCACCTTGATCGCGGTGCGCGTGCCCCACACCACGCCGTAAAACAGATCCCAACCGCCGCTGGCTGTGCCGAAAAGATGCACCCAATGATCTTTACCCGTTAGGGTGGTATATAAACCGGTCAATTCAGGCGCCTTTTTGGTCCAGTCTGCGCCAGGTGCTTTGGGATACGGGCTATAGCCGTCACGCAGGATTTTATAAGGATCGCGTGTGCCCTCCAGGGGCGGCGCGATCTGGGGCGCGAAAATTGCCACCAGCATGAAGAACATGATCAGCGAAAAACCGATGATCGACAAAGGATTGGTGAAAATTCCACGCAGGATCCGATAAAGTTCGGGTCCCAGGAATTTTTCCATTTTACTGATTTTTCGTTCAGTGTATTCGCCAATCAGGCCGGTAACTTGAGAATCATTAATCACTAAATCTGCCATCGCTCACCTTCCTATGACAACCGTACGCGCGGATCGAGAAATGCGTAGGTGATATCCACGACCAGATTGGATACCAGCATGATCAAGCCGGTCAACAAAACAAATGCGAGCACCGTGATCACATCCAATTGAACGGCGGCGGAAGCCCCGGCTGAACCGATTCCAGGATAGTTGAAAATCGTCTCCGTGATGATAACGCCGCCCAGCAAAGATGCGATGGTAATACCAGCCATGGTAACCACCGGGATGAGCGCATTGGGACGGGCATGTTTGTTGATCACATCCTGTTCGCGGACGCCCTTGGCGCGCGCTGTTACGATGTAATCCTGATTGAGCGATTCCAACATGGAAGAGCGCATCACGCGCAGAAACAGCGCCCAGTTGATATAAGATAGCGTCAGGATTGGCAGCACCATGTGGCGCAGGGCATCCCAGAAGATATCGAACCGTCCGTTCAACAAAGCGTCAATCGTAATGAAATTCGTATAAGAATTGAACTGGCCGCTGTTGAGGATCATGTTGGCCCAATCCGAAACCCTGCCAGGCGGGAACCAGCCATTATTGGCATAGAAAAGCATGAGGACCAGGAGGCCAAACACAAACGAGGGAAATGAATAGCCCAAAATACTGAAAACACGCGCGAATTGATCGATAAATTTATTATGATTTACTGCCGCAATAATACCTAACCAAATACCCACAACAATCACCGGAATGATGGAATACAACACCAGTTCCACGGTCGCGGGGAATCTTCTTTCAATAAGCTCTGCCACACTGGTGTTTCCCGAGCGGGAATAGCCAAAATCACCACGTATAATTCCGCCTTCAATTTCTCCAGTATCCACATCTTTTCTACCCCCCAACCAGCGCCAATATTGCACGAAAAATGGATCGTCCAGGCCGTAACGCTCAATAATGGAATCCATCACGCGCGCATTTTTAGGGATATCACGCACGTACAAGGCTGCACGTTCGGCTGGGTCAAGGGTGGAAATCATGCAAAACATCAGAACCGTAACGCGGTATAGAATACCAGGGATCAGCAGTAACCTGCGAATGATAAATTGGGTCATATGCTTCTTTTATTTCCTTTCTCAAGAGGGGAGCGCATCGCTGCGCTCCCCAACATGTAACGCCAGATATTTAGTCTTTGGAAAGCACGTAGTACCACTTGTTGGAATACATCGGGTTCGCGTACCAGCCATTGACCCACTTGGGTTCATAGTGGCGCTGTTTCACGTTGAACAGCAGGATCGACGGGGCAGTCTCGTAGAGTTTGGTGTTGAATTTCTCTTTGTAGATTTGATCGCGAGCTGCGGGATCGACCTCGGTCACACCCTCAGTGCAGATTTCAACGAATTCCGCTTTCAGGTCAGCCGGGAAGGACTGCTTGAAGGCATAGTAACCAGCGGTGAAGGTGTAGGTCCAGTTATGGGAATCATAGTAGTCTGACTGCCAGCCAATGATGAAGATGGGCAGTTTCTTGGCGCTGTTGTTCTGCAAGAAAGTAGGCCACGGCAGACCAACCACTTCCACCACGTATTGTTCGCCAGCTTCCTGCAAACCAGCCTGCAGCAATTCGGCAATGGTCTGGCGCTGGGTGTTGCCGGTGTTATACACAGCGGAGATGCGGAAACCGACTTCGCTCAGCGGCTGCGGTTCGCAGGCATCGGCAACAGCTTTCTTGGCTGCTGCATCTTCGACAGCCGCGGCAGCGGCTGCTTCGAGTTCTTCCAAAGTCGCGGGGGCTTCTTCGCCCTCGGCAACTGGCTCGGTGGGTTCAACGAAAGCAGCAACGGCTTCCTGAGCCGCAACGACCGCGGCATCAGCGGCAACGACAGCCGCTTCGGCTTCGCTGCAGGTCGTCCAGGTGGACGCAGCCAGTTCTTCCTGGCATTTCGCGATATCATAAGTGTAAATCGGGGCTGATTCATCGAAGCCGGACATACCGGGCAGCATCAGAACGGGGGCGCGAGTGCCCTCGCCCATCAACACGTCAGCCAGATAGGTATCGTAGTCGAAGCAGTAATTGAAGGCTTTGCGAACATGCACGTCGCTGAAGAACGTCGCGGGTACGCCATCGCCATCCAGATGACCAGAACCGATGAAGGAGTTGCCGCCTTCGGTGTTGATATTGAACTGGAAGCCAATATCGGTGCGGTTGCTGGCTACGTTGATGTCGGTGACTTTGATGAAGGGTTTGGTATCATCCAAAACGGTGAAAGGTTCGCCAGCCATCCACTGCTCATATGTGCCTTCCTGGGCAACCAATTCATCCAGGATCGGCCAGTCTTCGGTGGAGCCGACCAAAACGTTATCGGCATCGCCGGCCTGTACCATGGCCAGGCGGGTGCTGAATTCATCGACCAGTTTGATGATGACGGTCTTGAGCGCGGGAGCGCCGGTGGGCGCGCCTTCCCAGGCAGGTTCGCTCATCCAGTAGTTCTCATTGGCTGTCAGGACGATTTCCTCGCCGGCAGTCCAGTGGTCGAACTTGTAGGGGCCAGTGCCCATGGCCATGCGGCCAAGGTTGGTCTCATTGAATTCCTCGGATGTCCAGCCATAGAATGGGGTCCAGTTGGCGCAATCGCCATCCCAACCACCATTGGCGGCAACCCATGCCTGACTCTGAATGCCGCCCCAACCGCCGCCCGCGAGGGTGGCCAGGAAGGGAGCCCAGGGCTGCGCGAGTTTGAAGGTGACTGTACCAGCCGCTTCATCGGGTACAATGCGGGCCTTCAGGTCTTCGCAGACAGCCTGCAGGGTGGCAGCGTCATAGGTGGCCATAGTAGCGCGATCATCGTAAGGAGTCGCGTCGCTCATGCCGTTCAGGATCGCCTCGGGATCAGCCAGGTCAGCGCCATTGGCAGCCGCGTCGACAACTTCTGAGATATCAGAAACTCCGGCACCGTAGATCGGCTCGGTCAACATCCATTGGGGTGAAGCCGTGCCGCCAGCTAGAATATTGCGCCAGAAGGTGAAGGCAACATCGTTGACAGTCATCGGGGTTCCATCATGGAACGTTACGCCCTCGCGGATTTTAAAGGTGAAGGTCATGCCATCTTCCGAAATGCCGCCGTTTTCCTGGGTGGGGATTTCAGTGGCAATCATGGGAACGAACTCGACAGCCGAATCTTTCTTGAAGAAGATCAGGTTATCCAGCACGTTTTGCAGGATTTCACCGCCGCCAGTTTCGTACGTCAGGGAAGGATCGAGGGTTTCGGGTTCACCGAAAGTGGTCTCAACCCAGGTCGTGGGATCTTTGGATGTCACGGCAGCGCCTGTTGTTGCAGCGCTGGGGCCGCAGGATACTGCGATCATCGCAAAGATCGTTACGAGACTAAAAACTACAAAAATTTTCGAACGCATCTTGCTCCTCCATTTGAGATTGATTATGTTTTTTATTCTTGTTGCAAATACGAATCAAATGAATCGGTAAATCACCTCCTTTTTAAGGACTTACTATTATTCCAAAAGTGACACGCCACGAAATGGTCAGGTTCGACCTCCTGCCACTCGGGACGCTTTTCCGAACAGATCTGCTGCGCCAATGGGCAGCGAGTTCTGAAACGGCATCCGGATGGTGGGTTGATGGGTGACGGCACATCGCCCTCAAGAATGATCCGTTCCCGTCTCTCTTCAACGAACGGATCTGGAATGGGAACCGCGGATAACAAGCCAATCGTGTAGGGATGCAGCGGATTGTTATAGAGCGTATCCCGGTCAGCCAATTCGACAAAAACGCCCAGGTACATCACAATGACCCTGGTGCTGATGTGGCGCACCATGGACAGGTCGTGCGCGATAAAAATATAGGTCAGGTTGAAATCCTTCTGCAGGTCTTCCAGCAGATTGACCACCTGGGCCTGAATTGATACATCCAACGCTGAAATGGGTTCATCGCAGACGATCAAATCCGGCTGCAGCGCGATGGCACGCGCCACGCCGATGCGCTGGCGCTGGCCGCCGGAGAATTCATGCGGGTAGCGATCCACATAGGCGGGATTCAAACCCACCAAGGAAAGCAGTTCTTTGACGCGATCGCGGATCTGATGACCGCTCATAAGCCCGTGGACAATCAAAGGCTCGCCGATGATCTGTTCAACCGTCATGCGGGGGTTGAGCGACGCGTAGGGATCCTGGAATATCATCTGGATCTTGC
>CAZDUN010000092.1:0-2138 GCA_964508615.1 uncultured Pelolinea sp. | reverse complement strand
GGCGCATCAGCCGCATTTCCTCGCCGCGCAGCTTTACCAGGTCCTTGCCCTCAAATTCAACGCTGCCGTCTGTGGGTTCGTAAAGCTTCAGGATCGTGCGTCCGGTGGTGGTCTTGCCGCAGCCGGATTCACCCACCAATCCCAGCGTTTCCCCTTTACGCACTTCAAAGCTGACATCATCCACGGCGTGCACATGGCCAACCGTGCGCTGGATCACGCCGCGCTTGATGGGAAAGTACATCTTGAGATGATCAACTTTAAGCAACACTTGTTTTTCTGTCATTTACGTTCCTTCCCGGTGGACGGATCGACCCAGCAGGCCACCCGGTGACCGTCTTCCACCGGCATCAGCATCGGATTCTCTTTCAGGCATCTTTCCACGCGGTAAGTGCAGCGTGACACGAACGGGCAAAACATGGGTTTTTTGAACAGAACCGGCGGCACTCCCTCGATGGAGATCAGGCGTTTCTTTTCATTCATGTCCAGGCGCGGCAGGCTGCGCAGCAAACCAAGCGTGTAAGGATGCTGCGGATTTTTATAAATATCTTTGACTTTCGCTTCTTCAACGATGTAACCGGCATACATCACATTGACGCGTTCGGCCAGTCCGGCTACCACACCCAGGTCATGCGTGATCCAGATGATCGACATACCCAGTTCATCGCGCAGGCTTTTCACCAGGTCGATGATCTGCGCCTGGATGGTCACATCCAAAGCGGTGGTCGGTTCGTCCGCGATCAAGATCTGCGGTGAACAGCTCAAGGCCATGGCAATCATGGCGCGCTGGCGCATGCCGCCTGAAAATTGATGCGGGTAATCTTTAAGGCGATCTTCGGGATTGGGGATCTTAACCATTTCGAGCAGTTCAATTGCCCGATCCCAGGCTTGCTTCTTGTTCATCCCCAGGTGGATCTCCAGCGGCTCCAGCAGCTGGCGGCCGATGGTATGCACCGGATTAAAAGACGTCATCGGGTCCTGAAAGACCATTCCAATCTGCGCGCCGCGCACATGGCGCAGTTCCTCAGGGGATAACTTTAATAAATCCTTTCCTTGAAAATCAACCATGCCGCCTACGATCTCCCCCGGAGGCATGGGAATCAAACGCAGAAATGATAATACAGTGACACTCTTGCCGCAGCCGCTTTCCCCCACAATTCCCAGCGTTTCTCCTTCCTTGAGGCCGAAGGAAACGCCGTTTACCGCATGAACCACCCCCTCGCGTGTTTTGAATCTTGTTTCCAGATTTGATACATTCAATAATTCAGTCATCCATTTTTACCCTTTGCGCGGGATTTCGTTAATGTTCTTATATATGAATTTAACCTGCTCTTCACAGGCCCCAGGTGTTCGATTATACAATAGATAAAAATGACTGTCAAATTCATAAAGAATCATTTAGATTATAGATGATAACGTATCTTTTATGAACCGCAACTGATATTTGGTTCCAAGCTTTCAATAGAAAATAACATTTTTTCCAGAGAAACCAGGTTTTCGGGCGCGCACAAGTCATTTTTCACCACAATAAATTCCTGGTGGTGGTAAAGGGGAATCAGGGGCAAATCTTCCGAAAGGATTTGCAGCGTTGACTGGATGTTGGCGGTATAGGCAGCGCTGTCCAACCCGGAGGATTGCGCAGCCTTGCATGCCTGGTCGTAAGCCGTGTTGCGGTAGCCCATGAAATTGGAGCCGCCCGTGCTCGTCCCCAACCAGTAATTCGCGCTGGTGGCGATCTCGTCGCTGGTGAATAACGCGCAGCGCGGTGCGCTGCCGATGTTCATGGAAAGTAAAGCCAGGTCGAATTTTCTGCCGAATAGAACGCCATCCGGCCCCGGCAGGTACAGCTCAGTCAATGGCTTTTGTTCGATGGTTACCTGGATGCCGCATTCCGCCAGATCGGCGGCGATGCGCTCGGCGATCTTCTGGCGCATGCCGGATTGCGATGTGTACAGGGTCACGTTGAAATTGGTGGCATACGGCACGGTGGTGTTTGTCGCGATCATGGTCAAGGGCGTGGCGGGGTTTTGGTCATAATCCTTCCAGCCAATCTGATCAAGCAGGGCTTTGCCCCGCGCGGGGTCATAGTCGTATTGGCTCAAGGAAAGCCCGCTCAATACTGTGTTGTCATTTGAAAGGTA
>CAZDUN010000091.1:0-9199 GCA_964508615.1 uncultured Pelolinea sp. | reverse complement strand
TGCGCGTAACCTAAACCGCGTCCAGCCTGCAGAAGGAAATCAATCGCTCGCGCTTTTTCCAGGCGCTGGGCTTATGACTAGATGCTTTTCATTTGAGTGCCTTGCACCAGTTCCATCACGATGTTCAGCCGATCGGCATCATAACCATAATCATAGGTGGTAACGATATTCGGATGGGTCAGTCCGGCGCTGGCTTTGGCTTCAGCGCGAAAGCGGTTTTGGAATTGCTGGTCATCTGAAAAATCCTTGCGCAGGATTTTCAAGGCGACTTTGCGTTCCAGCAGTAAATCGCGCGCCAGGTAGATGACCGCCATCCCTCCAGATGCCAGGGTTTGATGGATTTGGTAGCGATTATTAATAATCGGGAAAGCTGACGTGAAGTCATCCATGAGAAAAATTATAACATCCGACAATTTAGTTCGATATAATTCAATCATAACCAAGATGGAAAAAATCAAAGCATTGCTGACCAAAGAAGTGATCATCGGGGCGGTTATCGTCGCTTTGCTGCTCTGCTGCCTGATGCTGTTTCTGCAAGTCGGAGTCTTTCCATACTTGAATGCCAACGCCAGCCAAAAAGCATACGTCCATATCACTCCCGCTGGAGGAAACAACAGCGCTGAGCAGGATTCCATTGAAGCAACCCCAACCCTCCAGATTCATCCGGGCGAAGTGGTACAGGGGAATGTTGTGGTGGTTAATGGCACCGGGGAGGATGGCTTGCGCATGCGCTCGGAACCTGGCACGGAGGGCGAGATCCTTTTCATTGCAGGGGAAAATGAGTATTTCAATGTCATCGACGGTCCTGTGATCAGGGATAACCTGATCTGGTGGAAAATTCAATCACTATCCGATTCACAAAAAATAGGTTGGTCTGCGCAGGATTACCTGGCGTCGATCCAGCCTTGAATCCCGGGAGCGAAATATGAGTATTCAAATCATCCAGGCGTTCCGCGAAAAAATGAAAAATAATATCGAGTTGGTTATCTTGGGGAAATCAACCGTGATTGAGCGTGCTTTGATGGCAATGTTGTGCGGCGGACATATACTGATTGAAGATATCCCCGGAACCGGCAAGACCATGCTGGCGCGCAGCATGGCAATCTCTTTGGGTTCGAAATTCAGCCGCATCCAGTTCACGCCGGATATGCTCCCCAGCGATGTAACCGGCGTTTCGATTTTCAATCAGAAAAGCCGTGAGTTCGAGTTCAAGCCCGGGCCGATCATGGCCAACATTGTGCTGGCGGATGAGATCAACCGCGCCACACCCAAAACGCAATCCGCGCTGCTGGAAGCCATGGAGGAACGGCAGATCACAATCGATGGTAAAACCCATCAGCTGCCAAAGTTCTTCATGGTGATCGCCACCCAGAATCCGATCGAATATGAAGGCACGTTTAATTTGCCGGAAGCCCAGCTGGACCGTTTCATGCTGCGCTTGAATATCGGGTATCCTGCGGGCGAACATGAGATTGGCATCATGCGCGCCCAGCAGTACAGCCACCCCATTCAAGCTTTGAAAGCAGTGGCCAGCCTGGCTGATTTAAAAAAGGCGCAAGAAGCCGTGAAAAAAGTGCATGTGTCAACGGATGTGGAGCAGTATATCGTGGCGGTCAGCCAGGCAACCCGCGCGCATGACGAAATATACCTGGGAGCTTCCCCGCGCGCCAGCCTGGCGCTTTACCGCCTGGGGCAATGCCAGGCAGCTTTTCAGGAGCGGGATTTCGTGATCCCGGATGATATCAAGGTAATCGCGCCGTATGTTTTGGCGCACCGTTTATTGCTCCAGCCATCCTCGCACTACCAGGATATGGATCCGCTTGAGCTGGTAAAAGAAATATTGAACGGCGTGCGTGTGTCGGGAGCATAATAGATCGTTCGCTCATGATCGTCCATAAACGATTTTTTGTAATCTCCATAATTACGATCATCACTTTCTCTATCTGGCTGGTCACGTTTGACAAGCTGCTGTTGGGTATCTGGTTTTCAGGACTGGCGATATTGTGCTGGTCATTTATCCTTGCGCGCTCATCCCTAAATGGCATCAGCCTGAAGCGTGAAGCGAAAATATCACGGTTGGAGGTTGGCAAGGTATTCAGCGAAAGACTGGAGATCAGCAACGTTTCAAAGAACCGTAAATTGTGGCTCGAGATCGAGGATTGCTCGGCGATCCTTGGTCCCATCCACTCGCGTAGCCTGGTCAATCTGGATCCCGGAAAGATGTATTCCTACCCTGCGCAAATTCAAGTCAACCGGCGTGGTTTTTACCCACTCGGCCCAACCCGCTTGCGCAGCGGTGACCTGTTTGGTGTTTTTTCAACAGAGACTCTTCTGCCGGCGCGCAGCGCGCTGACTGTTTATCCCCATATCGAGCGCCTGGCTTATTTTAGCCTTGAAACTGGCCTGGATGCCAGCGGACAAAATCAATTGATGCAAACCGCGCGCACCACTCCCCAGGCGGCCGGCGTGCGCGAATACCAACACGGTGATCCGCTCAACCGCATTCATTGGCCGCTCAGCGCGAAAAAGGACCAATGGATGGTCAAGGAATTCGATGAGGACAGTCAGGCCTGCGCTTGGCTGATGCTGGACGCGCAAGCCGGGATTTACCCGCATGATGAGCAAGAAGCAGCCCCTGCTATTGACAGGAACCTGCTGCCTTTGAAGAAAAAGGCGCAATATCAACTGCCGCGTGATGGATTCGAATTCGCGGTCAGCCTGTGTGCTTCGCTGGCTGATTATTTCACCTGCGCGAAGAAATCGGTGGCCCTGACCGCTTCAGCCAGGCAGTTGATCAATCTGCCCACCGAAAAGGGCAGCCGCCAGTTATTTAAAATCCTGGGTCAACTGGCGGCGGTTGAAGATTGCGGAAAGATCCCTATTCAGGATCTGATTCAAAAGCAAATCAGGAACATCCCACGCGGCAGCGCGCTTGTCATCATCAGCCCGCGCAAATTGCATGAGCTATCTGCCAGCCTGGTGCTGGCACGGCGCTGGGGTTTGCGCGCGAAAGTCATCCAAATCGACACTGAATCCTTTGAAAACAATGCGGCCATTTCAGCCGCGCAAAGGCAAACGCGCCAGGAAAATCAAAATCTCATCCGCTTAAGGTATGGGGATAAGATTTCTTCCATTTTTACCGGCAGGCCAGGCGGCATCAATGCCCGTTCAAGAGTGTCTGGCGGATCACTTCCGCGGCGGAATCCACCAGGATAAAATTCACCGCGTTTCTGACTTCTTGCGGCAATTCATCCAGGTCGACTTCGTTTTCCTTCGGCAGGAACACTTTCTTTAACCCTGCGCGGTGCGCCGCCAGCATCTTTTCCTTGATACCGCCCACCGGCAGCACCTGCCCGCGCAGCGTGATTTCTCCGGTCATCGCGATGCAGGCATCCAGCGCTTTGCCGGTAAATAAGGAAGCCAGGGCGGTGGTGATGGCCACGCCGGCAGAAGGACCGTCCTTGGGCTGCGCACCGGCCGGAATATGAATATGGATGTCCTTGTTTTCAACAACCTTTGGGTCGATCCCGAATTCTGACAGGTGAGAACGCAGATAGGAGAACGCCGCAGTGGCGGATTCTTTCATCACGTCACCCAGCGACCCAGTGATGATGAACTTGTTGTCCCCGGGCATGCTGGTGGCTTCGATGAACAGGGTCTCGCCGCCCACGGGCGTCCAGGCCAGGCCGGTGGCCACGCCCGGCACGGAGGTGCGCTTGAGCACTTCTTCGGTTGGCTTAAATTTTGGCTTGCCCAGTATTTCTCTGACATGCGTTTTGGAAATAGTGCGGATACGCTTGTTATCCTTCTCACGCAGTGTGACCACCTTGCGGCAGACTGAGCCGATCTCGCGCTCCAGGCTGCGCACACCGGATTCGCGCGTGTAGGAGCGGATGATTTCCAAAACCGCGTCATCCTTGAACTTCAACTCTTTTTCCAGCAAACCGTTCTCGCGCAATTGGCGCGGGATCAGGTAACCGCGCGCGATCTCGGCTTTCTCGTTTTCCGTGTAGCCGGATATTTGAATAATTTCCATGCGGTCACGCAGCGGGGCAGGGATGGGATCCAGCTGGTTGGCAGTGGTGATGAACATCACCTGGGAAAGGTCGAAAGCCACTTCCAGATAATTATCGCGGAACTCGAAATTTTGCTCGGGGTCAAGCACTTCCAGCAGCGCCGATGCCGGATCTCCGTGATAATCGAAGGTCAATTTATCGATCTCATCCAGCATAAAGACCGGATTGCGCGATTCAGCACGCCGCAGCGCTTGCAGGATGCGCCCGGGCATGGCGCCGATGTAGGTGCGGCGGTGGCCGCGGATCTCGGCTTCATCGCGGATGCCGCCCAGCGAGGTGCGGATGAATTTGCGATTGAGCGCTTTGGCAATCGATTGCCCCAGCGAGGTTTTTCCCACGCCAGGCGGGCCGATAAAGCACAGAATTACGCCCTCGCGTTCCTTACGGATATCGTCAGTGCTTTTATACTTTTCAAGCGCATCCTTGCGTTCCAGTTTGAGTTTGCGCACGGCCAGATACTCCACGATGCGCGATTTTACATCGTCCAGGCCGTAGTGATCGTGGTCGAGGATCATGCGGGCATTGGCGATATCCAACACTTCCGAAGTGGTGATCGACCAGGGCAGCGCAACTAGCCAATCCAGGTAGGTGCGGATCACGCCGTATTCCGCAGCTGCGGCCGGCAGCCTTTCCAGGCGTTCCAGCTCAAGCTGGGCTTGCTTTTCAGCTTCTGGAGGCAATTTGGCCGACTGGATTTTTTGGCGGAATTCCTCGACCTCCGCGGATTGGGCATCTTCTTCGCCCAACTCCTTGCGGATGGCTTTCAACTGTTCGCGCAGGAAATATTCGCGTTGGACTTTATCGATCTCTTCACGTGCTTCATTCTGGATCTTTTTGCCCAGGTCGAGCACTTCGCCCTCTTTGGTCAAAATGCCGACCAGCAGGCGTAATTTTTCAATAGTCGAATCCATTTCCAAAATGGCTTCGGATTGCGGCATCTCCATGCGCTGCAGGTTGGCGATGTTGTAGGCGGTCTGCAGCGGGTCCTGCAGGCTGTTAATGGTGGAGATCAATTCACGCGGGATGGAAGGGATCATCTCGGAAATTGCCACGAACTGGTCGCGCACATTGCGCGTGAGCGCCTCGATACGCAACCCTTTTTCGATTTTTTCCGGGGCGTGCTTGACCTCAGCCTGGAGGTAGGGTTTTTCCTGGATAAATTTGGCAATCTTGAAGCGTACAACGCCCTGCACCAGCAAGCGGATGGTACCATCCGGGGCGCGAAAAAGTCGGTGGATGATGGCGGCAGTGCCGTATTGATATAACTCGGAAGGGTCCGGATTTTCTTTTTCCGGATTGCGTGAAGCCACCAACCCGATCCAGCGGTTACCAGAAAGCGCGTCATCCACCAGCTTGATCGAACGCGATTGGCCAATGGTCAATGGAACGGCGGTTTGCGGATAGACAACCAGGCCGCGCAGCGGCAGGATCGGCAGAACATCCGGGAACTCGATCACCGTCTCATTCAGATTTGCTTCGGAGGATGCGGATTCGTCCGTTTTTTCTTCTACGTCTTGATCTTGCGGATTGAAATTCATGATCATCTTGTTAAATTCCTGTTCACCGTGGATCATCCATTCCACAATTTCACTGATATCGATGTTCCATTTTTCAGCAGGCATAATGAATCGCATCCTTCAAATTATGAAATTTCTATGTTGACGGGAATGTCCTTCGGCAATCGGATGGTCAGAAAACCATTCTGATACACCGCTTCTATATTTTCCCTGCGGATATCGCGCGGGATTTCAACCAGCGTGCTGAAATCGCCGTAGGGGATCTCCAGGCGATGAAACGCGCCTTCCGGGTTCACCAGCGGGCGTTGGCCGGCAATCAGCACCGTGCTGCCCTCCACACTAACCAATATGTCCTCCTCGTTCATACCGGCAATCTCGACTTTGATGATGTATTCATCCGGTGTCTCGAACAGGTCAGTGGCAGGATGCCAGGCATGCGAGGTCAAGCGCATGCGGATATTCAGGAATTGGGCAGTGATCTTAATCGTTCCCGGTACGGTTTCTTTCTTTTCATAATCATCCATAACGCACCTGAATCAACTATTCATCCACCAATTGGCGGGCAATCCGCAGCACTTCATCATAATCCGGTTCCGCGCCCAGCTCGGGCATGTAAGCCGCGTAGCGCAGAATATTCTCGCGATCGACCACAAAGACCGCCCGGCGCAGGATGCGCGGTTCACTCAACAGGCAGGCATATTTCAGGCCAAATTCCGCGTATTTGTGGTCAGAGAGCATCAGCACGCGATCCACGACCGCGGACCCGCACCAGCGCGCCTGCGTAAAGGGCAGATCGGCGCTGATGACCAGCACAACAATATCTTTTCCCAGGTTGGCGGCTTCCTGGTTAAAGCGGCGTGTTTCACGGTCGCAAACAGAGGTTTCCAGGGAGGGCATGGCGGCAATGATGCGCACCTTGCCTTGGGTAGCCTGGAGGGCTGAAATCTCTTCCCAGTCCAGGTTCACGGCGCGAAATTCCGGCGCTTCCATTCCGGGCTGCAAATCCATGCCGACAATGGAAACGTCGCGATCCTTGAAAGTGAGCACTCCCTTGCGTTCGATCATGTTTTTCCTAGATAAAACTTCTCAAATTGATTTTATATCATCATAACGATTAATAAAGAACGATATTGTATGTTATTTATAAAAAACCAGGAATTGCCGATTGATTCTGGCAATTCCTGCTGGGTGAATCGTTGCCCTTTTAGGGATTTACTCAAAAGAAGTCAGCACCATTTCGTAGGGCAGATTGGCGTCACTGGAAGCGCTTTTCACCATGCCCACGCCCTTGACGTACCAATCCGAATACATCAGCGGGGTGGAAGTCTTGGTGCCCATTATCTCGATGGTCATCTCACCGATGTTATCCACGCGGTAAGCCTTGTCGTAAGTGCCGGCCGGTACGCTGACGCTTTCGATGGCAGCCACCTCGCGCGAAATCGAGATCACGCCATCCGCCTGGATATCCGTACCGCCGCTGTTGATGGTCACTTGCACTGTATAAGCCATGTCCCAAATCTTTCCAATAGTCATTTGCTCCGCGGGCGGCAGCACCACACCGGTGACTTCCAGCGTTTCAAACTGAACGTCGGCATCCGAGCTGAAATTCATGCTGGCATACTCGCTGGAAAGCATACCCTCTTCGCTGCACTGCCAGGCCACTTCGCTGCTCAGGTTGGGAAAGGTCTGCACGGCTGTGAAGGCGGCATCACTGATGTCTTTATACGTGATGGCATAGTCGCTGACCATATCGCCGCTGGTGATGGTGTACTTCCAGGTTTTATCGCTGCGCAGCGGGAAGAATTCGTTGGCGCAGAAGCCGGTGCCCTGGGTGGTGGAGATGTCTTCAACGGGAGCCGCGCCGGCGGAATCACCGCCAGCGGGTGCCGCCGCGTTATCGGCCTCCACCGCGGCGGAACCGGAGCCGCAAGCAACAAAAAGCAGAATAGACAGAATAGAAATGCCAAGCATGGGAACAAGATGTTTTTTCATCATAACCTCTTGAAATGTGACTTTGAAATGTGACTATTGATTGATTATAGAGGAATTGGACGGCAAAATGCAATGCATGAGGTATTAATGATTTAATAACTTCCTGCAAGTTGAGGTGAAAAAATTATATATAATTGTTGAGGTGGAAAAACCGGTTCAGGAGGGATGATCTTGGATGCCAAACAATGGCAGATTATTGGGTCTTTGATCCTTTGGACAATCAGCGGGCTGATCGCTTACCGCATCAGGAAGAAAAAGACGCCTGAGGGAGAAGATATAAAATTATTCCCGTTATTATTGACAACTGTGGGCATTTATTTATCAATTGCAGTCGTTGTGATGATCTTGTCGATATTGGGTTTAGTTGTATTGAAGTAGTTATTTTTCAGAGAAGTTTTTCCATAGGAAGGCTTAAGCGATTTCTTGACCGGTAGCATTGAAGATAGAGCGGATATCCTCTTTTAGTCTCTGCGTTTACCCGTGTATTTTTCTGCAAACTAGAATGAATTCTCTTTCGGGAAAGACCCCGGGCGACTGCCATACCGGCAGCTGCCATGTACGCGTGGTTCTCATTGATAACCACGCTCCTTTCTAAATTTACCGAATGAAGGTAACACTAGCTTCCACCAATCCCAATTTCTGTGTATCTATGGATTATAGTGAAATATAATGAATAACAATGACAATATCTTAATAATTATCTCAAGTATTGACAAAGCTATGCATAATTAGTAATATATATGCAGTAATATTCATGTGAGATGCGTATGCTAAAAGAAGAGCGTTATCAGAAGATTGTTGATTTTGTGAATAAAAAAAGCGCCGTTACGGTGGAAGAACTATGCGAAAAATTCCACATATCTCAATCCACAGTAAGCCGCGACCTGCAGATATTAAACAAGACTGGGAAATTAATCAAAACGCATGGGGGGGCTGTTTCGCACTCAACCGGTTTGGCAACAGAACCTCCTTTTACCTACCGCAAAACGCAATTCACTGATGAAAAGCAGCGTATCGCTAAAAAAGCGCTTGAATATATTCATCATGGCGAGACCATTATTTTGGATTCCGGCACAACCACCCTCTGGATGGCAGAAATGATGGGTGAAATCGAAGATCTTGATATATGGACGAATGACTTTTATATCGCGCTTGAATTACTAAATCATGAAAAAATCAACATCACTATGCTGGGGGGAAACCTAAGGAGAAAATACTTCAACACCATGGGGGTGTTGACCAGGCAGTTGATGGAAAACATCCATGTTGACCGTTCATTTCTTGGTGTGGATGCGATCAATTTGGAAGGCGGATTGATGGTGTATAGCCCCGAAGAAGCGGAATTAAAACGCCTGATGATTGAGAAATCCGATGAAACGATTGTGGTGTGTGACCACAGTAAATTTGAAAAAATGGCGCTGATGGGCATTTGCCCAATTGATAAAGTCCAGAAGATCATAACCGGAAGGGAAACAGATAGTAAAACAATTGAGATGATCCGTAAAATGAACATTTCTATTTAAGTTGTCTAGAAAAAGAAACCGAAAGAGTGAATCAACCATTATTTCGTATACGTACAGTATAAAAACAAGAAAAATGAAATGGAGGAATGAT
>CAZDUN010000090.1:0-9200 GCA_964508615.1 uncultured Pelolinea sp. | reverse complement strand
CGCAGTGTCGGATCATCAATGGCTTTATGGACAAATGCCTTACGGTCGTAATCTGTCTTTTGGATGGTCTGGTTGATGTCTTCCAGTTCATCCTGCTCTGGCTTGGTTATTTTCATTGAATTTTGCATGCTCATGAAAGAATGATTATTTTTTTAGTATTGGCCATAATTTCTGGAACATCCAGGCGATAACTGCGATCCATATAAGAATGATTATCAATCCGGCCACTCGGTTGACAGGCTTGCCATCGGCGATGGTCTGATCGGCTTTCACCCGGCACTCTTCCATAACTTCCGGCGGTATCATGCGGATGGCTAGCGTCACGCCCAAAGGGATCAAGACCAGGTCATCCAGGTATCCCAGCACTGGAATGAAATCCGGTATCAGGTCGATGGGGCTGAAGGCGTAACCCGCCACAAATGCGCTGAATGCTTTGGCATACCACGGCACACGCCTGTCCTGGTATGCCAGGTAAAGCACGTAAACCTCCCGTTTCAGGCTTTTTGCCTTTCGTTTCCACTTGTCAATCAATCCGTTTTCTTGCCCAGGGTTTTCGGGGTTGTTCATGGCAGGAATTATATGCGCAAACAGGATGATAAAATAAATAATACGATTGAATCGTTGGCGGAAAATTAGCAATGGATTTCATTCTCACGCGAGAATCGGTCATTTTCCTGGTATCACTGGCTATGAATGCCCTGACCATCCTGGTGGTCTGGCAAAAACAGCGCGCCGGGGGCATGCGCTTCCTGCTGCTGGCGATGATATCCATCGCAATTTACAACCTGTTCGCGCTGCTGGATGCCTCCAGCGCGCAATTAGCCGGCAGGATTCTCTGGTCCAAGCTGGAATACCTGGGGGCCAATTCAGTGGCGCCCTTGCTGGTTTTATTCTTTATCAACTATCCATTTAAACGCATCAAGATCACGCCATTGTTCCTGATGACGGTCTTTTTCATTCCAGTCTCCACCTTGATTGCCGTGATGACCAATGAAAGCCATTATCTTTTCTATACCGGTTTTGAGCCGATCGCCGGCACAGTCAATGGCTATCATTTTCTGCACGGTCCGTTCTACTGGATCGCGCTGCTTTACAACTATCTGTGTGGCGCAGCGGTGATTGTCCTGATTTTTATCAACTCGCGCCGTTTCTCTGGTCTCTACCGTCTGCAGTCCCTGGTCATGCTGGCTGCCAGTGGATTCCCTTTTGTGGCCGGTTTGATGTATGCCACTGGCGCCAATCCAATCCCCGGCATGGATATACTTCCAGTGGGCTTTTCCATCAGTGGTTTGGGCATCGTATTCAGCGTGGTATTTTTGCGTATGTTCGAATTGATCCCGGTCAGCCGCAATCTGTTGGTGGAGAACCTGCAAGATGGCGTGGTCGTTCTCGATAACCAAATGAGGGTTGTGGATATCAATCCTGCCGCAAAATGCCTGCTGGAATGTGAACATGTCAAAGTAGGCATGACCATTGATTCATCTGGTGTGTGCGGCGGCATTTTTAATCGCACCGACCAACCGGTTGAAATCCATCAGAAAGATGCAAGCGTCAGCCACCTGCTCTCGATTCCTTCATTGCTCATGGATGAAAATGAAAAACTAGCCGGTTACATGTTCGTATTGCGCAACATGACCGAAATCCGCCAGGTCGAACAAGCGCTGCATCAAAGCCAGGAGCGCTACCGCTCCCTGATCGAGGATGTGGTGGATGCCGCCACCATCGGTATCTGTATTCTGGATAAGGATTTTCGTATCGTCTGGGTTAACCAGACTTGCGTCGATTATTGGTTCTTTGATCGTGAAACTGTGCTGAAAAAAGATGTACGTGAGGTCTTGCAAAATAACCTGCATGCGCGCGCTGAAAATCGCGAAGACAACCTGGGAAAGATATTCGAAAGTTACCGCAGGGGGACATACCTTGAAAACCTGGAAATCCATTTTAAAGTCGCGGATGGCAAACCCGAGTGTTGGGTGCTCTATTCCTCCAAACCGATCCGCGTCGGCTATTACACCGGCGGGCGCATCGAACAATTGGTGGACATCACCGAACAGAAAAGGTTGCAGGCCAAGGTGGAACTGCTGGCGATTACCGATGAACTGACCGGCATCTATAACCGCCGCGGTCTCTTTGAATTAGGCACGCATGATTTCAACCGCGCTCATCGCACGCGCACGCTGCTCAGCGTAATTTATCTGGATATCGATCATTACAAACTGCTCAACGACCGCTACGGCCACGCCAAAGGCGACCGCATTCTGGTTGAAATGGTGTCTCGTGTCAAAGCCCAGCTGCGCGACATGGATATCTTCGCCCGCTATGGCGGCGATGAATTTGTGATCCTCATTCCCGATGCGGATCTGCGCGAAGCTGAAGAGGTCGCGGAACGTATCCGCGATGCCGTAAAACGCTCGCCCTTCCCGATCGATCTGGAACAGGTCACACTGACGGTCAGCCAGGGCGTGGCGCAGATCGCCGAGCAGGACAGCTTTGCCGGCCTGCTCGACCGCGCCGACCGCTGCATGTACCGCGCCAAGCAGAAAGGCCGTGATAAAGTGGAGATTGAAAAAAAGAAGAAAAATAATTAGGTTAATTCTCATTTTTTTTCCTGTTATACTTCCACTCGATTGGAATTAACATCCGATGCAAAATCCCATATCCGCCCTCGCCCATCCCAACATTGCTTTCATCAAATACTGGGGCAACCGCGATAACGATTTGCGCCTGCCGGCCAACGGCTCCATCTCCATGAACTTGGCCGCTTTGGAAACGCGCACCGCAGTCACGCCGCTGGAAGATGCGCAATCCGACCGTCTCTTCATCAACGACGATGCCCAATCCGGACTGGCGCTGGCGCGCGTGGCTGCCTTCCTGGATATCCTGCGCGCAATGAGCGGGAAAAAGGTCTTTGCCGAAGTGCGCAGCCGCAACAACTTTCCCTCCTCGGCCGGGGTGGCTTCCTCGGCTTCGGCTTTCGCCGCGCTGGCGCTGGCCGCCTCGCGCGCTTTCGGCCTGGCGTTATCAGATAAAGAACTCTCGCGCCTGGCGCGCCGCGGCTCCGGTTCGGCCTGCCGCTCCGTCCCTGCCGGTTTCACAGAATGGCAGCCCGGCACTTCTGACGAAGATTCCTATGCGCAGTCCTTCGCCCCGCCCGAACACTGGGAGTTGTGGGATTGCGTCGCCATCGTTGAAGCCGCTCCCAAGCCCACCGGTTCCACCGAAGGCCACGCCCTCGCCCCCACCAGCCCGTTGCAATCGGCCCGCCTGGCTGATGCCCCGCGCCGCCTGAAGTTTTGCCGCGAGGCTGTGCTGGCCAGGGATTTTAGTAAATTGGCCGAGGTCATCGAGCAGGATAGCAACCTCATGCACGCGGTCATGCAGACCTCCACTCCGCCCCTGATGTACTGGAGTCCGGCCTCCCTGCTTCTGATGAAGGAAGTCGTTTCCCTGCGCAGGCAAGGTATCGCGGCCGCCTACACCCTGGATGCCGGCCCCAACGTGCACGTCATTTGCACCGCCGCCAGCCATGCCGAAGTCCAGCGCCACCTTAGCGGTCTGCCCGGCGTGGATTGGGTGCTGCCCTCGCCGGTGGGCGGCGCCGCGCGCCTGCTGGACGCGATTTAATAATCTTTAAACAATTCCCCCGCCAGTACAGGTTATAATCGCCTGCGTAGAGGTTCAAACAATCATGGATGTTTCCAATAACCTGCTGGTTTTCATTCTAGCGCTCAGTTTCTTGCTGTTCACGCATGAACTGGGCCATTTTCTGATCGGCAATTTATTCAAAATCGATGACGATGAATTCGGTTTCGTCTACCCGCACCGTCTGCTTAAATTGTTACGCTGGGGAGTTACCGATTTCACCCTCAACTGGGTCCCTTTCGGCGCATTCGTGCGCTTCAAAGGCGAAGAGGATCCCGCAGCTCCGGGTGGTTTCTATTCCGCCAATAAATGGCAGCGCCTGGGCACCCTGCTGGCCGGCCCGGGCATGAATATCCTGGTCGGCATCCTGCTCTTCAGCTTTGTCATCTCGCGTTCCGGTTACGCTAACACAGATATCATCCAGATCGCCGAGGTCGCCCCGGCTTCCCCGGCCTATGCGGCCGGCATCCTGGCCGGCGACCAGTTGCTTGCCGTCAACGGCCAGCCCCTTGAGGATATGGAGGTTGTCACCGCGATCGTCAAAGCCAACCTGGGACAAGCCATCGAAGTCCAGCTGCTGCGCGGTGAAGAGCAGATCACCCTCTCGCTCGTGCCGCGCGCCGACCCGCCCGAGGGCCAGGGCGCCATGGGCATCGTCATGCAGCACCCCATCCAACATGTGGGCTTTCTGCAATCCGTTCCCTTGGGCGTCCGCACCGCCTGGTACCAGATCAAGGAAATCCTTTCGCTGCCGGCCAAACTGGCGCGCGGCGAGGTTTCCTCTGAAGAGCTGCGTCCGCTTTCGCCCAAGGGTTTATACGACGTATATGACCAGGTGCGCGAAAGCGAGCAAGCCTATGAACAGGAAATGCCGTCGCTGGCTTATCTCAATATCGCCTGGTTCTTCGCCATTATTTCCACCGCCTTGGGTATTTCCAATCTGCTGCCCATTCCAGCCCTGGATGGCGGGCGCATCCTGTTCATTCTGCCGGAAATTTTTCTGAATAAACGCGTTCCGACCAAATACGAAAATACCATCCACATGATCGGTTATGTTGCGCTTTTAGCGCTGATGGCGTATATTTTTATGCAAGACTTTATCAACCCGGTTGTGTTACCATAAAGTGAAAATGAACGCAAAAGAAAAACCTCTGAACCTGATCGATTCCCTCCTGGTTCCCAACGAGACCTTTCCGCCGGACTATCTGTATATCTTCTCGGATATCACCGAGGCGGATCTGGAAGAGGTGCGCAAGGTTTGGCCGCGCGTGCCCGTATTACGCAAGGTCAACCTGCTGCAGGACCTGGAAGGGGTGCTGGAATCGGATACGATGTTTTCCTGCGACGATTTTGCCCGCTTTGCCCTGACCGATGAAGACCCGGAGGTGCGCAGCCACGCCATCAAGCTGCTATGGGAAAGCGACGATCCCAAGCTGGCAGTCAAATTTGGCGAATTACTGGCTGCTGATCCCAGCGAAGACGTGCGCGTGGAAGCCGCCTCCGCTCTGGGTAATTTTGTACTGCTGGGCGAATATGAGGATATTTCCGCGCGCGTGTATGAACGCACGCTGGCGCTGCTGCTTGAGCAGTATAACGCCGACCAGAGCGACAGGGTGCGCCAGGAGATCCTACGCGCCGTGGGTTACAAAGGCCGCGACGAGATCGTCCCCATGATCCGCGCAGCCTATACCAGCGGCAAAAAAGCCTGGAAGCTGGCTGCGCTGGAAGCCATGGGCCATTCCGCCGATGGCCGCTGGAAGGCGCAGGTGCTTGAAAACCTCGCCAGCCCCGATGCCGATTACCAATATGAAGCCGTGCGCGCCGCCGGTGAAATATGCCTGGAGGATGCACGCTTGCCCCTGCTGCGCTTGCTGGCCGAGGAAGTCGGCAACAACGACGTGTATTACCAGGTGATCTGGTCGCTCTCAAAGATCGGTGGCGAAGGCGTGCGTGATGCGCTGCAGGACTTGCTGGATAATGCCGAGGACGACGAAGAAATCGAGGTGCTGGAGATGGCCATGGATAACCTCTATTTCACTGAGGAAATCTCGGATTTGGATTTATTCTAGAGAGGGCTTGAAAATGGAGGATGCTCAAAAACGCATGCATGCCTATGTGCACGGCATGGTTCAAGGGGTGGGATTTCGATTTTTTGTCTTCCAATTTGGGGTCAATTTCGGACTGCAGGGTTGGGTGCGCAACCGTTTTAACGGCCAGGTTGAAGTGCTGGCTGAAGGCCCTCAATCGGTTCTGGATGCATTTCTTGAAAAACTCAAGGAAGGTCCGCAGATGGCGCAGGTGGAACGCGTCGATGTGGAATGGTATCCGCCCTCCGGCGATCTTCCCCCCTTTACTATCCTGGATTCGATGTAATTCCCTTTACTCCTCCTCGCCGCTGATGATGGCCGCCTTCTTCCAGGCCGGCTGGCCGGATTCATCCGCCAGCATCAATCTCAATTCGTAGATCTGGTCACGCAGCACGGCAGCCCGTTCGAACTCCAGGTTTTCCGCCGCCTGTTTCATCTTTTCTTCAGTCTCCTCGATCAAGTGCTTGATCTCGTTCACCGGCAGGCGCGTAACCGTTGAGCCGGCGTTGTATTCACCCTGCGCTTCAGCCACGGCATACTCGCTCAACCGTTCGGTGATGTCATATACCTCTTTCACGATCGAGGCTGGCTGGATATGGTGTTCGCTGTTATAAGCTGCCTGCTTCTCGCGGCGCCGGTTGGTCTCATCGATCGCTTCGCGCATGGCGTCCGTCATCTGATCGCCGTACATGATCACCACGCCGTTCACGTTGCGCGCCGCGCGCCCGATGGTCTGGATCAGGGCGGTGGCCGAGCGCAGGAATCCCTGCTTGTCCGCATCCAGGATCGCCACCAACGAAACCTCCGGCAGATCCAGCCCTTCGCGCAGCAGGTTTATGCCCACGATCACGTCATAGACGCCCAGGCGCAGGTCGCGCAGGATGCCCACCCGGTCCAGCGTTTCCACCTCCGAGTGCAAGTAGTGCACCTTGATGTTCAATTCCTTCAGGTATTCCGAAAGGTCTTCCGCCATACGTTTGGTCAGCGTGGTTACCAGCACGCGCTCCTTGCGCTCCACGCGCGTCCGGATCTCGCCGATCAGGTCGTCCACCTGGCCTTCCACAGGCCGCACCACAATCTGTGGATCGATCAGACCGGTCGGGCGGATGATCTGCTCCACCACTTGGCTGGCCTTTTCCATCTCATAAGGACCCGGCGTGGCGGAAGTGTAGATGGTATTGCCCATCTTGGCTTCGAATTCCTGAAAGGTCAACGGGCGATTGTCCAGCGCGGAGGGCAGCCGGAAGCCGTATTCCACCAGCGTTGATTTTCTCGACTGGTCGCCGTTGTACATGCCGCGGATCTGCGGCACGGTCATGTGCGATTCATCGATCACCATGATGTACTCGGACGGCATGAAATCCATCAGCGTCCAGGGCGCCGAGCCTTCCGGCCGTTGGTCCATGTGGCGCGAGTAGTTTTCGATGCCCGAGCAGTAGCCGATCTCGCGCAGCATTTCCAGGTCGAAGCGCGTGCGCTGCTCTAACCGCTGTGCTTCCAGCAATTTCTCTTCCGCCTTGAATTTCTTCAAGCGTTCTTCCAATTCAACCTCGATGTCGTTCAAGGCTTTGCGCAGGCGGTCTTCTTCAGTGATGAAATGCTTGGCCGGGTAGATCTGCACTTGCTCCAGCTCTTCCAGGATCTCGCCCGTCACCGGGTTGATCTTGATGATGCGCTCGACCTCGTCGCCGAAGAAGGCGAATCGGTAAACCAGGTTTTTTTCGTACGCCGGGAAGACCTCCAGCGTATCCCCGCGCAGCCGGAAGATGCCCGGTCGTAATTCCAGGTCGTTGCGCGCGTAATGCGATTCCACCAGCTGTCGCAGCAGCACGTTGCGCCGGTAGATCTCGCCCTTGCGCAGCTCCATCACCACGCTGCTGTAAGCTTCCGGGCTGCCCAGGCCATAGATGGCTGACACCGACGCCACCACGATCACGTCTTTGCGCGAAACAATCGAGGTGGTCGCCGCCAGGCGCAGGCGTTCGATTTCCTCATTGATCTCGGTTTCTTTTTCAATATAGAGGTCCTGCCGAGGAACGTAAGCCTCCGGTTGGTAATAGTCATAATATGAGACAAAGTATTCCACAGCGTTTTCCGGAAAGAACTCTTTGAACTCGGCGTAAAGCTGGGCTGCCAGCGTTTTGTTATGCACCAGCACCAGCGCCGGGCGCTGCACCTGAGCGATCACGTTGGCGATCGTGAAAGTCTTGCCCGTGCCGGTCGCGCCCAGCAGGACCTGGTGGCGCATGCCGGATTGAATGCCCTGCACCAATTCCTGGATGGCCTGGGGCTGGTCGCCCAGCGGTTCATAGGGAGCTTTTAACTTGAATTCCATCTTCTTTATCCTGAGATTTACTTCGCTCTGCCAACAGGTTCAAGACCTGCTCCAGGCGCGTTCTCCAGTCGCTTTCTCCGGCTACCGGCAACCAATAGGCATTTTTACCGCGCCGTGTATCCACGCCGATATCCGCCAGCTCGCGCGCCTTGATTCCCTCCGGCAGTGCCGGGTAGCGCAGCACGATCTGATCGCCCTCGATGTTGATCGCAGCCAACCCGCAGGCTTCAGCCATTAACTTGATCTTCAACTGCCATAACAGGTTTTCCGTTTCTTCCGGCAGCGGCCCAAACCGGTCGATGAATTCTTCACGCACGCGCCCGAGCTCTTTTTCTTTAATCGTATCAGCAATGCGCCGGTATAACTGCAAGCGCAGCCGTTCATCCGGTAGGTAAGTTTGGGGGATTCCGACCGAAAGCGGCAGTTCGATCGCCACCAGCGGGCGGAAACTGCGGTAAGGCAGCTCCGGTTGGGGCATCTCCGCAGCGCCGCCGGTCTGCTTGTTCTCCTCGACTGCTTCCGAAAGCAGGCGGGTATATAAATGAAATCCGACTGAGGCAATATGTCCATGCTGGGAGGTACCCAGCAGGTCGCCCGCCCCACGCATCTCCAGGTCGCGCATGGCGATCGAATAGCCCGCCCCCAGTTGGGTGTTTTCGGCGATGGTCTCCAACCGCTCCAAGCCTTCCACCGTGGGCAGCTGCTTGCGATGATGGAAGAAATACGCGTAAGCGCGTGAAGCGCCGCGCCCCACCCGCCCGCGCAATTGATAAACCGGCGCCCGCCCGAACGTATCGCCCCGGGCAACGATCAGCGTGTTTGCGGTGGGGATATACAAGCCCGATTCGATGATGGAGGTTGAAACCAGCACATCCACTTCGCCGGACGTGAATTTGTGCATCACGTCCGCCAGCTGGCCTTCATCCATCTGCCCGTGCGCGATCCCCAGGCGTGCCTCGGGCACCAATCCGCGCAGGTGATTCGCCATCGCGCCGATGGTCTGCACGCGGTTATGCACGAAAAATACCTGACCGCCGCGGTCGATCTCGCGGATAATGGCGTTGCGCACCAGCTGCGGATCATACCCGCCGATGTGCGTCTGGATTGGCAGCCGGTCAGAAGGCGGGGTGTTGATG
>CAZDUN010000089.1:6528-9308 GCA_964508615.1 uncultured Pelolinea sp. | reverse complement strand
AGTCAATGGCTCGATGATCTCTTCATTAAAATAAATCAAGTCATCCTTTCGTCCGGATTTTTCCATTTGCGGAAAAAGCGCCAGGATCATCCCGGTAAAAGCGGGTTCGATCTCATTCTGCAAAGCGTCGTATAGAAGGTCGATTATCTCAACCCCCTGGTCCAGGAACACCCGCACCTGCCCTTCTTCTTTCGACATGTGCAGAGCCAGCGCGATGTTCTCCAGCGCTTTTTCCCGGTTCCTGTTCTTATGGTAAGCAACGGCCAATAATACTGCGTACTGGATGGCATAATCACACAAATGGCTGGTCAAGGCCCGGTCGAGCAGTTCGGTCAGAAACGGGATCACTTGCGATAAACGATCTTTATACAGCAGCACCCAGGCCTGGGTCAATTCCTGGATTTCCTGAACCAGCGCAAATTTAAACAGCAGCGTGTCTTTAGGCCACTGGCGTGGTTGAAAAACCGGTTCGACCAGGCGGGATTCCAATTGCGAAAGCTCCCTGGTATCGCCCATGATGATCTTCAATTGAATGATCCGGCAGGCAACCACGAAATCATCCAATTCCGTGATGTCGAATTGCTGCGCGAGCTGTTCGGCTCTTTTCATTAATGCATTGGCTTCAGCGTGTTTTCCCAACGCGATCTGGGTGCGGGCCAAGGATGTCAGGCTGCTGAAGAAGTTCTTGATTTTCCAGTCATCTGAAAGCTCAAGGCTCTTTTTAAAGTATGTCTCGGCTTCCTCCAGGCGGTTCCATTTGTGCAAAACCTCTCCAATGCCCAGAAAAGGAACACTGGCGGCGGGGATGAACCTGCCCTCCCCAAGAGCCGCCAGGGCCAAGGCGTTCTCGTAAATTTGCTTGGCCGCATGCAGCTTCCCCTGGTAGCGTAAAAGGTCCCCAGAGAAACACAACGATGTTATCGCAATGGTCAGGTTGCCATTGGCAGCCGCTCTATTCGCGAGGTTGGCCAGCTGGTTATGCATTTCTTGAAGATCGTCTTCAAAGATGATCATTTGCGCGACTTCCAACCAACTCATCAGCAATTCATCGCCTTTGGGAGGATTTTTCCGGATGGTTTGAATGGCACGCGCAGATTCTTCATAATCGCCGCGCAAGATCGATACCATTGCTTGAACGAAAGCATGATCGATTTGCCCGTCGGCGGATTTTTGTTCCATGATCTCAAGGATCCCGCTGATTTCATTAAATGGACGGGCTTCGATGATCAGCGCGAGCGCATAATACGCACACAATTGCGAATTGGTTTTTAATAAATCTTCCGGCAAGCGTTTAACCAGGGAGCTAAGCGTATAGAATTCACCGCGATTCAATAACCATTTGGCCTGAGATTGGATCAACCGGGCTGCGTTCGCATCATCACGCGCCCGAAAGCAGTGCTCGATGGCTTCTGAATCATGACCATTTCGCTCAAGCCATTCTGCCGCCCGCTGATGGACATGGAGCGCTTTTTCTTTCCCGGCCAGGTCGATTTGGCTTTCCAGCAAATCAGTAAACAAGCGATGATATCGGTACCACTTGCCCTGGTTATCGAGCGCGATGACAAAGAGATTGTTGCGGTCAAGATAATCCAGCAGAAATTGGCTATTCTCAATCTCAAGCGCATAATCACACAAAGGCGCGCAAAAACTGTCAAACAGCGAAGTCAGCAGGAGGAAATTCCGTATCTCATGCGTTTGGTTGATCAGCACTTCTTCCATAAGATATTCCAGAATATAGCGATTCGTGCCTTTGAACGAATCGATGAATCTCTCGGCGCCAGCCTGATCTTTTTGCCGCAGGAATGCAGTAACAGCCAAATGCAAACCCGCCGGCCAGCCTTCCACTTTATGATTCAAGGTCTCGATACTATTTTGTGATATTTCGAATGGAGCGGTTTTTTTAAGGTAAGCAGCCGCTTCAGCATCCGTAAAACACAAGTCTGCCTGGCGGATTTCAGTCAGGTAACCGCGCGCCCGCCAATTGGCCAAATTCAGGGGCGGGTCGCAGCGTGTCAGCAGCATCACTGAAGCATTGGCGGGCAGATTTTCAACGAAAAAACTTACCAGGTTCAGGATTACAGGCGACTGGATCTGATGGAAGTCGTCCAAAATCAATATGGTTCTTTCACCCGAGTCGAAGATGCAATTAATTAAGACCTCGATTTGCTGTTGGTGATTTCCTGTAAACAGCGTTTGACTGTCGCTGATTAATTTTGACAGAACAGAAGCTGGAAGGCTGGAAAACGCGCGCGTAAGGTAACCGACAAAGCGCGTGGGATCATTGTCGTGGATATCAAGCGTCAACCAGGCCGGCTGCCGATGGTATTCCTGAATCCAATCAGCCAGCAGGCTGGTCTTTCCGAACCCGGCAGGCGCAGAAATCAGCACGATACGCGAGGTTGTTCCGTCTTCGATGATGCGTGTCAGACGCGAGCGATGGATGAGATTTTCGCTCACTTTTGGCACGAATAACTTGGTCTGAAGCAGGCGCGCTTCTTTATCCATTCACCCTCAAGCGAAATTGCCTAATAGTTTAGCACAAATGCGGAGGATTAATGAATTACAAATTTCGAAATTTCTTCGCTGAAAATCCCTTTGCTAAACTGATCAGGCGTTTTTCAGAACTTCAAGGTATTGGCTGATATTTTCGACTGGCTGTGGGTAGCTCATCTTCAAATTTTTAAGGCGATCCACCAGAATGCGGGAAATGACCAGGTCGCGATACCAATTGCGGTTGGCGGGAATGACAAACCAGGGCGCCGATTTGGTGCTGGTTTTAT
>CAZDUN010000089.1:0-6518 GCA_964508615.1 uncultured Pelolinea sp. | reverse complement strand
GCTTGCATATATGCGTCCCAATATTTGCGTTCCTCAATATCGTTGGGATTGAATTTCCACTGTTTTTCGGGATCTTCAACCCGTTCGATAAAACGCTGTTTCTGTTCCTCCTTGCTGATACATAGAAAGAATTTCAGGATGGTTGTGCCCTCTTCAACCAGCAGGCGCTCGAATTCTTTGATCTGCTGGTAACGTTTCTCCCAGACATTTTCAGGAACCAATTCATGCACGCGCACAACCAGCACATCTTCATAGTGCGAGCGGTTGAAAATGACCATCTCGCCCTTGGCTGGCATCTTTTGGTGGACGCGCCATAAATAGTCATGCGCAAGCTCCAGGTCGGTGGGCACCTTGAAGCTGGCAACCCGTACACCCTGCGGATTGACCCCCTTGAAAATTGAGCGGATGGTGCCGTCCTTGCCGCCGGTATCCATGGCTTGCAGCACGATCAAAATCTTATGCTTGCCCTCGGCATACAACACCTGCTGCAATTTAATCAATTTCTTGCGCAGGTCTTTCAATTCTTTCCTGGCAGCCGTTTGCCCATCGGCGGCAAGGCTGGTATCATCCGGATCGAACTTGCTTAGTTGAATCCGGTTTTTCGAATGCACCTGGTAGGCTTTCATTATTTTCCTTTCGATTCCTTACTTGCCCGCATGGATAGAATTTTGGCCATCATCCCGGCGTCGCTTTTCAAAAAGCCGGATGGCGGCAGCCTTTGCACCAATTCAGCCCAGTTGGGATTCATTTTGAAAACCTGCCTGAAGATGGGCAGGGCTTCTTCCAGATTGCCGGTATCGGCCAGCGTTACCGCCTGCCAAAAGGGGATCTCGTCGATGTGCGGCGCCAGTGCGGCCGCCTGACTGTATTTTTCTCTGGCCTGTTGTTTTTGATTTTGGGTGATGGCTTCATCACCGGCATTCATCAGCTCGTAAGCTTTTTGGATATTCAGCAGCCTTTCCAATTCTGCCAGCGGGTGGGGGGAATCATCCACGCGCAAATCGATCAACAGGTTTTTCCAGGGCTGCTGGCTGCGTTCGCCCGCCGCGACGCGCAGGCAGGCGCTTTGCTGGCCGCGGATATCACCGCCAGCTGATTGGGCGGCTTTCAGCGCCGTTAGCATCCGCTCGGCCAGGCTGCCGCGCGCAGCTTCGTATGCTTCCGCCATAGCCGGCCAGATCCCTTCGTTGAGCATCATATTGGCCTGAACCGAAAAGCCATTACCGATAAAATGCCCGGCTGCCTGGATGCAACGGCTGCCGGTGTGCGCGGCCACGCGCCCCTGCGCATCAATCATCGCCACCTGACGCAGTTCACGGCCTTCATCCCGCGCGAGCAGGTCGCGCAGCACCTCATCCGGCGAGCGGCCATCCCGCAGCCCGGCCAATCCCAGCGGGCCGTAACTGACCTCCACCATAGATTGGGTGGCAATCGCCCCCACGCCGGCTTCCAGCCAGGGGCAGAGCGAACCGACCGCGAACCAGTGCGACTGCACCGCCACGCCCAACTGACCGGCGGCTTCATCCCGGGCGACGTTCGAATAGGTATGGTTAAACGTCACGATTTACCTCCATTGCTTTCTATCGAAGACCAGCGCGCGAACATGGACTGGTTGATGGTCCTGCCGGCGGATTGCTCCTTCTGAACCAGCCAACCGCATTCCAAATTACCCCGGTACGGCCGCATCATCCCCGCCAGCCAGGGGGCGATTTCCTGCGGTTGACTCTCCACGTCATAGGCTGTCAGGCAAACCAGCAGCGGCGCAGGAGCCAGGATGCGGCTGCAGGCGTTCAACAGGGCTGGCACGGTTTTTTCGAATTTCCAAATCTCCCCCTGCGGACCGCGGCCGAAGCGCGGAGGGTCCAGGATGATCCCATCGTATAGCGAACCACGGCGGGCTTCGCGTTCGACAAATTTAGAAACATCATCCACAATCCAGCGAATGGGTCGATCGGATAATCCCGAACGCTGCTGATTGAGCTGCCCCCATTTCACCGCCGCGCGGGAAGCTTCCACATGGGTGACTTGCGCGCCTGCCTGCAGCGCCACGAGCGAAGCAGCGCCGGTGTAACCGAACAGATTCAACAGGCGGGGAGGCGTTTGGGCTTGCCGGATTTTTCCATGCAGCCACAGCCAATTCAGGCACTGTTCAGGAAAGATACCGATGTGCCTGGAATCCCGCACACGCAATTCAAAATAAAGCTCGTGAAAAGCAATCTGCCATTCGCGCGGGAATTGCGGATGGCAAATCCATTCGCCGGAGGACTGGCCTTTTTTGATATTAAAAGAAGCCTCCGCTTTCTGCCACTCTGAAACGGGCAGCGCGGGATTCCAGGTGGCGGCGGGTTCGAAGCGCGCCAGGCGGAAAGCACCAAAGCGCTCCAGCTTTCTGGTATTGCCGCTATCCAGCAGGGCATAATCATCCCAACCGGCTGATGTGAGTTTTAGAATATTGAATGAAGATTTCGATGGCATTTTTTATTAATAATACACTAACGAATCCACGCGGAAAATCCGCTTTTGCGAGGGTATAATTTTTGACCGAATCATGAATGCAACCAACTTTGACCGTGTTATCGACCGACGTGGAACTGACAGCCTGAAATGGGGGATGTACGGGAGGGAAACCCTTCCTTTATGGGTGGCGGATATGGATTTTCCCGCGCCCCCGGCTGTATTGACCGCCCTGCAGGAAAGACTGAACCATCCGGTTTTCGGTTACGCGACGCATGAACCGGAACTGCTGGAGATGATCTGCGCCTGGGTGGCGCGCAGACACGGCTGGCAGATCATGCCGGAGCAGGTCCTGTTGATGCCGGGCGTGGTTACGGGCATCAACTGGGTGGCGCGCTCCTTTGGAGAAAAGGAAAGCGGGTTGATCATCCAAACGCCGGTGTACCCGCCTTTTTTCCAGACGGCGATAAATGCGCAATTGAAGCTGAGCGAAGCGCCTTTGGTGGAAACCAGCGCTGGCTATCAGATCGACTTCGATGATTTTGAACAGCGCATCCGCGCGGAGCGTCCGCGGGTTCTTATTCTGTGCAATCCGCATAATCCGGTCGGGCGGGTTTTCACGCGCGAGGAATTGGAAAGGTTGGGCGAGATTTGCTTGCGCCATCATGTGTTGATCTGTTCGGATGAGATTCACTGCGACCTGGTCTATTCCGGTTACCGCCACCTGCCGATTGCTTCACTTTCCAGCGAGCTGGCAGATCACACCATCACGCTGATGGCGGCCAGCAAGACCTTCAACATTCCCGGACTGCATTTCTCGTTCGCGATTGTCTCGAACGCGAATTTAAGGGAAAGCATGAAATCAACCGGAGCCGGACTGATCGGCCATCCGGAACTTTTCGCCAACGCGGCTGCCAGGGCGGCCTTTACCTGCTGCGATGACTGGCTGGAAGAGTTGCGCATCTATTTGGAAGGCAACCGCGATTTCCTTTTGGATTATCTGGGGAAAAATATTCCCGATATCCGCTGCACCTCGCCGGAAGGAACTTACCTGGCCTGGCTGGACTGCCGGGCGCTGGATGTAAAAGCTGATGCAGCTGCATTTTTCCTGGAGCAGGCAGGCGTGGCGCTCAATGATGGTAAAAGTTTTGGCGAGAATGGCGCAGGATTTGCGCGCCTGAATTTCGGCTGCCCGCGCGCGACATTATCGGAAGCGTTGGAACGCATGCGGCAGGCGCTTTCCACCATTCAATAAAGGAACCAGAATGCAAGTTGAAGAAAAAAAGAAATCCGGCTGCGGGGGATGCCTGAGAACAATCACCAGTGGAATCGGCCTGCTGCTCCTGTTGGTCTTTCTGGTGATGGGCGCTTACGTTTTACTGCGCGCAGCCGGAGCTTACCTGATCTATGCCGATGAGCTGGCGCTGGCGGACGTCATCGTGGTGTTGAGCGGCGGTACGGAAAGCCGCATGAATGAAGCCCTGGACTTATATAAGGAGGATTATTCAGACGTTTTCGTGCTGACTGAAACCGGCGAGCAAATCGAAGGCATTGAGCAGATTGAATACCTGAACAGCTTCGATATGCGCATCCAGCTGATGAACAACGGGGTGCCAGCCGGGAACATCATCATAACGGATCTATCAGTCAACACCACGGTGGATGAAGCCGTGGCAGTGAGGGATATGATGCTGAACCGCCAATATCAAAGCGCCATCGTGGTGACCGATCCCTACCATACGCGCCGGACAGCCATCATCTTCAACCAAATCTTCGCGGATACCGGCATCGAGATCATTATCCGCCCGGTGCGCTCCTCCTGGTTTAATTCCAGGACATGGTTCACTTCCGGGGATGGCTGGCAGTTCACCATCACAGAATACCTGAAATTGATCTCCATGAAATTTGGAGTGGATGAATAAAAAAAGGACCGCGTGTTTGCGGTCCTTAGGAATTGTTGGCTGAAGCAAAAATTACAATACTGGCACGACTTCAGCTGCCTGAAGTCCTTTTGGTCCTTCCTCCACTGAAAATTCCACCACCTGTCCCTGTTTGAGGACACGGTAGCCGTCCATCTGAATCGAGGAGAAGTGAACAAACACATCCTCTCCATCTTCACGGCCGATAAAACCATAGCCTTTAGATGGGCTGAACCATTTTACGGTTCCCGTTAGACGTTCTGCCATTGCTTTTACTCCATTATGATTCTTGCTTAAATATTTCTCGCAGGCTAGCCTCTTTCCGGGTTGAATGTCAGTGTGGCAATTCACCTGCGCCGATAGCAAAAGATTATCACCATTAAAAATGGCTGTCAAGTTTCGCCTGTCATATTCCATAAAAGGCTTTCCTGTAAGGAAAACACCCACACAGTGGTTTTTCCCCGCATAATTCATGCGGGTATAATTTCATATTGCTGACCGCAAGCGCATTTGCAGGTTATTCTAATCATGATTCTTCCAGGGTATGTTTATAATGAAAGTCTTTTTCGATACGATCGGCTGCCGTCTGAACCAGAGCGAGATCGAAAGAATGGCCGCGCTGGCACGCCTGAACGGGCATGAAGTTGTGGCGCAGGCGTCGCAAGCGGATATCGTGATCGTCAACACCTGCGCGGTTACCCTGGCTGCCAGTTCAGACTCGCGCATGAAGATCCGCCAGGCAGCGCGCGCGGGCGCGCGGGTGGTGGCCACCGGCTGCTACGCGACAGTTGCGCCTGAGGTGGTATCCAGTCTGCCTGGCGTGGTGGATGTTCATCCCAATGAAAAAAAAGACGAGATCATCACAGACATTTTGGGAGAAAAATCCAATTCAGAAATCCATCCAGGATCTGTGCGCATTCCACTGCCCGGAAAACAGCACCGCACGCGCGCTTTCATCAAGGTGCAGGACGGCTGCGACAATTTCTGCACTTTTTGTATCACACGCATCGCGCGGGGCAGGAGCATATCTCAGCCTCAGGATGAAATTTATCGGGATATCGAATCCGCGCTTGGCGGCGGCGTGAAAGAGATCGTGCTGACGGGCGTGAACCTGGGGGCCTGGGGCAGGGAGACAGGCATGGTCAGTACGTTGGCTGGCCTGATCAAGCAAATCCTGATCGACTTGAAGCCGCCCAGGCTGCGGCTTTCATCGCTCGAACCGTGGGATTTCCAGCAGGGTTTTTTCGAAGTGATCGGTATGCCTGGCTTCTGCCGCCATTTGCATCTGCCGCTGCAATCCGGATCGCGAAGCGTTCTGAAACGCATGGGCAGGCGCAACACAACGCAGGATTTCCGCAAGCTGGTCGAGGGTTTGAGGGCCGCTGTGCCTGATATTGCCATAACCACGGATATCCTGGTGGGTTTTCCCGGCGAAACAGAGGAAGAATTTACTGAGAGCCTGGATTTTGTAGAAGAGTTGCGGTTGGCGGGCGGTCATGTGTTCAGCTTTTCCCCGCGGCAGGGCACGCCGGCTGAAAAACTTGCAGGCAGGCTGCCCTCCGCCATTGCGAAAACGCGCAGCGAACGCATGCGCAGGTTGATCGCTTCCAGCCGCAGGGATTATCAGGCGCGCTTTCTCGGCTGCGAACTGCAAGTGTTGTGGGAACGTTCAGAGAAATCGAGTGGGGAATGGATATTGGAAGGATTGACTGATACCTACCTGCGCGTTCAGGCTAGCCACCCCAGTGATCTTTACAATCAATTCTCAAATGTGAGAATCATTGAAGCCGATGGGGAAGTCATGCAGGGAAAGATCATCTGATGCATAAAATGATGTAAAATTGTATTTGTCGGACAACCCGGGCGAGAATTTTCCAAATTTTCTGTATGGTATAATTTGCGAGCTATTTTAAAAGGTGATTGAGGTAATTAATAAATGCCAAAAAGGACTTATCAACCCAAAATTCGTCGTCGTGTACGCGTGCATGGCTTTCGCAGCCGTATGGCAACTGCGGACGGTCGCGAGGTTCTAAAACGACGGCGCGCGCGTGGTCGCTTTCAATTGACTGTCAAGCGAAATAACCACACCAAAAATACCCGCTGGTAAAGCGGTTATTTGATAATTAGCATTTTAAAAATACAATC
>CAZDUN010000088.1:0-9352 GCA_964508615.1 uncultured Pelolinea sp. | reverse complement strand
CGGAAGTGTACGCCTTCGGATATTCGCCGGTGGCTACAACTTTCGGTAATGGCGCCGTACCCAGATCGTCGCCCAACACTTCTTTGTATCCTCCCAGGGACCAGTCGCCGTTGATGATCATGGCCGCCTTGCCCTCTTTGAAGAGGGTATCGGTCACGTCATAATCTGCGGATTGGGGCACAACCTTGTGCACGAACTTCAGGTCATACAGGAATTGCAGTGTGTTGATCATGGCCTCGTTGTTCAGGGTTGGGGTCACGCCATCCTCGGCGAACACCGCGCCGCCGAAGCCGCCCAGCCAGGGTACCACCCAGAAGGGTTCGGTCATGGAGTAGGATAATCCGTACACATCGCCTGCGGTCAGTTCCTTGGCCATCGCGATCAATTCATCCGTATCGGCTGGCGGGGTGGGAACCAGGCTCTTGTTGTAGAGCAGCATCAGGTGGTTGCCGCTGGAAATCGGCACTGCCCAGGTCTCGCCGTTCATTTCAACGCTGGGGACATACAAGTCCATGTCAAAGAAGTCACCCACCGGTTGGATGATACCCGCGGTGACGAATGGGCCGGCGTGGTCGCTCACTGTCCATAGCAGGTCGGGGGCTGATCCCGCCAGGCTGGCGGTCTGGAAGTCCTCACGCAACACCTCAGTGTCCTTCTGGACAACCTCGAAGGTGATATTGGGATACTCGGCGGTGAAGGCATCCGTCAGGGACTGCACATACTGCAGCGCGAAATCGGATTCGCCTTCCTGCGTCCACAGGGTGAGGGCCACATCGCCCGTTGGTACTTTGGTGGCGGTCTTGCAGCCCGTGAATGCGAACAGCAGCACGGATGCGAGCAAGATCAGGGTGAATAATTTTTTATACATATGCTTCCTCCATTATCTATTTAAAAAATTTAGGGTCGTAAAGTGATCAGGCTGTTTTCGTCTCTCGTCCACCTCCTTGAAAATTAAATCAATACAATGTCAGTGCATGTATCAGTAAAAGCAAAGTTGAGGATGTATCCGCCCAGCACCTATGAAACGCGTCTGCGGTGAAGAATTTCCCGCAGGCCGTGACCAGTTCAATCCTGAAATCAGCAGATTATAAACTGTCACCATTTGTATAAATTAGTATACTCACAAAAACTTTTTTTTCAATCGAAAACGCAAGCGCTTAGGTGATTTTCGTACTGTTTTTTTCACTACCTTTTGTCTTGCCTTTGCAATTTTTTTCTCTTTCGTGCCTGAAATTCCCTGCCTGAAAAACGGATGCAGGCTTCTGCGCTTCAGGTATACTGATCGCATGCAACCCTTGCCGCCAATTCCCATAATGTACCAGGCTTTCACAGCCAGAGACAGCTCGTTCGAAGGCGTGTTTTTCGTGGGTGTCAGGACCACCGGCATCTTCTGCCGGCCGACCTGCCCGGCGAAAAAGCCCAAACCGGAAAACATTGAATATTTCGCCACCCCTGCCGATGCGCTGCTTTCCGGTTACCGCCCTTGCTCGCGCTGCAAACCCCTGGATCAGTACAATCACAAGCCTGAAATCCTTTCAGATCTCCTGAAAGCCATCGAGCAATCCCCCGAACGCAGGATCAGCGATAAAGAGCTGCGCAGCCTGCACATCGACCCCTCCACCGCCCGCCGCCAGTTCAAACGCTATTACGGCATGACCTTCCAGGCTTACCAGCGCGCCCGACGCATGGGCAGCGCCTGGCGTCAGCTCAGCGCCGGCCAGTCGGTGATCACCGCCCAGGTCGAGCAGGGTTATTTCTCCGCCAGCGGGTTCTGGCAATCCTTCAAGCAAATTTTCGACTCTCCCCCCAGCCGTTCGCGCCTGGTCAGGGTGCTGGAAGCGCGCTGGATCGATACGCCGTTGGGGCCCATGCTGGCAGTGGCGGATACGGAGGGTCTTCATCTTTTGGAATTCGTCGATCGGCGCGCATTGGAGAAAGAACTCCAGCAGCTGCGCAGGCAAACCGGCGCATCCATCGTCCCCGGGGAGAACGCCATCCTGGAAGCGGCCTCTCGGGCGTTGAGCGCTTATTTCAATGGTGTTAACGCGGCTTTCGATCTGCCGCTGGTGATGCTTGGCTCTGATTTCGAAAAATCCGTCTGGTCCCTGCTGCAAACCATCCCGCCAGGCGAAACCCGTTCCTACTCCTGGATGGCCGCCCAATTGGGCATGCCTGGGGCCGCCCGCGCGATTGGACAGGCTAACGGCCGCAACCGCCTGGCATTGGCCGTCCCCTGCCATCGCGTCGTGCGCGCCGATGGCAGCCTGTGCGGCTACGGCGGCGGCATCTGGCGCAAGCGCTGGCTGCTGGAGCATGAACGCCGCTGTTTTCAGCCGCCCGGTGCGGGTATCTAAACCTCACGCCGGATTTTTTTATCCTTCGCTGATATTCCTCTTCCGTATAATTATCTATAATTGAACGTAACAGTGCTTTTTTCCATATTAAAGTGAGCACTGCGAGAATATTGATCGTTTCGAGGAGAATCATGCAGACTCATGCAGATATCGGCTTGATCGGCCTGGCGGTCATGGGCCAGAACCTGGTGCTGAATATGATCGACCATGGCTTCAGCGTGGCGGTTTTCAACCGCACGCTTTCCAAAATGGATGAATTTGTTTCTTCCGCCGGCCGTGGCGGACAATTGCTCGGCGCTCGCAGCCTGGCGGAACTGGTGGCCGCGCTGAAAAAACCCCGCCGGGTGATGCTGATGATCAAGGCCGGCGCGCCTGTGGATGATTTCATCGAGCAGCTCCTGCCCCTGCTGGAAGCCGGCGACATCATCATTGACGGCGGCAACTCCAATTACCAGGATACTATCCGCCGCGCGGCCTACGTGGAATCGCAAGGCTTGTATTACGTCGGTACGGGCGTTTCCGGCGGCGAGGAAGGCGCGCGCTTCGGCCCTTCTCTCATGCCCGGCGGTTCGCCGGCTGCCTGGCCGTTGGTCAAGCCCATTTTCCAGAGCATCGCCGCCAAGGTTGGCGAAAAGCAGGAGCCTTGCTGCGATTGGGTCGGCGAGAACGGCGCCGGCCATTATGTCAAGATGGTGCACAACGGCATCGAATACGGCGATATGCAGTTGATCGCCGAGGCGTACCATGTGATGAAAGAGGGGTTGGGTATGGCTGCCGATGAGATCCACCAAACCTTCTTCGATTGGAACCAGGGTAAGCTGGATTCCTACCTGATCCAGATCAGCGCCGACATTTTCGCCTTCAAGGATGAAGACGGCCAGCCGCTGGTGGAAAAAATTCTCGATAGCGCCGGGCAGAAGGGCACCGGCAAGTGGACCGGCATCTCCGCGCTGGAGTTGGGCATCCCGCTCTCGCTGATCGTCGAGGCGGTGTTGAGCCGCGGCTTGTCCGCCCTGAAGGAAGAAAGGCTGGTCGCCTCAAAGCGATTGGATGGGCCCCAGCCATTGTTTTCAGGCGATAAAAAAGGTTTCCTGAGCGACCTGCATAATGCCCTGTATGCCGCCAAAATTATTTCGTACGCTCAAGGCTATATGTTGATGCGCGCCGCCGCAGTGGAGAATCAATGGAATCTGAATTATGGCGGTGTGGCGTTAATGTGGCGCGGCGGCTGCATCATCCGCTCTGCCTTCCTCGGAAAAATTAAGGAAGCCTTTGACGCCAATCATTCGCTGCAAAACCTGCTGCTGGATCCATATTTCAATAATGAAGTGCAGAACGCGCAGCCGGGCTGGCGCAAGCTGATCGCGGCGGCCGTGCAGCACGGCATCCCCGTCCCCGCCATGTCCAGCGCGCTCGCATTTTATGACGCCTATCGCCGCGGCTGGCTGCCGGCCAACCTGCTGCAAGCCCAGCGCGATTATTTCGGCGCGCATACTTACGAGCGCCTCGACCGGCCGCGCGGCCAGTTTTTCCATACAGACTGGACCGGCCATGGCGGCGGCGCGACCTCCAACGCTTACAACGCCTGAGAAAATAGGTCCACCTTATTTCGCGGAACGGTTTTTCTGCCAATAGTATTTGAGAGTAAACACAGCATCCCCCGGCAGTTCTTTAGGAGAGAGAACCAGGGGATGCGGCGCCAGCAAGGAGTGAAATGGCGAGAGATCGAGATGAAGAGGTCGCTGGCGCGGGTTAGTCAGCTGCCGTTCAGCATGGGTGCGTGATGATGGCGGCCGGCCAATTGATAGTTTAATTCAGCGGCTTTAGATATCCTCCGCCATTCAGGGTGTAGATTTTGCCTTTCAGGTATATATTGGAATTGGCGTTGTAATAAACGGTGAAGCCGTTGCCGCTGATGTTGCTGATGGACGTGCCGGAAATACCCGCTTCGTCATTCAATTTGGTCAGGTATGAATCCGCAGTCACGTTCCAGCTGCTGCTGGCGTCCAGGGTCAGGCGGATGACGTCCGCTGTGTTTTCCGGGTTGATGGCGCCGGTCAGCGTCGAGCCGTCTTCCAGGCTGATTTCCACCAGGCTGCTTTCATCCGCCAGGATATTTCCGCTCAATGCCGTATCTTCGGTTGTGAGCGAAATCGACCCCGCTTCAGCTTGCACCAGCAAACCGGATTTCACGCTGGCGGTTACGTTCTCCAATGCCACCGTGCCGCTGGCGTTGCTTGCAGAAAACAACGCGCCGCTGCCGCCGGTATGGGTCAGCGAACCGCCCTCCATTGAAAACCCGCCCTCCAGGTCTTCCCCCTCGCCGGACAGGAAGGCAACCACAGCCTGCCCCTCCGCGGAAGTGGTCAGGTCGCTATCGGTAATCTCAATGGAACCGGAACCGGCGATGGCCGCCGCCGCGGATGCGTTGGCTGAAAGCGTGGAATTTTCCACTGTGATCACGCCGCTTGAACCAGCTGCGATGGCTGGGGACTCGCTGCCGTTGGTAACCGCCGAACTGTCCGCGACATTGATAGCCGCGTAACCGTGGTCGGTCGCGATCGCGCTGGCGTGTTCGCCGCTGGTGGTCAGTTTTGCATTAGTTACATCCATGCTCGCGCCGATGGCCGCCATCACGGCGTGCGCGTAATCGCCGCCGGTTTCGATGCTGCTATCCAGCACGGTGGCGTTGGTCAGCTCGCCGCGCACGTAAACGCCTGTCGCGCCCTTGCCGCTGGTTATAACGCTGCTGTAAAGCACCTTCAGCGTGCTCTCTTCGTTCCCCAGCGCGGCCGCGTTTTGCCCGAATAGGCTGCTGTTATCGGTCGAGCTGCTATCGCCGGAGGTGGTGATGGCCGCATAACCGATCGTCAGTGTGCCGCCATTGGTCACCAGCGCGGCGGACTGGTTGTCCTCCGCGGCATCGATATCCTCGTGCGTCTTGTTGAATGTCTTGTTGCCGATTTCCAGCACCGCGCTGATCCTCAGTTCAGTCTCCTGTGTGGCGGTCGGCTCAAGGCTTGCTTGCTGCGTGGCGGTTGCTTGCGGGGTGGGAGTGGCTTCCGCAGTCGCTGCGGCCTCTGCCGGCGCTGAAGCGGGTTCTTCTGTTACAAAAGCGCCTTCTGCCGCTTTTGGAGCGCCCTCCGGCGGTTTTCCTTTCGCGGATCCCTGCGGGGCATCCGGCCGCGCACCATCTGGCGGCGCACCTTCAGCTTGGGCGACATCCGGTGGAGCGGGCATATCCCCACTCCCCGCCGCTGCCCCGCCGGAACAGGCCGCCAATAGCACTACTGCCATCAGGACAAAATGAATCATGCTTAGTTTTCGCTTCATTTTTACTCACTCCACGAATAATGATTTTCAGGGATGTCTGTCTCTTGAAAACTCCTTCAGTTTACCTGAAAGTAATCCGTGCAAAAATAACAATACATTTATATCATTTTGCCCCCCTTGAACATCGGTCTGCAGGATGAATTACAGGATTTTTACATCCTTGAACGAGATAGTAGCCCACGCCTTCAGGCGTGGGTCTCTTTAGCGACCAATCCGCTGTGATCAGCCTCCATACCATGTAAATAAGCATCCCTTCTTATTGTCACCCTGAACGAGCGCCAGCGAGCGAAGGGTCTCGGCCGGCATTTCTAATCCACCATTAATTTTTCATCGCGAGCCCGGCAGTCATAGCCCACGCCTTCAGGCGTGGGTCTTTTGAGCAATCAAATCGCCAGATTCATCAACCTGTCCGCAGGCAATCATACCGACGCTGAAAACAAATCATAAATCTGTGTTGATCTGTGTTCATCTGTGGTTAAATCAATAACAGGCTTGGGAAAGGTCAGGTTGCAGCCCACGCCTGAAGGCGTGGGATTTTTGAGTCATCAAGCCGTAACAGGATTGCCCGGAAAAAGTGAAAATCTGGTTAAAGTCATCTGTGTTAAAACCAACCAAAAATGGAAAAGCCGGCAAGGTGGCCGGCTTTCTGTAATAATGATCGTGGAAAAACCTCAGTCTTCCGCCAACATCTCGTTGATCTTCTTGATCCCGTTCGGGATGATGGCCTCCACCAGCTTCTGCCCGTATTCGCGCGAGGCGCGCCGCGGGTAGCGCTTGCGGATGTATTCCGGGATGCCCGGCATGGGCAGCTCCACAGTCTCCGGCGCGCTGTCCATATCCACCGTTTCAGGAAAACAATACAGCATCATCGAGGTCTCCCACTCCGCGGCATGGTCGCCGGCGTACGGCCAGGTCAGGCTGACGTCGCCTAACTCTTCGATATATTCTTCGCAAAATTGCGGCGGGAACATTAGGTATCCCTTGATTTCCGTAACCTTGCCGATGCCGGCCATAATGGCATTGTAATGTTCGTTTTCGTAGTGCCCGCTCATCAGGATCGCTTTTTTAAAACCCATCTTGGCGTATCCGCGCAGCAGCTCCGCGATCAGGTCCGCCAGCGTATCCTCAGAAACAGTATCCACCGTGCCGAAGTAGCCCTCCTCCGGTTTCAGGTTGCGGCTGATGCCGCAGGCCAGCGTGGGCGCCACGATCACACCCGTGCCGCTCGAGATCTCCTCGCACACCTTCTCCGTAATCAGTGTATCCACTCCCAGCGGCAGGTGCCCGGCGTGCCATTCGATGGTGCCGATCGGGATCAGGATCAAGGATTTTTGAGCAGCGATTTCTTTAACTTCCGCGATTCGTAATTCTGTCAGTCTTTTGGGTTGCATGATGTTTCCTCAATTTTAATGTCAGGGTTGGAATTATATACTTGGTTTTTACATCCGTTTCATGCCCGCGGGAAATACTGGTTTCATTCCGTGAGGACGATCACAATCCGCGCAGATACAACAGCCACATCCCGCCAAAAAAGGTCAGGATCAATGCCAGCGCGTCCAGTTCAATGAACCCGATCCTTTTTTCCAGGTTCGCCAGGTTGCCGATCAAGCCCAACCCCATCATGAGTAAACCCAAAACCGCCACCAGCAGGAAGGAGGGATCGATCACCGCTAAAAAGCGCCCTTGTGTGTAGAACAGGTCGGTCAAGCCCAACGCGAACACATTGAACATGCAGCTGCCGAACAGGTTACCGATGGCCATATCGTACCCGCCAATGCGCGCGGCTGCCAAAGAGGTGACCAACTCCGGCATGGACGTCACCGCCGCCACCAGGGTGGTACCGATGAATGTCGCACCCAGGCCGGTGGTTTCCGAGATTTCCGCGCTGCTCGCGACCATGATTGGGGTGGCGATCATCAGCACGCCTGCCGCCGCCAGGAATCCCAGGATGCCAATCCACAAGGCGGGTGTGTCCTCCGGGATCTCTTCCGGCTCTATGGCATGCGTCTCCGCCTGCGCGCCGCCCTGGATCAGGCGCACGGCGATGATATATCCAGCCAGGAGCACCAGGCTGTCCAGTCCCACCCAGCCAATTTGCAAATGAATATCCGCCAGGATGAAGAACACCACCAACCCAATAAGGAATACCGCCAGGCTGCCGGTCAAGGCGTGTTTCAGCGCCACCTTGCGTAAAATGCGCTGCTGGCGGTGCATCAGGTCGATCACTGCCAGCAGAAACATGTTGAAAGTATTGCTACCCAGCAGGTTGCCCGCAGCGATATCGGGGGACTGCAGGTTCATTGAACTGATCGAAGTCAGCATTTCCGGCAGCGAGGTGGCGCCTGCCATCAGCACGATCCCGATGAGCATCCCGCTCAGGCGCGTGCGCAGAGCGATCACGTCGCCGTATTTCGCCAGTTGCGTGGCAGCCGCCACCAGCACAGCCGCCGAGATCAGGAACTTAATCCACATCATGATGATATTTCTGCCATTTCATTGCAGCGGTATGCCCTTGGTGACCGCCAGCGGCCAGGCCGCGAACACGCCCGTGTTGGGTTGGTTCAGATCGCCCACAATGCTCTCAGCGGCTTTCAGGCATTCCTGGATCAGTTTTTCCTTCTTAACAATCACGAATAGCGTGGAATTACCTGTTTCCTCCAGTGCCTTTCCGCCGTACAGGTAGCGCATGGGGATGCGCTTTAACCGTCGGCGGTGCAAGCCGGTGCTTTCGATGATGGTCACGCCCGAAACGCCCAGCTTTGCCCAGGCCTCCAGAATTTGGTCGAGGTGGCAGTTGTCATCCAGAACCAGCATGATCATATACATGGTTTTTCTCCTGAAATTTTTCTAAAGATGATCTCGAAACGGCGGTGAAATGGAATAGGTTGATGAAATGTGATAGCGTATTTTCGAGAAAGAATCATCATTGCAGTCACTTTGAGTTTACCAAAAAAACCTGGTCCATGCCTGCTCGACCCATGTGAAAATGAGGTTTTTGTCTCAATAAATGGCAACACTATGTTGTTGATAAGATGGTTTTTGTAATCCCGGCATCTGCTCGGACTTTCTTCCCAATTAATTGGGATTTCATTCCTTAACATTTTCCTCTATCACTTGCCCGCCTGACAAAATTCATTTATCATTCCTGTTAATAATACACAACCGTAAATTAATCAAACATAGTCGCCCAACATCATGCCCGCATCCAACCGCAAAACAATCCCCACTCGCGAATTTTTTTCCAAAATGCTGCAATCCACTGATTTGCGTGAGTTCTTCCAGACCCATGCCGGGGAAATGGAGATCCCGCCCCTGCACATTCACCTTTCAAACATCTGCGTTTCCACCGGCCAGGTGCCGGAGCAAGTCATCAAAAAGGCTGGCATTGAACGCACCTATGGCCACCAACTCTTCAACGGCACGCGCAACCCCTCGCGCGACAAAGCCATCCAGCTGGCCTTCGGCCTGGGTTTGGATCCGGACGGCGCCCAAAAGCTCCTCCAGATTGCCCGTAAAAACGCCCTCTATCCCAGGATCAAGCGCGACGCTGCCATCCTGTACTGCTTTGAAAATAGAAAAAGCTTTCCGGATGCGCAGTGCCTGCTGGAATCGTTGGGCTTGACCCTGCTGGGAGAAGAATAGATGCATGGCTGACACTTTTCTCG
>CAZDUN010000087.1:2247-9353 GCA_964508615.1 uncultured Pelolinea sp. | reverse complement strand
CAGCCCGTTTGCCTCCTGCCTGCCGACCCTCATCCAATTCCCCATCATCATCGGGCTTTACCAAAGCATCATCCAAACCATGGGCAACGCGCCAATGCAAATGCTCAACCTGGTTTCCAAAATATCGCCCTGGCTGGTGAACGTCTTTTCGTTCATCCCCGGCCTGAAGGATCCCATCAACCTGATTCCCTTGAACAGCGAATTCCTGTGGATGAACCTCGGAAAACCGGAACGGATTTATATTCCGGGTATTTCCTTCGGCATTCCGCTCCTGGCTGTTTTTGTGGTGATCACTTCATTCCTGCAAACCAAACTGATGTCCAATCCGGGCGCGGATGACCAATCCAAGCAAATGACCGGGATGATGAATATCTATATGCCTTTGCTGATGGGCTGGTTTGCCTATTCCTTCGCATCCGGCCTGGCGTTGTATTTTGTCGCTTCGAATGTGATCACTATCGTCCAATACGCCGCATTGGGCAAACTGAATTTCTCGAACCTGGTTCCCAAGAAAAAAGGCGAGGCGAAAAAGTGATTCAGGAGAAAATAATGGAAGAAGAGAAGAAAACTACACTGGAAGTGATCGGACCTTCGGTTGAAGAAGCCATCGAAAACGGTCTGGACCAATTAGGCCTTCCGCGCAACGCCGTGGATGTGGAAGTGCTGGATGAAGGTCAGAGCGGATTCCTGGGGATCGGCAGCCGGCAGGTGCGTGTTCGATTGACCTTGCAGCATGCATATGAGCTGGCAGAATCCCAAAAGAATCAGGCTGAGACCGAAGAAAGCCTGCCTGTCAACCCTGAAGATATGGACGAGCTGGAAATTGCCAAGGTCAAGGCCAAAGAAATTGTGGAGAAGTTGCTGCAGGCCACCAAGGTCAAAGCAACTGTAGCCGCGCGCATCCTGGATCCTGAGGATGACCATGACCATCCCATGGTGCTGATTGAAATTTCCGGAAAAGACTTGAGCATCTTGATCGGCAAACGCGCTGAAACGCTCAATTCCCTGCAATATGTTACCAGCCTGATCCTGAACCAACAGATCGGACGCTGGATGCCCCTGATGATCGATGTGCAGGGTTACCGCTTCCGGCGCGAACGTCAGCTGCGGCAGTTGGCGCGCAGGCTGGCGGACCAGGTCATCCAGACCGGACGACGGCAGGTGCTGGAGCCGATGCCGGCCAACGAGCGCAGGCTGATCCATTTGGAACTTCGTTATCATCCCTTTGTCACCACCGAGAGCATCGGCGAAGAACCCAACCGGCGGACGACGATCATATTGAAACCAAAAGAATAATCAGACAAGCTTTTTTCCCCTGAACTGAATTTGGAATTCCCTCGCAAGAGGGAATCCATTTCTAGGGGTTCAGGAGATTTTGGCGGAGGAATGCACATGCGGGCAGTTGATATTATTATCAAAAAGCGGGATAAACTCCAGCTTTCAAAAGAAGAGATCCAATTCTTTATAGCAGGAGTAACGGACGGTTCAATCCCTGATTACCAGGCTTCAGCCTGGGCCATGGCCGTGCTGCTGAATGGCATGACCGACCAGGAAACGACCGACCTCACCCAGGCGATGGCTGATTCCGGCGAAACGCTCGACCTTTCCGGCATCGCGCCCATCGTGGTGGACAAACATTCCACCGGCGGCGTGGGCGACAAGACCACGTTGGTGGTTGCTCCGCTGGTGGCTGCTTGCGGCCTGCCGGTCGGAAAGATGTCCGGCAGGGGATTGGGCTTCAGCGGCGGGACGCTGGATAAACTGGATTCCATCCCGGGTTACCGTTCCGATCTTTCCAAGCAGGAATTCCTGGAGCAGTTGAAGCACCTGGGCATTGTCCTTACGGGGCAGTCCGCTGACCTGGCTCCGGCCGACCGCATCTTGTACAAGCTGCGCGACGTGACCGGGACAGTGCAATCGCTGCCGTTGATCGCCTCATCCGTGATGAGCAAGAAGATCGCCGCCGGCGCGCATGCCATCCTGCTGGACGTCAAGGTTGGCTATGGCGCGTTCATGAAAACATTGGATGAAGCCCGCAAACTGGCAGAGATCATGGTGGCCATCGGCGACCTAAGCGGCCGCAAGGTGCGCGCCATGCTTTCCGATATGAACCAGCCGCTGGGCGCGGCGGTCGGCAACGCGCTCGAACTGAAAGAAGCCATCGAGACGCTGCACGGCGGCGGACCATGGGATTTCGTTGAGCATTGCCTGGTTTCAGCCAGCCACATGCTGCTGCTGGGGAAAAAAGCGGCCAGCCTGGAAGAGGCGCGCGCAATCGTGGAAGGCAAACTGGCGGATGGCTCAGCCTGGGAAATGTTCCGCCGGCTGGTCAGGGAGCAGAAAGGCGATGTATCCTACATCGATCAACCTGAAAAACTCCCCTCCGCTGCGGTGACTTACACGATGAAAGCCGAACGCGGGGGATACATCGCAGAAGTGCACGCGCAGATTGTTGGTGAAACCGCCGTGGATCTGGGCGCAGGACGCGCAAAGAAAGAAGATCGCATCGACCTGGGCGTGGGCATCCTGGTGCACGTTAATGTGGGGGAGCAGATCAAACCCGGCGATCACTTGTTCACCATTCTGGCGAAGGACGAAGCATCCGCGCAGGCGGCAGCCGCGCGGCTGGCGAGCGCGTTGAAATGGTCGCATACCGAGATCGAGCCGCTGCCGTTGTTCTACGAGATCATCGGGTAGCGTTTGATTTTTTGTATAGATTATGAGATAATTTCGCTCTGAAATGCGATGATGGAGACGAGTAAGCCTGCAAGGCATTCCCAGCGATTCGGGAGCGGTGCAAGCCCGAAAATAGCGGCAAACTGAAAATCCCTCCGGAGCAGCGACCTGAAAGCAGTATCGCGATTAAGGAAGACGGGATTGCGCTCGTTAGCGCGCATGCGGCAAACCGATACAGGTTCAGCCGAAAAAGCGCCTGTTTTACAGGAATGTGGGTGGTACCGCGGGAATCGATCTCGTCCCAAGTTCGGGACGAGATTATTTATTATCGGAGGTTGAATGTTTAAACCGGTTTCATCAAAACTGAACGTGAACCAGATGGAGTTGGAGGTGCTGGATTATTGGCAGAAAGAAGATGTTTTCCATGCCTCCACCAGGAACCGCGAGGGAAAAAGCGAATACGTGTTTTACGAAGGCCCACCGACGGCCAATGGCAAGCCGGGCGTGCACCACGTTTTGGCGCGCGTTTTCAAGGATATTTTCCCGCGCTACCGCACCATGCGCGGTTTTCACGTCATCCGGCGCGGCGGCTGGGATACGCATGGCTTGCCGGTCGAGATCGAAGTAGAAAAGAAACTGGGTTTCACCAATAAACAGCAAATCGAAGACTACGGCATCGCCGAATTCAACCAGCTTTGCCGCGAATCGGCATTCACTTATATCAAAGAATGGGAAAAACTGACCGAAAGGATTGCTTTCTGGGTCGATTTCGACACGGCTTATATCACCTACAAGAATCCGTATATCGAATCCGTGTGGTGGATTCTCAAGAGTTTCTGGGAGAAGGAACTGCTTTACCAGGGATTCAAGGTAGTGCCATACTGCCCGCGCTGCGGCACGCCGCTTTCGGATCACGAAGTAGCCTTGGGATATAAGGAAGCAACCGACCCTTCTGTGTATGTGCGCATGCCGCTGGTGGATGACCCCGGGACTTCGCTGCTGGTCTGGACGACCACCCCCTGGACGCTGCCTGGCAACGTGGCGGTTGCGGCTCACCCGAACATCGATTACGTGGAAGTGGAGCGCGCGATCAAGAACGGCGGTGATGGCGAGACTGAAAAACTGATCCTGGCCAAATCGCTGATCAAGGCTGTCTTTGGCGAAGAGGAAGTGAAGATCGTCAATGAATTCAAAGGCAAGCATCTTAAAGGTAAACGCTACCAGCCCTTATATACCTTCCTGCCGCCCGATAAACCTGCGTATCGCGTGGTTTTAGCCGATTTCGTGACAGTGGATGACGGTTCCGGCCTGGTGCACCAGGCGCCAGCCTTTGGCGCGGATGACATGCAGGTGGCAATCGATAACGACTTGCCGATCCTGATGACCGTGGCGCCCAACGGCGCGTTCATCCCGGAAGTACGCAATTGGGCGGGACGATTTGTCAAGGACGCCGACCCTTACATCATCGAAGACCTGAATATGCGCGGCCTGCTGTTCAAATCACTCAGTTACACGCATACCTATCCCTTCTGCTGGCGCTGCGACACGCCCCTGTTGTATTACGCGCGCCCCACCTGGTATATCCGCACCAGCGCGCTGAAGGATAAACTGGTTTCCCTCAACCAGGAGATCAACTGGTATCCCAACCACATCAAGGACGGCCGTTTTGGCAACTGGCTGGAAAACAACATCGATTGGGCGCTGGGGCGCGAACGCTACTGGGGCACGCCGCTGCCGGTGTGGGAGTGCGAAAGCTGCCATCACCAGGAATGCATCGGTTCGGTGGCGGAGCTATCCGAGAAAACGCACAAAGACCTGACTGGCCTGGATTTGCACCGCCCGCATGTGGACGAGATCGAGTACGACTGCCCGAAATGCGGCGAGAAGATGCATCGCGTGCCGGAATTGATCGACGTGTGGTTCGACTCCGGCTCCATGCCGGTGGCCCAGTGGCATTATCCATACGAGAATGAACAGGAATTCAAGGAACATTTTCCCGCGGATTACATCTGCGAGGCGGTGGATCAAACGCGCGGATGGTTCTACTCACTGCACGCCATTTCGACCCTGCTTTTTGAAGAAATCAGTTTCAAGAACGTGGTGTGCCTGGGGCTTATCCTGGATGGCGAGGGGCAGAAAATGTCCAAATCGCGCGGCAACGTGGCCAGCCCATGGGAAGTGCTCGACAAGCATGGGGCGGACGCCATGCGCTGGTACCTCTATACCGCCAGCCCACCCGGACAGGAACGGCGTTTCTCGGCTGACCTGGTATCCGAAGTGCTGCGCAATTTCACCCTGACGCTGTGGAACACGTATTCTTTCTTTGTAACCTATGCCAACCTGGATGGCTGGCAGCCGCGTAAAGATGTCCAGACGCAATATTCCAGCCTGGATAAATGGCTGCGCGCGGAATTGCACGGATTGGTGCGGGACGTAACCCAGGCCCTGGAGACCTATGACGTTTTGGGCGCCACCCGCCCGATCGAGACTTTTGTCGATCACCTTTCGAATTGGTACCTGCGCCGCTCGCGCAGGCGCTTCTGGAAGAGCGGCTCAGACGCCGATAAAGACGCGGCATATTCAACATTGTATGAAGCCCTGACCACGCTCAGCAAGCTGCTGGCGCCTTCCATGCCATTCATCGCCGATGAAATATACCGCAACCTGGTGCTGACAGTTGAAGCGCAGGCGCCGAAATCGGTGCATATGGCGGATTGGCCGGAATTCGACCCGGCCAGCCTGAATGATGCATTGGTTGCCGATATGGAGCTGGTGATGAAGCTGGTTTCCCTCGGGCATGCCGCGCGCAACAAATCCAAGATCAAGGTGCGCCAGCCGCTGCAGGAAGCCGCCTTCGCGGTCAGCAACGTGCACGACAGCAAGGTGGTTGAGGAGTACGCCGAATTATTGCAGGATGAATTGAATGTGAAAAGCGTGCGGGCGCTCAGCGCGGCAAGTGAAGCCGCGGCCTACGAGCTGGTGCCGCTGCCCAAACAATTGGGCCAAAAATACAAAGATCAATACCCGGCCATCCGCAGCGCAATCCTGGCATTGGATGCCGAAAAATCCGCCATCGCGCTGCTCAGCGGCGAAAGTCTAAAGATCAATATCGACGGGGCGGAAAGGGAAGTTCTGCCGGAAGAAGTGGAAGTGCGCATGCAGGCCAGGCAGGGCTTTGAAGTGGCCTCTGAGGGGGCATACCTGGCAGCGTTGGTGACCACCCTGACCGATGACCTGGTGGATGAAGGCTTGGCGCGCGAGTTCGTGCGGCGCGTGCAAGAAGCGCGCAAACAGGCTGATTTCGAAATTGCCGACCGCATCCATTTGGTGTATGCCTGCTCACCAAGACTAAAGAAAGCAGTCCAGACTTTCAATGACTACATTATGGATGAAACCCTGGCAGTGGATATGGATGGCGAAAAAACGCCAGCCCAACTGCCAAATATGAGCGACGAATTCGATGGCGAAACGCTGACCATCTGGTTGGAAAAAGTCTAAAGGAAGGCTATCTAAAGAGCGGGATAAGCGCGAGAATTTATCCCGCTTTTCAATTAAGTGAGCATGGAAATTCCCCGCGCGGCAGGTGACTACGTGATTGCGGCGGATATGCCGGCTGGATGCAATCTGGTCATACAATCGCTGGGCGCGAAAAAATTACCGGCTGGCATCTACCTATACTGCGGCAGCGCCCGCGGATCGGGAGGATTGAAAGCACGCATCCAACGGCATCTGACCAATAACACACGGGTTTTTTGGCATTTTGATTACCTGAAACCATCCATCAGGATACTGGAAGCATGGTGGCTGATGGACGCAGAGCATCACGAATGTGAAATTGCGCAGTTTTTGGTGGCGATGCCAGACGCGCAAATTCCCGTGCTGGGATTTGGCGCCAGCGATTGCGGCGGTCATTGCCCGGCACACCTGATCGGTTTTCCGATGGGTTCGGATTTGGCGCAAATCTTTTCCAGGCTGAGAAAGCAATGGCCTTTATTCACCCGCTTGCCCCTGCGGGGTGACTGAAATCGATTAAAATCATCCAGATATAAAGGATTTTTACTTGAAGAAGAAAATACACAGCTATATCATCCTTTTCCTGATCGCAGGATTCATCATCGTGCTGGACCAATGGACCAAATCCCTGGTGCGCGCCAACCTGGATATGGGCGAAATTTGGGTTCCGTTCGCGTGGCTTTCACCCTACGCCCGTATTGTGCATTGGTACAACACCGGCGTGGCTTTCGGCATGTTCCAGGATCACGGCATAATTTTCAAGGTACTGAATACGATCATCGCTGCCTTGATCCTGATTTTTTATCCCAAATTATCTGAAAATGAGTGGTTTTTTAAAATCGCGATAAGAATGAAATACGGGGTAGGGGGGGTAACCTTTAGCAACGGTTACAGTAGGGCACCGAAACCATTTTTTT
>CAZDUN010000087.1:0-2237 GCA_964508615.1 uncultured Pelolinea sp. | reverse complement strand
CCAAATTATCTGAAAATGACTGGTTTTTGAAAATCGCGCTCAGCATGCAATTCGGCGGAGCGGTGGGTAACCTGATCGACCGGTTCACGATCGGACACGTCACCGATTTTGTCTCCCTGGGTAATTTCGCGGTTTTCAACGTGGCTGACGCTTCGGTCACGCTGGGCGTGGGTGTGATGATCCTGGGCTTGTGGGTGCAGGAAAACAAAGAGAAGAAATTAAAAAGGCTCAACGAGGAAAAGAAAACCAGCGACCAGCCCGGGTAATTGTATGGATAACGAGGTTTTCACAAGGGATATGCTGTTCAAAGATAGCCAGCCGATCAGGCTGGATATTTTTCTGACGCAGGAATTTCCGCAAATCTCAAGGTCGCAGATCCAACGCCTGATCAAAGCCGGACGTGTCCTGGTGAATAACCTGCCGCCGAAAAAAAGCGGGCAAATGCTGGAAATGGGGGATGAGATATGGATTGAAATTCCTCCGGCTGAACCGCTGGAGCTGCTGCCGGAAGATATCGATTTATCCATCCTCTATGAAGACGAAAACGTGGTGGTGGTCGATAAACCCGCCGGCATGGTGGTGCATCCCTCAGCCGGACATGACCATGGCACATTGGTGCACGCGATCCTGGCGCATTCTCCCTCCTTGACGGGTATCGGGGGTAAAATGCGGCCGGGCATCGTGCACCGGTTGGACAAAAATACATCCGGATTGATCCTGATCGCCAAGAACGAACCTGCGCACCTTTGGCTGCAGAGACAATTCAAAGAACGCAAAGTCGAGAAAAAGTACCTGGCTTTGGTGGACGGGCGTCCGCGGACACCCAGCGGGCGTATCATCGCGCCCATCATGCGCGATAAATTCGATCGCAAAAGAATGGCAATCGCCCCGGATGGGGAAGGCAGGGCCGCTGAAACGTTATATCAAACATTGAAAGAGTACAAACATCATACCTTGCTGGAAGTGCATCCTTTAACCGGGCGCACGCACCAGATCCGCGTGCACATGGCTTCGATTGGCTGCCCGGTGGCGGCGGACACGCTTTACGGTTACCGCAACCCATCCATCGCGCTCAACCGGCATTTTTTGCACGCTTTCCAGATCAAAATTTGCCTGCTGCACGAACATGCCGCGCGTACTTTCCAGGCGGAACTGCCGGTGGAATTGAAAAGCGTGCTGGAAAAATTAATTATTTAATGGAGTAAAAATAATGGCATTCGAGAATGGAATCATCGATCTGCGTTCTGATACGGTAACGCACCCAACCGCGGAAATGCGCGCGGCCATGGCTTCAGCGCCGGTGGGGGACGACGTGTATATCGAAGATCCGACCGTTATCAAACTTGAGGAACTGGCTGCCGAGATGGTGGGAAAAGAAGCCGCGTTGTTTGTGCCTTCCGGGACGATGGGGAACCTGATCGCAATACTGACGCACTGCGGGCGCGGGGATGAAGCCATTATGGGTACCAGCGGGCATACCTTTCTACACGAAGCCGGCGGACTTTCCGCCCTGGGAGGGGTTTTCCCCCACTTGATCCCGAACCGCGCGGATGGTACGCTGGCGATTGAGGATATCCAGGCGGCTTACCGGGAAGAGGACGTTCACCATCCGCCTTCGCGGCTGCTGATCCTGGAAAATACGCAAAACCAATGCGGAGGCGTGCCTCTGACAGTGGATTACATGCGTTCAGCAAGCACAATCGCGCACAGCTTGAACATCCTGGTGCACCTGGACGGGGCGCGCGTATTCAACGCCGCAAAAGTTATGAATATCCCAGCCAGGGACATCTGCGCAGCGGTGGATTCAGTTATGTTCTGCCTTTCAAAAGGATTGTGCGCGCCGGTGGGATCGATGCTGTGCGGCAGCAGGAATTTTATAGCGCGCGCTCGCAAGATCCGCAAACAATTGGGCGGGGGCATGCGCCAGGCGGGCGTGATCGCGGCAGCCGGAATTGTTGCCCTGGAGAAAATGGTGGATCGGCTGCCGGAGGACCACAAGCGCGCGAAATTACTGGAAGAGGGATTGGCGGGCTTGCGGGGTTTGGAAATTGTCAAAGGCGGCGCCCATACGAATATGTTGTTTTTCCGCATCACGCCGCAGGCGAAAAACAACTGCTCAACAATCAAAGAATTGCTGAAACAGAACGGTATCCTGGCAAGCATGTCCGGCGCGGACGAGTTCCGGTTGGTCACACACTTTTGGATCAATGATCAGGATGTGCAGAAAACTATCCAGA
>CAZDUN010000086.1:2857-9362 GCA_964508615.1 uncultured Pelolinea sp. | reverse complement strand
AGCCTGGGCTCGACCATCGTGGACAAGATCAGCAGTTTAGTCGCTGGAATGTAATAACCGCAGGAAGAAAAAATAAGCGAGCGAATCAAAAGAAGGAAAAGGAGCAGAGATGAACACAATTTACAGAATGCTGAAAGATCGCAAAGGCGCGACCATGGCAGAATACGCGGTGATCGCAGCGGTGTTGATCCTGGTGGCGATCGTGGCTTTCACGAGCCTGGGCTCGACCATCGTGGACAAGATCAGCAGCTTGGTTGCTGGAATGTAATAACCACAGGAAGAAAGAATAAGCGAGCGAACCAAAGGAAAGAAAAGGAGCAGAAATGAACGCGATTATGAGATTATACGGGATGCTGAAGGATCGCAAGGGCGCGACCATGGCGGAATACGCGGTGATTGCGGCGGTATTGATCCTGGTGGCGATCGTGGCCTTCACGAGCCTGGGCTCGACCATTGTGGCCAAGATCAACTCCCTGGTCAGCGGTATGTAGGCTGAGCGGGACAAGAGGTTGACAAGATGACGTGGCAAAGGCGGAACAGCACGAGGGGCACCTCGATGGCGGAAGCAGCTATCACCCTGCCGGTGATCGTGCTGTTGACCTTTGCCATGGCGAACCTGGCGATGGCCTGGTACGCGGCGGTGGCGGCGAGCAACGCAGCCAACTATGGAGCACGGGTGGGGTCGGTATCACAGACCAACCCGACGGGGAACGCGGTTGCCGCGGCGCAGGGCCGGCTGGATACTATCTCGGTAGGGACGTACGCGATCAGTGCGAACGGAGGAGGGTATCGGGGCGCGCAGGTAAATGTTGTGGTGGATTGGGCAGTGCCAAACTATATAGGAAGTCTGATAACCTACATAGGCGGCGGCGATCAGATGAACTTTGCAGGCACTGCCCTTTCTACATTCCGCCAGGAGGGCTGGTAGAACCGGCTGGCCTGGAAGAGGATGTAAAGGGTAAATATGAACCAACAATTGATAATCTCAGCTTTGGTGATCGTATGGTTGGCCGTTTGCGCCGTGCAGGATTGGAAGCACGGGGAAGTGTCGAATTGGCTGACCATACCGGCCATGGCAATCGGGATGGGATACGCAGTATATCTGGGCAGTGAAAGGTTGATCTTATGCGCCGCCGCGCTGGCTGGTTTGATGCTGCTCTATATACTGGGAAGTTTGGGTGGTGCTGATGTGAAAGTGCTGGTCGCGCTTGCCGGTCTGTGGCCGGAAGCCATGCTGGCGGCACTGCTGGTGCAGGGTATCTGGGGTGTGGTTGTGCTGATGAAGGAAGGCAGGGGCGCCGAGTTTCGCGCCATTCCTGCCTACGCATTGGGAGCAGCCATCAGTATCGTGTTTTTCATCGGAGGCTGAATTTAAAGAAAGGAGCCAATGAAAATATGAACGCACTCATTCACTTAAATGGAATGCTGAAGGATCGCAAGGGCGCGACCATGGCGGAATACGCGGTGATCGCAGCGGTGTTGATCCTGGTGGCGATCGTGGCCTTCACGAGCCTGGGCTCGACCATTGTGGCCAAGATCAACTCCCTGGTCAGCGGGATGTAAATTTCACAAGAGTAATAAGCGAGCGAATCAAAATTACTAAAAAAAGGAGCAGAAATGAACACAATTTTCGGAATGCTGAAGGATCGCAAGGGCGCGACCATGGCGGAATACGCGGTGATTGCGGCAGTTTTGATCCTGGTGGCGATCGTGGCCTTCACAAGCCTGGGCTCGACCATCGTGGACAAGATCAGCAGTTTAGTCGCTGGAATGTAATAACCGCAGGAAGAAAAAATAAGCGAGCGAATCAAAAGAAGGAAAAGGAGCAGAGATGAACACAATTTACAGAATGCTGAAAGATCGCAAAGGCGCGACCATGGCAGAATACGCGGTGATCGCAGCGGTGTTGATCCTGGTGGCGATCGTGGCTTTCACGAGCCTGGGCTCGACCATCGTGGACAAGATCAGCAGTTTAGTCGCTGGAATGTAATAACCGCAGGAAGAAAAAATAAGCGAGCGAATCAAAAGAAGGAAAAGGAGCAGAGATGAACACAATTTACAGAATGCTGAAAGATCGCAAAGGCGCGACCATGGCAGAATACGCGGTGATCGCAGCGGTGTTGATCCTGGTGGCGATCGTGGCTTTCACGAGCCTGGGCTCGACCATCGTGGACAAGATCAGCAGCTTGGTTGCTGGAATGTAATAACCACAGGAAGAAAGAATAAGCGAGCGAACCAAAGGAAAGAAAAGGAGCAGAAATGAACGCGATTATGAGATTATACGGGATGCTGAAGGATCGCAAGGGCGCGACCATGGCGGAATACGCGGTGATTGCGGCGGTATTGATCCTGGTGGCGATCGTGGCCTTCACGAGCCTGGGCTCGACCATTGTGGCCAAGATCAACTCCCTGGTCAGCGGTATGTAGGCTGAGCGGGACAAGAGGTTGACAAGATGACGTGGCAAAGGCGGAACAGCACGAGGGGCACCTCGATGGCGGAAGCAGCTATCACCCTGCCGGTGATCGTGCTGTTGACCTTTGCCATGGCGAACCTGGCGATGGCCTGGTACGCGGCGGTGGCGGCGAGCAACGCAGCCAACTATGGAGCACGGGTGGGGTCGGTATCACAGACCAACCCGACGGGGAACGCGGTTGCCGCGGCGCAGGGCCGGCTGGATACTATCTCGGTAGGGACGTACGCGATCAGTGCGAACGGAGGAGGGTATCGGGGCGCGCAGGTAAATGTTGTGGTGGATTGGGCAGTGCCAAACTATATAGGAAGTCTGATAACCTACATAGGCGGCGGCGATCAGATGAACTTTGCAGGCACTGCCCTTTCTACATTCCGCCAGGAGGGCTGGTGATCCGAAAATTCTATAACGACCGCAGGGGTTACGTCATGCCTTATTCGGTCATGCTGATTGCCCTGGTGGCTATGCCGCTGCTGATATTGACATCAGAAATCGTCCGTTCTTTATACGTCAATGTTCACATTCAGACCGCTGTGGATAGCGCCTGCTCGGCAGCGGTTCAGGCAGTGGATGTGCCATATTTTATCGATAATGGTGTGATCAGGATCGATAGTTCAACTGCCGCTGCGTATGCCCAACGCGAATTCAACGCAACTGTCTCACGCTCTGATATCGAAGATTACAACCCGGTGCTGACCGCGCTGGAAATCGAAGAGAACGTGGTGGTATGCCATGCCACTGCCCAGATGATCTGGTCGCTGCCGGGGATCGCACCCCTGACATTTAATGTGCTATCCGCGGCCGAAGCGGAAGCAAGAAGATAGAATCAAACCAACCGGCTTGATGGCCGGATTTGACACCCCCGCATATTTCTATATACAAAAATCCAGGCGCTCGATCAGCGTACTTTGATCAACACCCAGAATTTGGCGAAATTGTAGCCGCTTTCGTTCTCAATTGCCCATTCCCCTTTGTAGGTGCCATCTTTCGAGGGCGCTTCCAGGTCCACGGAGACTTCCACGATCCCGCCCGGCGGAACATCGTAGGGCAGCGGGGAGGAGATGTCACCGCACATGGAATTGCCGCTGGTGAACACCAGGTTGTAATCGGTAGTCCAGGTGCAGTAGCCAATGTTTTTCAGCACCCAGGTTTTGGTGAAATCTTCGCCGTTATCGAATACCGTGTAATCCGGATAATTTTCGCCCCGAAATTCGGCCTTGTCGCAATACCTGCCCATCCAACCGCCGCTGTCGCTGGGGCGGTATGGTTCGTAATATGGTTGGTCGGGGAATGGCTGGGATGTGTAAGTGGGCTGGGGCGTGTAAGTCGGGTATGGGGTATAGGTGGCTGCGGCTTGGGCGGCGGCAGTTTCTTGCAGGGCTTCCTGCAAAGCCTTTTCGACCTCCGCGGCGACTTTATCTTCCGTACTGGTGGCTTGCGGGAAGTAACAGGCGCTCGAGAGTAAGGCCAGGACAAACAATGTTCCAAATAAAGTGATTCGGTCCCTTTTCATAAGTTACCTTCTTGGCATGGGTTGCATGGGAGGCATGTGATCTTGCGGTCCATTCGGCCACTCGGGCGGTGCATCGTGTTCGAACGAATAATAATATGGCTGCGGTGTGTAAGTCGGCGCTGGCGTATAAGTTGGGTAAGGTGTGTAGGTGGCTTGCATTTCGGCGGTTGCAATCTCTTCCAATGCTTCTTCCAATGAATCTGCCACCTCGGTGGCGATGTAATCGTCCGCGCTGAGGATTTCCGGGAAAGCACAACCGCTGCTGACCAAAACCATTGCTCCCATGATCTTCATAATTATATACTTTTTCGCTCGCATGGCACACTCCTTACAACATTTTTTATGCCTGGTGTATATCAATTGATTCTTGCAGGCAAGAACATTGATGATTAAATATTACTGCACTCCCTTATTTCGCCTGATTTCAGCGTGATTATCCGCGGCTTTCAATCTATTAATCATTTTTGCCTTATTCAGAACCGGTATCCTCTTCTGTCGTGTCTCCTGAAGGTGTATTAGTGGGCGCGCTGGTAGCTGTCGCGCTGGGCGCGCTGGTGGGCGTGTTGGTGGGGTTGGAGCAGTTGAGGGTCAGTTTGGCCGACCCGAAAGTCTGGTTGTTGGGATCGTCGATGTACACTTTGACCCAATAGGAACCGCTGCTACTCAATATCCAGGAACCGCTCACGGTTTGCGTTTCGCCGTCTTCGAACTCCAGCGTTTTGGAAGAACTTGTGGAACCATCGCTGTATTCAAAGTAGTAAACCACGTCGCCGTCACCCTCGGTGGTGATGTACGCCTTATAGGTGTAGGTATATGGGCAGCTTCCGGTGTAGGTTTCGGCGGATGAAAAAGAGACGCTGTCCACGTAAAAATCGTCATCCGCGTCGCCGTCGCCAACCACGATGGTGACCCACAGGCCAATGATGGTGGTTCCATCCTCAGTCTGGATTTCCCAATCGCCTGTGTAGGTACCGTCAGAAGAAGGCGCCGTCAGGGCCACCGAGGCGGTCATGCTTTCGCCGGGTGAGACTTCCGTGTCGATATCTTCCGAAGAATCGCCCTCCATCTGGTCGCCATCCACGAAAACCAACAGGGAATCAGATTCCCAGGTGCAAGTGCCGGCGTTCACGATTGTCCATGTTTGGGTGAATTCTTCACCTTCATCCATTTCGGTGTAATCTTCGACCGTTTCAGCGACCACGCTGGCCGCGTAACAAGCCTGCGGCGCGACGCTGTAATTTTGGCTGTACGCCTGGCTGCTGGCCGAACCCGATGAAGTCGCTGTTGGCAGCAGGGTGGTGGTCGGCGCCTGCGTGGCGGACTGGCTTTGTATCTGGGCTTGCATCGCGCTTAAGGTCTGCGCAACCACCGTTCCCAATATTTCGCTGTCGCTGAGCGGTGTGGACGTTGCCTCTGCTTTACTGCCGAGCAGCGGAAAATTGCAAGCCCCCAGCAGCCAGCCTGCCAGAATGCCAATGAGAATCAGGTCCCTTGTTTTGTGTGTCATGTGTCATTGCTCCTGCGATATGCCGGCATTTTATTTGACCGGATAAAACTCCGTAAGTGACTGCGAAAATACCCGTTCATTACGCGTGTAATCTCATCTTGTTACAAATGGGACGTTTGCCAGGCGGTTTTATCGGAAACAAAATGCACATATAATTGGCATGGAAAAGATTGAGATAACAGGAGCGCTGAGAATGAACAAGATAGGCGGATTACTCGAGAAACTCAACGATCGCAAGGAACGCGCTATCCCTTACCTGGCTTTGGCTGCGCTGGGGTACGCTTTTTACAATATCACGCTGCGTTTCGTGCCGGTGGATTTCGATGACCTGGTGCTGCTTTCATCGGTGAAAAATGTAAGCAATCCGCTGGTCTTCTTCACCGGCGATTGGGGCTTCGGCAACTACGGTTACCGGCCGCTGCATTCCCTGTCGTTGTGGCTGTCGTATCAGCTTTTCGGCGTATCCGCGGGGCCGGCCCAGTTGATTAACGTCCTGCTGCATATCGCAGTGATGTTGCTCTTGTACGCTCTGCTGGTGCGGCTGCTTTCCGAAAAGAATTGGGCGCTGGCTTTCGTCCTTACCTGCCTGGGTCTGATCTCCCTGTACACGGTCTCCCCGCCGACCTGGGTTTCCGACCGGCCGACGCTTTTCGTGGCGGTTTGCCTGTTGACCTTGCTCAATTATCTGGCTTACTTAAAGGAAGGCGAGCAGCCAAAGACATGGGTGTTGGCCTTGCTATCCCTTTTGGCGTTGATGAGCAAAGAATCCGGCCTGGTGCTGCCGCTGGTGGGCTTGTATTACCTGGTCAGCGCGGGAGGGACGAAGACTGCCCGGATGTCCTTGCTGGCCCTGGTTTTTATTCTGGTCGCTTATAGCCTGTTCCGATTCGCGGCTTTTGGCAGCCACGCGGCGACCTACACGGAGAGCGGCTATCTTCTGGGAAAGAACTATTACGCGAACCTGGGTGAATTGCAGGGATTCAATCGCCTGGCGGCTTACCTTGAAAATGTTAT
>CAZDUN010000086.1:0-2847 GCA_964508615.1 uncultured Pelolinea sp. | reverse complement strand
TGTTATAAAAAATATCCTGGCGGTCTTCCTGCCGTTGTTCGATGGGCAGGGTAAGCTATCGTTGATCGGCACCCGCCTCAACTCGCTGGTTGTGGTAGCCTGCACGGTGCTGCTGTGGGTATTGGCTGGCGCGGGGCGCCTGAGCAGATTTCAAAAACTTGGCCTGGCGGTCATCCTGGCTAACGGGTTGGTCCATTTTCAGCTATTCCGCTACCGCGCGCTCTACCTGGCCATGCTGGGTTTCCTCATTTTTGTAGCCGCCTCGCCGCGCTTGCAGGAGAAACCGGGCATTTGGGTGGCGGCTGTGCTGTTGACTGCTGCCATATTCTTTATGTGGAACATTCACATGATCGGGGAGAACCTGGATTTCGAACTGGTCGAGCGCGTCACGCAAATCCGCGCTGCCACGTTCGAACAGGACATCCTGGCGTCTTCCAACCGCATTGACCCCGGTATTGTGCAGGAGATCATTGCCAAATACCGGCATTAATAAAATCGCCAACGAAATTCATAAAGCGTTCCTCGCTGCCAATCCCTGCGCGATCACGGACATCGCAGGGATTGCGATGCTTAACGCCAGCGAAAAGCGCGTATAAATTCTTTCACGCTAAACGGTTTGCCTGAAAGCAGCGCCTGGGCGCGGAACAAGCGCCCGACTGCGCGCTGCGCGTAAATGATCGCCAGCGCCAACAGGGCAAGCGAGAGCGCCAACTGACCGGCGGGTATGCGCGTGGCGGACATGCGCGAGATCATCGAGATGGGTGAGGTCAGCGGAAAGACGCTGAAGAACACGAACAACGGGGCGTTGGGTGCGCTGGCCACCAGGTTGCTGAAAAAGAGCGGGATGATCAGCGGGAAGATCACCACCAGCGTGGCCTGGCTGCCCTCCTTGGGGTTGGGCACCAGCGCTCCCAGCCCGGCCATCAGGCTGGCATACAACGCGTAGCCCAGCAGGAAGAACACGATACCCCAAACCAGGATGTCGGGGGTGAGTTGAAAAGACTCGGGCAGCGCGAACTGCCGGCCGGATAAGTTCAGCAGGGTGTAACCGCTTCCGATCCAGACGATGGTCTGGAACAACCCGGCCAGGCCCAGGGCGATGGTCTTGCCGGTCAGCATTTCATTGGTGGAAAGCGAAGTCAGCAGCATCTCAATCACGCGGTTCTGTTTTTCCTGGGTGATACTGTTGAGCATCATGCTGGACGCGCCGATGATCAGAATATAAAATAGCATCATCAGGCTGTAAGGCAGCCAGAAATTCTGAACTCCGCCGAAATCCTTCTCGCCTCTTTCCGTGGTGTAAACGATCTCGCTTTGCATGGGATGGTTATAGCGATCCGCGAACAGCTTGTCGCTGAACAAATTCCAGCGGATCAACTTATCCAGGTCGCCAGTTTCGCTTTCGGTGGAAAGGAAGTTGTAATTGCGCTGTACAAACAACACCTCTCCGGTTTGCAGGTAATCCGGAGCGATCACGAAATAGGCCGAAAGCGTTTCCTCCTCTGTGAGGCGCTGGCCTTCGGCTTCGCTTTCGATCCGCATCAGCGCGTCCGCCAGCTCAGCCGGGATTTCCCGGATGATGCCGGAGCGGTCGAGCACGCCGCGCGCTTCGCTTTGGCCGCCCGCGCCGAAGAAATCGCCCACGCCCTCCGGCGCGATGCCGCGATTGACCAGCAAAGCCAGGCTGTACACCGCGAAGCCGATCAATGGCAGCAGGAATACCATGCGTAAATATGATTTACGCGAGAATAAAGCGCCCAGTTCATAACGGATCACCAGCATGATTTTGTTCATGCCTGCCTCCGTTTGAGGATCTTCTTCAGCGAAATGCGGCGCGTGTATTGCAGCATGCCTAAACGGAATGTGCGCGCAGCCAAAACCAGCGACCCGATCGCGCAAACCCACATCAACGCGGCCGCCAATCCCACCTGCCAGGCCGGCACGGCGGAGATGCTGATGCGCAGCGGCATGGTCACCACGGCGGTCAGCGGGAAGATGCTCAGGATAGTGGTGAGGATATTCTCCGGGTGCTGCAGCACGGCGCCCGCGAACCAGTAAGGCGAAACCATCGGCAGGGTGAACAGCAGGCTGACCTGCTGCGCTTCGCGCAGGTCCGTGACGCTCACACCCACCAGCGTCATCAAAGCCGCGATCAGGATAAAGCCAGGCAGGATAATGCCGGCCAGGATGAGGCCTTGTACCGGCGTGATGGCGGGCGCCTGCCCGAAGTGATAGATGGCCTGCATGCCGGCCAGACCCAGGGCGGCAAACAGTATCCAGATCAGCAGCTGGGTCAACCCCACGCTCAGGTTGCCCAGTATTTTTCCGAACATCAGTTGTTCGGGCGAAACTGAGGTGACGATCACCTCCATGGTGCGGTTCTCTTTTTCGTCCACGATGGACTGCAGCAGGTAGCCGCCGCTGATGTTGATCACCACGATGAAGATCAGTCCGGAAAGGAAAGGAAATAACACCACGAACCAGTCGCGCATGCCAGTCTGCCGGCTGCCATCCAGCGAGCGCACCGTGTAGTTGCTGCCTTCTTCGATTCTCTCTTTAATAGTCTGCGTTTCGCCGGCCAGCAGATTGGTTTGCAGGAACGCTTGCATGCGTTCGCTGGCGTTTTCGCCCGGCCGCTCATTCGCATAGACAATAACCCGGCCGCTTTGCAGGTAATCCGGTTGGATGATGAACAGTGCCTGGATCTGATCGGCCGCCAACGCTTCGCGGCCGCTTTCTTCCTGCGCGTTGGGAATCAGCTCGATGGCGGGGATTAACATTTCGATTTTTGTTTTAATTAAAGCATGCGTGAAACCCCCCGAAATGAAAACTTAACCGGGGGGCATT
>CAZDUN010000085.1:2737-9364 GCA_964508615.1 uncultured Pelolinea sp. | reverse complement strand
GGCGGCGAGAAAACCATCAAGGTGAACACGGTCATTGAGCCAAATGAGACCATTACATTCAAGGTCAACCTGACTGCCCCCGATGATCCTGGCGATTACACCGGCGTGTGGCGACTGAAATCCGATGACGGTGAGAAATTGGGCAAGTACTGGGTCAAAATCACGGTCGGCGGAGAACCTGCCGGGCCATTCGCGGTGACCAGCGTGACCTTCTCATCCGCGGCGCAGCCCATCCATATCGACTGCCCGGATGACGTGAAAGTGACCGCCAAGATCACCTCCAGCGGCGCCGGAACTGTGACCTATGATTGGACCGACTGCGAAGGCGGTTCCAGCAGCGGCAGCGTCACCTTCGACAGCGCCGGCACAAAGAGTGTCAGCCATAACGTGAACATCGGCTGGACGGACCCTTTCCATTGGGCCAACATTTACATCGATAACCCCAACCATCAGGACTTCGGCACTTATTACCTGGACGTGGTCTGTAATCCTTAAATCCTAAAGCATTAAAATGCAAAGCCGCCCCGATTCCCGGGACGGCTTTTTGCGTTTAATGTACCGCATCATTAAAAACAAACGCAATCATCGTTTATGCTTGAGAAATTCAGAAAAGCCGGCAGTTGGGCAGGCTGCGCCGTGTTTTTGATCACGCTCCCCGGGTTGGAAATGCGCATAGCCTGCTGCAGGAGCGGGTGGATGTCCGCGGGATATTCGCCCCCTGGACGCAGGATGCGCAGGCAGCCTTGCTCGTCCAGCGCCACCGCCAGTACCTGCGAAGTGCTGCCGTTGAAGCTGCCATGCCGGATGGGCAGACCCAGCTCCAGCGCGGGTAGCCCTTCGCTCAGCCGCTCGCTCACGCGCAGCATGTCGTAAGAGAGAATTTCACCGCGGTTTTGCGGGTCATAAGTCCAGTTGAGCAGCGCGGCCAACGCGTTGGCCGGGTAGCTGGGGATAAAGGGTTCTTCATACAGAACAGCCGTACCGGGTTCCAACGCGGGCGCGCAGCGCGTGAGCTGCCCGAAGAAACTGCCCAGCTCCTGCCAGGCTTGCTGATAATCCCTTGCGATGTTGAATTGAAATACAGCCGAAAAGCCGATCAACAATCCGGCCGCCAATCGGCCCAGCTGGCCCGGCAGCAACTGGAAAAAGCCGGCCGCCAGCAGCCCGGCGCCCGCCAGCAGGCACAAGGTGGCGCGGTTTTCAGGGAAACTTAATTCCAGCGGCGTGGAAGATACCCACAGCGGCAGGGCACCCGCCAGCAGGGCCAGCAGCCCGGCGCACAGGAAAAAAAATGCTGATTGCCTGTTTGCTTTGCCGCCTGCGGCTTCCGCTGGGCAGACAAAAAACACCGCCGCAGCCAGGGCTGCGCCGATTGCCAGGTACTGCCAAAGCGGCATATTCAGATTATGGATATTGAATACATTCGCCCAGGCCAGCCCGCCGGCCTTCCACAGGTCCTGCGGAACGCGCGCCAGCAGGCCGGCCAGCGCCGCCGCGGGATCGCGGGCCAGCGTATCCAGCAGCAGCGGCTGCGGGTAGGGGATTTCGGCCACGCACAACCGCCAAATGAGGAAAATCAGCAGGATGCCCACATAAGGCAGCCAACGCAGCAGGCTTTCCCGCGAGGGCAGGCGGTGGCCATCGCGCTGATGGACCGCCAGCAGCAGCGGGCGCAGCGCTTCCAGCCCGAAAAAATATTCGGTGGAAAAGATGCCCAATCCGGCCAGCAGCAGAGCGGCCAGGCTCAACAGGCGTGACCGCTGTTTGCTGGCCGTGTCTGCCGCGCGCAGCATCAGGATCTGCGAGGCCAGCCCGGCGCTCAGCGCGCACCAGTGCAGGCTGAACTGCAGCGCGTGCGCCTGCTGGCTGAAGCCCGGGTACAGCAGGCATAACGCGGCTGCCCACAGGGCGGGCAGGCGCCAACTCTCCCGCGCGCGGCGCAGCAGATCAAACAACAGGCAGGCGTTCAGCATGCGCAGCAGCACGGCCGCCAGCTGCCATAATCCCGGATGGTCGCCCAGCAGCGGGTACAACAGCCCGTAAACCCACAAACCGCAAGGGCGCGAATAGCCCAGCGCAGTGCCGTAGCCGGCCAGCCCGAAGCGGTGGAAGGCATACAGCAGTTGGGCGTCATCGCCGAATATGCCCGGCCGGATGATCAGCAGGCTGTAAGCCGCCAGGCCCAGGCCGATCAGCAGCAGCAAGCAGCGCCGGTCCGTGATTTTTAATTCAGGAGGGGTCATAGGGTTTACCTTAGTATAGAAGTTTTAACGGTTTTTTCAATTCCTGAAAACAGCTCGAGAAGGCAGCGGAAAGGCGATATTGGCACAAAACCTGCAATTTAATTCATGCAAGTTCTATCATATTCGTATAATAAACGTAGAGGAGAAAACAGCCAATGGTACAGGGAATCGATGTCAGCCACTGGCAGGATGATAAGTCCACCGCCCAAAAAATTGATTTCACCAAAGCCGTAAAAATGGGCGCGAAATTCGTGTTCATTAAAGTATCGGAGCGCGGTGCGATCGACAAGGATTTCGAATACAACTGGCAGGCCGCCAAGGATGCCGGATTGCTGCGCGGCGGCTACCACTTCCTGCGCTGGGACCTTTCGGGGCTGGTGCAGGCGCGCATCTTCAGCGAGCTGCTGGCGGAAGACCCGGGCGAACTGCCGCCCGTAGCCGATTTCGAGGCGCCGCGCCTGGGCAGTCTGTATCCCTCCAACGCGCTGCTCGAGCAGTTCCTGGTGGAAGTGGAGACCAGGGTCGGGCGCAAACCGATCCTGTATACCTCACCCGGTTATTGGGATGTGCACGGCCGCAACAAAACCACCAAACTGTTCGACAGTAAGTGGGCTTACTTTACCCTATGGGTGGCGCATTACTTCACCACCTACCAGGCCGGCGTGAGCAAACCCAAGGAGCTGGAACCCTGGAAGAGCGCCGGTAAAACCTGGACCTTCTGGCAGTACACCCAGAACGGCAACGGCCCCGCCTACGGCGCCGAGAGTAAGAGCATCGACCTGAACTGGTTCAACGGCGACCTGGACGCGCTGTATAAATTCGCCGATACCGGCAAGCCGCCGGCCAGCAGCGACACGACCACGCCGGTCAGCGCGCTGACTAGCGCCCAAAAAACCAGCCTGAAGAACAAAGTCAACGCGGCCATCGACGAGTGGGCCAAGAATTTGAAGTAAGACCATTTTCTTCGAGCCGCGCATTCCCATGCGTTTTTATATCCACAATGTAGGTCACGCATGCTTGCGTGGCTCTTTTTAACCACAGATGGACGCATATTTATTAAAACAAATGTAGGTCACGCATTCTTGCATGACTTTTTTAACCACAGATGAACACGGATAAACACAGATATAAAGAAAAGCGGGCGATGGGACTTGCTGGTGCCATCACGAGATGCAGCCCTGAATTCTGCAATGTTGTAGGTCACGTATTCTTGCGCGGCTCTTTTTAACCACAGATGAACGCAGATTTTTTTAAAGCAAATGTAGGTCACGCATTCTTGCGTGACTCTTTTTTTTAACCACAGATGAACACGGATAAACACAGATAAAGAAGAGCGGGCGATGGGACTCGCTGGTGCCTTCACGAGATGCAGCCCTGAATTCTGCAATGTTGTAGGTCACGTATTCTTGCGCGGCTCTTTTTAACCACAGATGAACGCAGATTTATTAAAGTAAATGTAGGTCATGCATTCTTGCATGGCTTTTTTTTAAACACAGATGGACGCAGATATACACAGACAAGAAGAAGAGCGGGCGATGGGACTCGCTAGTACCCTTCCCGGGGTAAATCCACGAATTCGGGGATTATTGCTATCAGAGTGAAAAGTTAAATAAAAGGAGCGGGCGATGGGACTCGAACCCGAATATCAGCTACTAGAAGAAAGGCTGATGCCGGGAATCACAAGGCATACTTAAATAAAAAGAGCGGGCGATGGGACTCGAACCCACGAATATCAGCTTGGAAGGCTGATGCCTTACCACTTGGCGACGCCCGCGTGGACTTTATTCTACTCAACTAGCGGATAGCGGTCAAGAAACGATAACCTGATGAATTGATAATCGAGATGGAAAATATCTCAAATTCCCTGGGTTTAATAAAAAACTGTACATATCTTGAAAATTCTCTGTGTGGATCTGCGACAGAGATAATCCTCTAATAATAAACCCCCGCCGCATTGGTTATAATGACGCTGTGAACATCACCAAAATTGCGTATATCCTGATCGCGCTGGCCATGGCGGCCAGCCTGAGCGCTTTCAATATGGCCGCGCAGGACAGCGCGCCGACCGGCTACGACCTTGCGGCGGCCGTCAACGCCTACCGCGCCTCGATGGGCTATTACCAGCTCAACCCCAACTCACTGGTGGCGTCGGCCGCCCAGACGCACGCCGAATGGATCGTAGCCACCGGCCAGGGCGGGCACACCGGCGCGGGCGGCAGCGACGAGACTGTGCGTGTGGGCTGGACTGGCTACGGCGGCGGCGCGGAGATCAAATGTGACGAGAACTGGGCCAGCGGGCACAGCATCGAGGACGCCGTTTACGGCGCCTGGACCGATTGGGTGCACCAGGAAGTGATGCTCAACGCCTGGGGCAACCGCTACACCGACATCGGCGGGGGCGTGGCCGCCTGGGGCGACGGCAGCTACGTGTTCGTGCTGGATGTCTGCCTGGTGGTCGGGCAGAGCGCCAGCGGTGCGGTGCCGGCCGACGCCGGCTCGACATCGCCGGATGCCGCGGCCACCACGGACATGTCCAACTACGTTTACGGCGTGACGCTGGCCACCCCGCAGGCCGACGGCAGCCTCACACACACTGTGCTGTACGGCCAGACCCTGATCGCCATCGCCGAGGCTTACGACGTCACCGTGGAAGAGCTGCGCGAGCTGAACAACATGGCGGCCGACGACAGCACCATCTGGAGCGGCGAGGAATTGCTGATCCAGCCGCCCGGCAGCGTCATTCCAACGCCGGAACAGCCCACCGCCGCGCCCACTTCGCAGGCCGATGCGCAGCCCAGCCCCACAACCGCCAGCCAGGCAGCTCCTTCTGTGACCGCGTCCACCCAAACAACCATTACAACCGCGCCCACCGCCGCCCCGCAAGCGTCCGATGGAAATCGACTCACCCGGCAGGCGCTCGGCATCCTGCTGATCGGCGTCTCCGCGGCCGGGCTGGTGATCATGCTGTACTTCTCTTCGCGAAAATAGCCGGAATGTCTTCCGGTCTGGAAAAAACAACCCACAGATTTCCACAGATAATATACCCGGATCGGTGTTCATCCAATTCCTCATCCGTGTTCATCTGTGGCGTATTAAAACCACAGATAAACACGGACGCACACAGATGGGCTCAGTGATTACCTCGCTTATACCCCCGATTCTCTGTGGAAACCCTTCCATGTTATAATTTTTTCGCCCTTCCAGGGGCCCGTAGCTCAGCGGCAGAGCACGCGGCTCATAACCGCTTGGTCGCAGGTTCGAATCCTGCCGGGCCCATAAAAAATCCGTCGGCTGAGCTGGTCGAAGCCAACGGATTTATCATTTTTCTTATACAATCAATACATGCTCAAAAATCACCTGTGGCTCTCCCGCCTGCTGATCGGCGCGGTGCTGCTGGTCAACCTGCAGTGCGCGCTGGCCTTTCTGCGGCAGCCGCAAGCCTACATGGCCGGCTTCGGGCTGGCGGGCGCAGCCGGGGCGGGCATGACGCGCGCGCTGGGGCTGCTGTTCGTGATGTGGAACGTGCCCTACGGCTTCGCGTGTGTCCATCCGATTAAATATCGCACCTCGTTGATTGAAACGCTCATTATGCAAACCATCGGATTGTTGGGGGAAACGCTGATTTTTATAACAGAAGATTTTCAGAATCCAGTCATCCGCGTCACGGTCGGGCGTTTTATTCTGTTCGACGGGGCGGGGTTGCTGCTGCTGTTGCTGGCTTTCGCGCTTACGCGCGCTGGGAGAGTTGAACAGATTTAGACCAGCCAGGCGTTGATGACCAGGAAAGCCGCCATGCCAGCGGCGATGGTCCACAGTGCGCTCTTGCTGCGCCAGGCTACCAGGATGGCGATCAGGCCGGCGATTAGGCGCGGGTTGCCCAACGAGAAATCCAGCGATCCATTCGAGGCCAGAATCTCCGGCACGATGATGGCAGTCAGCACGGCCACCGGCACGTAGCGTAAGGCGCTCTGCACGACCTGCGGCGGCTGCCAGTGCTGCAGCAGCAGGAGGAACGAAAGCCTGGTCAGGTAGGTCAGCAGGCCGACCGCGATCATCACGATCCAGATGTCGCTCATCGCTCCTCGCTCCACAAGCCTGCCGCGATGCCCACGCAGGCCGCCGCGATCAGGCCCAGTTTATAGGGCAGGCCGCGCGCCAGCAGGGCGGTAATACCCGCGCTCAGCGCGGCCAGCAGCGAAGGCCGGTCGTTGATAGCCGGCACGGCCAGCGCGATGAAGGTCAGCGCCAGGGTGAAATCCAGCCCCCAACTGGCCGGCACCTGCGCGCCCAGGAAAATGCCCGCAGCGGTGCTGAGCTGCCAGCACGACCACAGCACCAGTCCGGCTCCCAGGAAGAACCAGTGCTTGTATTTAATGTCGGTTTG
>CAZDUN010000085.1:0-2727 GCA_964508615.1 uncultured Pelolinea sp. | reverse complement strand
GATCGCTTTTCTTTTGGTAGTGCATGACCACCACCGCGTAGGCTTCGTCGGTCAACAGGTAGGAAAGCCCGGCTTTCCACAGCGGGCTGAGATGTTTGGTGTAAGGGGAAATGGAGGCGCTGTAGAGCGCGTGGCGCAGGTTGATGATCAAGCCGGTCAGGATCATCATCAGGGCCGGCGTGCCCAGGTTGATGAGCTGCACCAGCATGAATTGCGCCGACCCGGCGAACACCACCGAGGACATGGCTTGCGCGTCCCAGGCGGACATGCCCGCCGCGCGTGCCAGCACGCCGTAGATCATGCCGAAGGGCGCCACGCCTAGCAGGATCGGCAGTTCTCCCTTGATGCCGTCCAGGAATTCAGCTTGTTTGAGCTTTGATGTTTGAATGTCAGCCATAAAGGTCATATTATAAAGATGGAAGTAATAAAATTCAACCCGGTCAATGAATTCTATCTCTGATTAAAAAAGAAGCAATATATATTTCGAAATTTTGCAGGAAATAATTAGAGGTGATGGATGAGTATGGCATTCAAAAAGATTTGGAATATGCTGGTCGATCCCGATCACGGCCTGTTGCAGATCAAGGACGAAGAACCCATGGAAACAATGAAAGTAATGCTGCTGCAGACTGCCTGGTTGGCGGTCATGACCGCGTTGATGACCTTGCTTGGTTTTCCCTGCAATTTGTTGAATTCGGGTACAAATCCGCAGTTATTTGCCTACCAGGATTTTGCCCCGCAAATCGTTTCCAAATGGGGAGGCCAGCTTTGGATATGGATGGCGCCGCTGGTGTTTTTACTGATGATTGTTTTTGTGCCTTTGGTTTCAGGTTTCTATCACCTTGTTTTCAAACTGCTCAAAGGCCAGGGAAATTATTGGCATACCATGCGTTTTTTCGTGTATTGCGGGGTACCGGTATTCCTTTTTGGTTGGGTGCCGTTCATCGGTGGAACCATAGCTGCGTTTTGGACAGCTGCGCTTTACCCGCTGGCGTTAGTGCGCTTGCACTCCCTTTCTTGGGGAAAAGCGGCTTTATTCGTGGGTGTATTAATGGGCCTGCAGATCGGACGTATCTTTTTGACAGGAGAATGGTACGGAATTGCGATAAGGTAATAGAGGTACTCTAAATCAAGAAGACATATTGGCCAGCAATGTTTTCAATGCTTCCACTGTGCGGGCGCGGATCATTTTGGTCATATACGGAGCAATGAACGCCCAGGGGATGAGCGCCAGCAGCGGGATGAACAGGAACCAGCGCTGCGCGTGCAGTTCGGGCACGAAGTACCACAGGCTGGTGAACAGCAGCACGTCGAAGCCGCCCAGTCCCAGCAGGATGAGCAGCAGCATTTTCTGCATGCGTTCGGCGCCGCCCAGCTCGGCTTTGACGGTCAGCGCGGAATGCCCCAGGCTGAATTCGGCGCGCGAGACGCCCAGCAGCGCGTTCTGTTTGGTGCTGGTATAGCGCCCGCCCGCCACCGCCAGATGCGCGCTGCCCTTCGATTCGACCTGGAAGCCGAGCGGCAGCAGGGTTTGCAGCGCCACGTTGAAGGCGCGCTCCCCTGCGCCGGAATATGTGACGAAATCCTCGTAGGTGTCCATGATCAATCATATTATAAAGCGACATATATCGAGTTGCACAATGATGAAATAAAGAAAGGCCGCTGCCTGAGCCTGTCGAAGGCAAGGCCGACTTTATAATATCCTGTATCCGATTTAAAGTTCAATTTTCAAGATAAAGCATGCCATATACTTACATTCTTAAATGTTCTGATGGAACTTTTTATACAGGTAGTACCTGGAATCTGGAGAAGCGTGTTTGGGATCATATGGAAGGCCAAGGGTCTGAATATACGAAAAGACGACTTCCTGTCGAGTTAGTTTATTATGAAGAATACAGAAGAATAGACGAGGCTTATCAGAGAGAGCGGCAAATTCATGGCTGGTCGCGCAAAAAGAAAATCGCTTTGATCGAAGGTAATTTTGACAATCTGATCAAATATTCCAATAAAAATAGGGATAAATACTTTATAAGTGTTGGCTTCGACGCCCCACGCTGCGCTCAGGGCAGGCGCTCAGCCAACGGGCTTCGACGCCCCACGTTGCGCTCAGGGCAGGCGCTCAGCCAACGGGCTTCGACGCCCCACGCTGCGCTGAGGGCAGGCGCTCAGCCAACGGGCTTCGACACCCCACGCTGCGCTGAGAGCAGTTATTCAGGACAAGCGCTCGTCAGGACGACAATATCGTGGGTGATTTCGCGCGGATACGCTTGCCCTGCTTTGAACCAAACAGTTGCTCAAGGAACAGGAGGGGTTTCAGAGGCGTTCTTGATGAATTCCTCCAACTGTTTACCGATCGAAGGCCCGACGTTCTGGATCGATTGCAGCCCCTTCAATCCCATTTGAGCGTAGATCAAGCCGATATCCTGCGGCAGGTCCTCCACCGCCCAGGCGGCTTTGCGGTACGGCCAGATGCGGTAAGCCTCCGCCTCCTCCAATTCCAGGCTGTAGGTCTTATCCGCCAGCAGTTCGGCGGCGCGTTTATTCAACGCGCGCTTCTCGCCCGGCAGGATCGGGCGCGGCATGCGGTCGGGGATGCCGGCTTGCTGGCAGATCTCGCGCACCTGCCGCCCGACTTTCAGCCAGGCGTCGCCGGTTGGGCCATAGGTTTTATCCGGGTAGAGGCGCGCGTAGGACGGGTATAGCTGTGGATGATGGGCTTTGAGGTAG
>CAZDUN010000084.1:0-9416 GCA_964508615.1 uncultured Pelolinea sp. | reverse complement strand
TGTAAAAGTAGTTCTAGAAAGAAAGAAATGTTCTTTTGATTTGGAACAAAATTGTAGTCAAGCTTTAAAATTTTCAGAAAGGAGTTCCAAATCATGTCCGAAAAAGAACAGGGCACCGTGAAATGGTTCAATGGCTCCAAAGGCTATGGTTTCATCGCTCGTGACACCGGCGAAGACGTCTTTGTCCATTACAGCGCGATCGTTGCCGACGGCTACCGCTCTTTGGAAGAAGGCCAGCGTGTTGAATTTATCGTCACGCAAGGCGACAAAGGGCCGCAAGCGTCCGAAGTTTCTATAGTCAAATAACGATTTTTTGCAAACTTAAAGGCGGTATTCTGATACCGCCTTTATTGGTTTAAGCGCGCATATCCATTAGTAAATAGCGAAGTACTGCCGCTCCGCCGCGGGGGAATAAAGCCGGGCATATTCCAGGATATCGAAAAAATGCTTCTCGATCAGGCCGGGCGGGATACCCGCGGGCGCATACACCACGAACATCGCGGCTGAGCTGGCGGAGGTCAGGCGGGTGCGCTGGTCTGGGCCATACACCACACTGGATATCATGCCCAGCTCGTCAGCCATGCACATATCGCCTTCTTTCAGGTTCTGAGGGCTGCCGTTCATCAGGGTGTAGCTCTGCTGCGGGCGGCCAAGATCGATGCGCAGGGGCGGACGCAGGCTGGCCAGGTCGTGGCCGGCGGTCAGCAGCATGTTATCCAGCTCGGCCATGAACATGGCTTGCACCGCGGGCGGCGCGGCGGGGATCTGCCGGCCGTTGAAGATCACGGATTCAAGCTGTGCCTGCACGGGGTAGGTCTTTTGAAATGTTTTGTAGTAGTCTTTATAAGCCTGTAGCACGGGATGGGCGTGCAGCATGGATTTATCCGTGAAGCGCGCGCGCAAGGACGCTTCCGTATTGCGACGGGCGCTATCCAACGCGAGATTCCCGCCAGAAGGCAGCAAATCCCCCAACACCAGCACGCCGACAGCGCCGTGTGGATACTTTTCATGAAAACCGGGCGAAATTCCTACAGAAAACTCACTCATGTCCACTCCTTGATTTTGCTATTTGTTATTGTAGCGGATGGCGCAGCGAACTGGCAAGTATCCCGCGGAAAATATTAATTTATTATTAATAATGGCGCGTATCGAAACACTCTAATTTATGTTAATATAAGCGTGCATGTAAAATTATGAAAGGAGGATTACCATGAGACTCACTCCCCCCACTAAGAATGTATTCTGGATCGCGACCGTGCTGGCTGCTTTGGGTTTGGTCGGCAGCTTTGTCAGCATCCCGTTCGTTTCCGGTTATGCATTCTGGTTCGTCGTTGTAGGTTTTGTCCTGCTCTGGCTGGGCAACACCGTCAAAGGTTTCTAATTTATCCACTTTTATTGCAGGTTTTATTAACAAAGTCCCGGTGAATGCCGGGACTTTTGTTGCAGGTTTTTCCATCCAATTCTTAAGTAAATCGGGCAGTATAGAAAAATTTCAACCACAGATAAACACTGATGAACACTGATATTTTAAAAGTCTCAATAAATAGTATGCGCCAACCTCCAGCCCAATTAGCGAGATTTTGCCTATTTCTCATGTTTTGCTGGCCTCTGTAACCATGTAGCTTAATGCCGTTTTCTTCGGCGCAGTTCTGCATAATGCATTATATTGATCTATGATGTTCAACCGGGCTCCATTATTGTGATATGGGTTATACATGAATTCGTGGCAACGAGGAAATTGATAAGACTGCCAGGCACGCCCCTGCGGGATGCAAGTAGACGCTTGGCTTACAGAACCAATGCTGTTTATCAGGTTTTCTGCAGCCAGAAGACGCCGGTGCACTCCGGCAGGATTTTCCAGCGGTGTTCGCGCACCCTGGCGGCCAGTTCCCCGCCGAAGAAAAAGTCAGCCAGCTCCTGGGCTTCCTGCGTGGAAGCAAAGTCGTAATCGGTGCGCAGCCAATCAGACTGGAATCCCTTGTCTTTCAGGAAACCAAAATAACCATCCAGATGCGGGGGCGGGGCAGGAGATTCAAAGCCGGTGCCAAAGTTCTCGAACAGGATGACCACGCCGCCCAGGCGCAGGAGGCGCAGAGCTTCGTTCACTCCATTTTGTAGTTCCGCGCGCCAGGCGTCCCCGCCCCAGACTGCCAGGTAGCAGAAGCTCCAACCCGCCACGACCAGATCGGCGCAGTCGGATGGAAGGGGTGCGCGGCGCATGTCCGCCACAGCCAGCTCGCAGCGCTGCTTTTCCTCAGGCGATAACAAGCGGGCGGCCTGGGCCAGCATATGGAATGAGAGGTCGCTGGCATACACGCGGCGTGCTTCACGTGCCAGGAAACGCGTCAGGCGGCCGGTGCCGGCGCCCAATTCAACGATGTCCAGCCCGGCAAAATCGCGGATGCGGCGCACGGCTTTGGGAAGGTTCTTTTGATAGTCCTCGCGATAAACGAGCTGTTCGTAGCGGTCGGCATGGGATTGGTAGACTTCTTTTTCGGTAGGCATTGGAAGATTTTACTATATCCCCCTGATTTTTCTTCATTTTAAGAAGAAAATGAGCGAAACCCGGCTTTATGTCAGTTTCAGTTCATCCTCGATCATGCGGCAGATGACTTGCGGCGGCTGGCGGATATCCACGCTCAGCGCGTGCGGAGGTTCTTGCAGGGCGGCGAACTGGCTGCGCAGCATGCCGGCTTTCATAAAGTGGCCCGCGCGGGCGCGCATGCGCTCCAGGATGAGATCGTAATCTCCCTTAAGGTAAACAAAGCGGACAGCGGGCAGGCCAACTGACAGCACCCGGCGGTAGGCGGCTTTGAGGGCGGAACAGGCCATGATCACGGGTTGGCGGTGTGCGTTGTATTCATCCAAAACCAGGCGCAAGCGCGCCAGCCAGGGTTGGCGGTCTTCATCCGTGAGGGGAATTCCGCTTGACATCCTGGCCACATCGGCGGATGAGTGGTAATCATCACTTTCGATGAAATCCCAACCCAGGCGCTCTGACAGCAGGCGCCCAATGGTGGTTTTACCGCAGCCGGAAACACCCATCAAAATCAGCGCGCTGACGGCTGACGTGGGCGCGTCGTTCAAACAGCCTGCTTTGCGCGCAGCCACCCGGAGGACACTTACGGTTTCTCCCCCCAGCGGTCGATTTTATCCCAGTCGTTTTCGGGGGAGGATAAAGGATCGCCGGATACCAGCACCAGGTCTTCCATCAGCTTCTGGGTTTTGGCAGCTTCCCAGGCGTTCGTGATGGGCGTCTGGCGGGTCTGGACGCATTCGAGAAAATGCTCCACCTGGCCTGCGAAACCGCGTTCGCGCAATTCAGGGATCCATTTCCCGGCGCGGTCCACGCCGTACACTTCTTCGTGATCGCTATACCTGATGCGGAGTTCGCGGAAGGCATCGACATGCAGGCTGAAACCCGCGCCGTGCAGCGCGGCGCTTTCCTGCCAGGCGCCAGCCTGCAGGCAGTTCACCAGGGTGACCAGCCCGCCGGAGGCAGCGCGGGCGATACTGACGGCACCAGTCAACCGGCCATCCTGCATGGTGTAGTGCGTGGAGAGAGCCTGCAACTCGCCACAGAGATAGCGCATCAGATCGATCTGGTGAATGGTATCGTCCAGGTATTGATTGAAGAGGTTCACGTGTGGGCTGTGCGGGCGGTGCTTCTGGAACAGGGCGGACACCAGCGGCCGATCGCCAAACAACTCCCTGGCCTGACGGTACAACAAGGCGTAGCGCCGGTTGAAGGCTACCGCCAGCACGCGCTGATGCTGCTCTGCCAGGCGCGCCAGTTCCTCAGCCTGCGCGCTGGAGGTAGCCAGCGGTTTTTCCACGAATATATCCACGTTATTGGGCAGCAACAATTTACAGATTTCGTAATGGCTGGCGTTGCTGGAAACCACAAAGGCGGCCTGCGGGCGGCTTGCGAGGACAGCCTGCATGTCCGTGGTCGCGCCGCTGATTTGCCATTTCTCGGCGACCCGATCCAGGGTAGCCTGCGTGCGGCTGTAGAGGCTGACGATTTCCAGCCCCGGCCACTGCAATAAAAGCGGGAAGTAAGCTTTTTCGGCAATCCCGCCCGCGCCGATGATCGCGATCCTCATATGCTGTTATCCTCAATCATAAAAAAATTATACTAAAGGCAGGGGAATGCTCTCACCGCCGCGCCCGGCGGAGAGGTAAGCCGCCTCGAGGATCTCCTGGGCTTTCAAAGCGGATTCGAAATTCAAAGGCGAGGGGCGCTTTTCCTGAATATCGAGAAGGAAATCCATCACGCTGGCGAAATGAGTGTCGTTGAAATCGCCGAGCGATAATTTGGCGGGTGGGAAGATATCTGCCTGCGGCCTTTCGCCTTGCGGCAGGGGAAAATCCTGCGCGCCAAACAAAACCTGTTTGCGCTGCAAATCGAAGAAGAAGGCGTTGTGCGGGCGCAGGAAATCGACTTCCAGGCTGCCGCGGCTGCCGAAGACCTGGATGCGCGAGGTATCGCTCACCCCGCCGGACATGCGCGTGGTTTCCACCGAACCCTGCGCGCCGTTCTTCAACCCCAACAGGCATAGCGCCCAATCATCCACGTCCACGGGCACCATTTCAGCGCTGCCGGCAGTTTTGGGTCGCGCGGCGATGAAGGTGCGCGTGCGGCATTGCACCCAATCGGCATCCCCCAACAGGTAGCGCACCATATCGATCGAGTGGATGCCCAGATCGGCCAGGGCGCCGCCACCGGAGAGATCCTTGCGCAGCCGCCAGGAGATGGGGCGCTGGGGGTCCATGTAGCTGTTGTGGTAGAGGTAGGCGCGGAAGCTGTAGATCTCACCCAGCGCGCCGCTGGCCAGGATGGCTTTGGCCTGGCGGGCGGCCGGAAAATAGCGCATGACGAAGGCGCTGTGGGTGAGCACGCCGGCGCGGGTAACTTTTTCAGCCATCAGACGCGCTTCGGCCAGGTTGAGCGCCAGCGGCTTTTCGCAATAGATATGCATTTTCCTTTCGGCCGCGGCGGAAATATGCTCCAGGTGCAGGTGGTTGGGCGAACAGATATCCACCAAATCCAGCTCCTGGCTGAAAAATTCGGTGGGATCGGCGGTTTCCAGCGGGCTGCCGAGGCTTTTCAACAGCTCCGGATCGCGCCCGGTGGCCGAACGCAGCACGGCGCGCAGATCGGCGCCGGCTTTGGGGCTGCTGAAGCAATAGGGAATGGAATGGTAGGCATGGGCATGCACCTTGCCGATGAAACCCAGGCCGACCAGGCCGACTTTCAGATTCGTGTGTGTCATTGTTGTGGACTCCTTAATTTGAATATACCAGCCTGCCTTTAACGAAAGTCATGGCTGCGTTCAGATCGGCATCGACCACTGCCAAATCCGCCCATTTGCCGGGCTGCAGGCCTCCCTGCTGACGCTCAAGCCCCAGCACTCTGGCCGGGTTGTAAGAAGCCATGCGGACAGCGTCTGGCAGCGATGCGCCGGCCAATCTCACCATATTGCGCACGCAGGCGTTCAGGGCGGCGGTGCTGCCACCCAGCGTGCCATCCGGCAGGGCTGCCAGACCGCCGCGGACGGCCACTTTTTGCCCGACCAACTCGTAATCGCCATCCGGCATGCCCGCGCCGGGCATGGCATCGCTGACCAGCACCAGGCGTTCGACGCCCAGGCAGCGCAGCAGGATGCGCATGGCAGCCGGATGGACGTGGCAGCCGTCGGCGATGAGTTCGGCGCTGACCTGCTCTGAAGCCAGCAGCGCACCGACCACACCGGGTTGACGGTGGCTGAGGGGTGATTGGGCGTTGTAGGCATGGGTGACATGCGTGAAATCACCCCGCAGGGCTGCCGCCGCGCTTTCGTAATCGGCGTTGGAATGGCCCAGGGCGGCGATCACATCCGCCTCCACCAATAAGCGGGCTACATCCTGCGCGCCGGGTAACTCCGGGGCGAGCGTCATGTGGCGCAGCCAACCATGGCCGGCCTGCAGGAAGCGGCGCGTTTGGGCGGCATCCGGCGGCTGGATCCAGGTCGGGTTATAGGCGCCGTGTTTTTCGGGATTGATGAACGGCCCTTCCAGGTGCAGGCCGAGCGGCCGAGCGCCGGGGTACTCAGCGGGAAGCAGCGCGGCGTAGTCTTCCAACGTTTTTTCGATGGCCTCGTTATGCGGCGCGACGATCGAGAGGATGAAAGCGCTTACCCCGTTGCCTGCTGCCCAGGCCGAATATTTTTGCAGACCGGCAGCCAGGTCGCCCTCGCCGAAAGAAACACCGAAACCACCGTGCGTGTGCATATCGATCAAGCCGGGGATGAGGTACTTTCCACCCAAGTCAACGCACGCCGGGGTGGAGTTGACGGGCAGGGGCTGCCGGCCGAGAGCGGCGATGCGGCCATCGTCACCGATCAACAGCGCGGAATCAGGCAGCGCTTCAAAAGGCGTAATCAGGGTGGCATTTTCCAATAAAGTTGTCATGTTGTCCCTACAATGTTGAGAGGATTATAAACCAAAGCGCGAAAAATGAGACGCGTTCCGGGTCTATTCTATCGCGAACAGAGCGGGCTGAAAGGGCGGACGGCGGCCATCCAACAGGACGAAATCCCTGGCACGTTGGGCGCGAATGCCCAGTTTTTCCAAACTGCTGAGGTCGCGCAGGGCATGCTGGCGGCGGGCCTTCAGAATGGCAGCCGCGGCCTTGGGGCCGATGCCAGGTATGCGCAGCAGTTCTTCGCGGCTGGCGCGGTTGATCTCCAGCGGCTGGTGCGCCAGGTGCGCATGCGCCCAAACCAGCTTGGGATCGCGATTCAGGGGCAGGTTGCCCTGCGGGTCGAGGACAAGCTCCTGGTGGGAGAAACCATAATCGCGAATGAGATAATCGGCCTGGTAGAGGCGCAGTTCGCGCCTGAGCGGAACCGGGTCATGGCCCTCCAGCGGGGTATCGTACTGCGGTTTAAAAGCCGAATAATAAACCCGCAGCAAACCATACTGGCGGTGCAGCGTTTGAGAGGTATCCAGCAATTCCCGGTCGCTTTCGCCTGCCCCGCCCACCACGAATTGCGTGCAGGATGACGGCCAGTGGCCTTTCCAGACGTTGGTTGGGAAGTAATCCCGCCGGATGTCATTGATCCAGCGCAGGGGAGTAAGCAGCTGGGGCAGGAATTCCTTCTGCGGCGCCAGGTGCGTCAGGCGGCGGACGTTGGGCGCTTCCAGGTTGATGGACACGCGATCAGCCAGGCGCATGGACGCCAGTATCTGTTCGTATTGCGCCCCGGGCATGATCTTAAGATGCAGGTAACCGCGGTATTCCAACTTGTTGCGCAGCACCTCGGCCGCAGCGATCAGGCGGTCCTGGGTGAAAACGCCGCCGCCGGCCACGCCGGAGCTGAGGAAAACGCCCTGGATCAGGCCGGCGTTGGTCAGGTTGAGCACAACGCGGGCGAATTCCTCCGGTTGAAAACTGCAGCGGCGGATATCGCGCCCGCTGCGAAAGGGGCAATACAAGCAGTCATTCTCGCAATGGGTGGTCAGCAGCGACTTCAGCAGGGTGGTGCAGCGGCCGTTGGGCAGCCTGGCCTGGGTGAGCACGATGCCCTTCTTTTCGGTGCTGGATGAAAGCCGGCAGCCGTCCTCGCCGGCCTCATCACGGCTGGCAGCCGACAAGAGTTCCAGTTTTTGCAGATCATCCATGATCTAATTATAGAACGAAAATTCTATAATACAAGGGAGGGTGATCTATTGATTGACGGAATATGCCAACAGCTTGCGCTACGGGGCGGCGGTCGGCGCAGCCATAGTGGGCAATGAATCGACCGGCAGCAGGATCTCGACCAGTTCAGCGGATACCCAACCCTGCATATCGCCATATTCAATATAAATCCAGTCGCCGTCCTGGGTGCGGCCCAGGCCGCGGGCTTCGTGGCCGGCTTTGAATGAACCGAGGATATCACTTTCCATTTCCGGCAGATCACGGACGTTGACCGAGTGACGGCCGGCGTTGCGCACGATGAAATCCTGGAATTCCGGCTGGGCGGTGGCCTGGCCGGAGGAGAGCTGCTCGGTGATGGGGCGGCCGATCTGGATGGCATTGGTCGGCTCGGCAGCGGGCGCGGGAGTGGGCGTTGGCTGCGGTTTTTCCTCAGGCACGGCCACGATGATCAGGCGGTGCGAGTTGGAAGCAGCCGGCCAGCAGGTCACCAGGGTCAGGCGTTCATCATCGGAGGGCAGGATCCAGCGGGCGTTATCCAGGCGCCTTTCCAGGGATTCTTCTTTTTCGGGCAGGATCATCTTATTGACGATGACATAATAAAACTCATGCGTACCGCTCAACACCAGTATCTCATCCCCGACCTTCAGGTCGACCAGGCCGCCGAAAACCTTGCCATAGGCGTTATGGTGCCCGCTGATGACGGTGTTTCCGAACATGCCCAAACGCGCTGAACCCTCGTGCCAGCCGGCGGCAAATTCCTCCGGGATGAGGAATTGGGTGACCTCGCGGTCATCCAGGGTCACTTCAATGGTGCGCGCGATCTTGACGGGAGCGTCCAGTTCAATTTCCTCAATCACAATCCGCTCGGGGATATAACCCATCTGGCTGACCGCGTCGGCGGATACCTCTCCCGCGGTTGAATCGCTGGTGCTGGAGCGCGTGACCGGGATGAACAGCGGCGCGAAACCTTCCTGCTCCACCGCAGGCGTTTCTTTCATTTCCTGAACATAAGTGAAGGGATTGAAATCGAACAAGTTAAACGCGGCAAAGGCGATCAAAATGACGCCCAGAAAAATCAATATCCAATCCTTGTGCTCTTTGACAAAGTTCAGTATTTTCAATCGCATTATTAATCCATTTTATATAAAAATTCCCAACTAATAAAAGTATAATCCAACCAGTCAGAAAAAGAATTTAGGAGACAAACATGCGTTTGGGAACCTGGGAGATCGTTTTCATCCTTTTTGTTGTCCTGCTGGTCTTCGGACCGGGCCGGATCGTCAAAGTAGCCAGCGAGATGGGCAAGAGCATCAAGGCCTTTAAAGACGGACTGAATGAAGATAAAAAAGCGGAAGGCGACTCCGAAAAGCAGGACGATTCGAAAACGGAAAAATAGCTGATCTTTTCAAGCCGGCAATATGCAATTTTTAGGAATCGGCCCGCTCGAGTTCATTCTGATCGCTGTCATCGCGCTGATCGTGCTGGGCCCGCAGGGTATTGTCAGAGGCGCGCGCGAAGCGGGCAAGTTCATTCGCAAACTGACGCGTTCGCCGCTCTGGCGGGACGTCATGGATACCTCGCGCGAGATTCGCGAAATCCCCCAAAAGATCATGCGCGAGGCCGGCATTGAGCAGGACCTGGAAGACCTCAAACGCTCCACGCGAGGTACGATCTCGGAAATAAAACAGAGCGGTTCCAGCTAACTGCCGAAAGCGATAAAACCGCATGAACC
>CAZDUN010000083.1:0-9434 GCA_964508615.1 uncultured Pelolinea sp. | reverse complement strand
CGGCATGCGCGGGGCCGGAGGAAAAGGTTACCGCGCGCAAAGATGCCCAACTGTACCGGTCTCCAAGAATGAGATGATCCAGCCGCTGATTGGTTGACAGATGCCCGGCATGCTGCGCGTTCAGCGGCAGGTCGAACCACAAGCAAAGGTCATCCCAGGGGCCAGGGGGCAGGGCCGGGCGCGCGAGAAAAGCGCGCGAAGCTGCCTGGAGCACGGGGCGGTAATCCTGGAAAGGCAGGCTGCTGAGCGGCAGAAAATGCGAGCCGTCATTGTGACCCAGGTTGGGAACGCAGCCGGAGCTCTCGTCCAACCTGACCGCCAGCCATTGGGCGGCGGCTGCGAGGCGGGTGAGGGCTTTATCCTCCAGGACCTGGTTTTCCTTTTCCAACAGAAGCTGCATCCACAAGGATAACATCAGCATCAGGCGATGGTAATTGGCGCTATGCTGAACATAAGTGCCATCGACGGCGATTTGCGAGCAAACCGCCTGGTTGAACCAACGCAGTCCTTTGGCGCGCCATTTTTTAGAATCCGGATGGCGCGGCAGGAAAACACCCGCGGTGTAAAGCCCGACAGCTTCAGAGAGCAGGTGGTTGTTATTTTGGGCGCGGGCGTAGCAAAGCGTGGGCGGGATGCGCGCGGCGTGATCGGCGATGCTGACCAATAGCGCTCGTTTTCTTTCAGGGGTAGAAGCCGGCGCATCTTTGAATAAATGACCGCAAAGCACCAGCGCGATTAAACGCAGGGAAACCTCCTGAGCGGAGGTCCAGTTCAGCCCCCGATTGACAGGGTTCGCCAGGTTGAATTCTTCAAAGAACTGCCAGAATGCCCCGGCATATTTTTGATCACCGCTGAAAAACCAGGCCTTGGCCAGCGCAACCGCCCAGTTGAAACGCGCCGGTTCCCAGGCATACTTGATATCCTTGATATTGGCGCGGGCTGCGCCGCTTTCATAACGGGTCCAATGGAGAGATTCTTTTTCCGGGGAAAAGGCAAGTGTTTTTAACTCACCAAAAAAGTAGTTGATCTGGCGCTCCATGACCATATCCGCTTCCGCCAAACAAGCTGCCTGGCCGGCGGAAGTTATGCGCCGCATGTGCGCTTGATCAGGCAAAGCCAGGAACCAATTGGGCTGCAACTGATCTTCGGGCAAGAGCGCGCTTATTTCCAAAGGAGGCGTAAGAAGGACAAAAATACCGGAACGCAAACCAAGCTGATAGAGCAGGTAATTCAAACTCTGGCGGAAACCCAGTTGGGTGACTGCCCTGATTTTTAAACAAAGCTGCCCGAGGGGATTCATGGTTTCAGTCAGACTGCATGAACTCGGAAAACAGGAGCGGGGAGCCAGTCAGCAGCGCCTGCCGGGTGGCCAGCACGGCGTAACTGGAAACCAGCAGCTGGTCATAGGGGATGGGCTCGGATGAACCCTCGCGGATGGCGGTCAGGAAAGCCTCCCAGGCTGCCTGATGGCCTTTATCCTGACGCAGGATGGATTTTTGGGTTGAAGTGCGATTCTCGTCGATCAGTTGAAGCGAGCGGAAATCATCCAGGATGCCGATTTTCCCGCCATTGAACACTTCCACGTATTCCTTGCCGAAACGCTTGCTGCCGTTGGCGAGGTAGGAAAGCGTACCCAGCGAACCATCCTCGAACTTGATGGTCACCAGGAAGTTATCCTGGCTGTACTTGCCCTGGTCGGGCAGGGCAGCCGCGCTGATTTCCAGCGGCCGGCGGCCGGTGAGGAAGCACAGAAAATCGATGAAATGGCAGCCCTCGCCAACCAGGCGCCCACCGCCCTGCCCGGGATCGTGCAGCCAATGGGAAGGGGGGATGAAACCGGCATTGACGCGGTAATTGACAAAGAACGGTTCAGCGGAATTCGCAAAGAACGCTTTCAACGCCACTGCCATGGGGGCAAAGCGGCGGTTGAATCCAACCGACAGGCAGGCATGTTTCTTTTGCTGCAGCTGCCGGGCAATCTGGTCAAGTTCAGGTTTATTGATCGCGAGCGGTTTCTCGCAATAGACATGTTTTCCTGCCTGCAGGGCTTTCAGGGACAGCGCGGCATGCGAATTGTGACGGGTGAGGATGGCTACAACATTGATATCGTTTTTCGCCAGCACGTCTTCAACCGCAGAACTGGCGAAAGCAAAACCGAATTTTCGGGCAGTGTGATGCGCGCTGAGACCGCTGGAGGTGGCCACGCCTGCCAGGCGGACGCCGCCGGTTTTCTTCACAGCCGGCAGGAAGACCGCGTTGGCGTAATTACCGGCGCCGATGATCCCCAGGACGGGTGAAGACACGGGAGCTATCTGGTGAGAAGCAACGGCAAGCTGGATTTTATACGCGGGCTTCCCGCGCGCGGGCGGGTAGATGAGCAGCACGCCCAGGTAGGGTTCGTTCAGCTTGCCGGTGATGAGATCGTAAGCGCGGGGCGCCTGGTCAATGGGGAAGCGATGAGTGACCAGCGGGAGCATGTCGATTTTCCCGGCAGACAGCAGATCGACAAACGCCTCCAGGTTGCGGCCTTCGGTCCAGCGCACATAGCCGACAGGATAGTCGTGGCCTTGTTCCTCAAAAGCCAGGTCGTAACGCCCGGGTCCGGAGGAGCGCGAAACCTGGAAAAACAACTCTTTTTCATAATACAGTTTGCGTTCGATATGCAATCCGACCACGCCCAGGGAAATGACGTGCGCGCGGTCGCGGGCGATTTGTCCGGCCAGGTTGACGGTTTCATCCGAGGGGGTATCGGCGCAAATCAGGATCTTGTCAAAACCGCGGCCGCGCGTGAGGGCAAGGTATCCAGCCGCGACATGCTGGTTGGTATGCGCGTTGAACCCGAGCCGGCGGGCGAATGCCACGCGGGGCGCAGAAATATCCATGCCGTAAACGTCGCAGCCGGCCGCGCGCACCAATTGGGAGGTGATCAACCCCAGCAGGCCCAACCCGATCACCGCAACCTTTTCGCCGATCTGCGGATCAGCCAGGCGGATGCCGTTGAGGGCGATGGAACCCATGGTGGCAAAAGCTGCCGATTCGAAATCGACATTTTCCGGCAGATGAGCGATCAGGTTCTTGGGGATGAGCGCGTATTCAGCATGCACGGCGTGACCGCCGCCAGCGCAAACCACGCGATCGCCGGGTTTGAAGCCGGTGACATCCGGCGCGGCTTCGATGACGGTGCCGGAGGAGGAGTAACCCAGAACCATGGGTTGGTCGAGGCGATTCATGGCGGTTTCAAAGGTGGTCAGCAGGCCTTCCCGTTTGGCTTTCTCCACAACCTGTTTAACCAGATCAGGACGCGATTGCGCTTTACCGATCAGGCTTTTCTCGGCGAAAGATACCAGATTACGCTCTGTTCCCGCGGAGACCAGCGAAACAGCCGTGCGGACGAGAACGGCGCCTTTTCTGAGTTGCGGGAGGGGGACATCCAGCACTTCAGTCTCTCCGCTTTTCATGTTCTGCAAAACCTGTTTCATTCCAACCTCGGAAGCAAGCATGATCACGCCTGCTAGTACGATTATACCCAGAGTTTATAGCCATCCGGAAATAAAAAAAGGGCAGGCCGACGCCTGCCCAGGAGAATCACGCGGATGCGGTTCCAAAGCGGCTGAGCAGCGCGCCTCCCAGCCCGATGGAACAAAGCGCGGTATTGATGATGAAACCGGCCATGGGGATAAGCGTGAGGGCGGAGATGACAATGCCCAGCAGCAGCGCGCCAAACACAGCCGTTCCTTCAGGGCTCCAATCCAGATGCAGCCATTTGGTCATTTGAATGCCAACCATATTGGAGAGAACCGTCCAGCTCCAGACGACGCAAACCATCAGCGCCAACAGCAGAATAAAGCCGACAGGGCTGAGGCAAATCGTGACGATGAGCACGATTGAAACCAGCGGGATGGAAAACATGGTCAGCAAACCCGCGCCCCAGGCAACCGCCAGGCTGCGGCGGATAGCGGCTATGACGTTAAACGTGGGCTGCTTGAAAAGAGATGTGGCGATCAGGGCCATGATCATCATGCTGACCACGCGAAGGAATTGCAGCAGCAGCCAGAAACCGGGTTTGAGCCATTCCATCAGGTTGGTGATGCCCTGGCTGACATCCTGCTCGCCGGAAACCGGCAGCACGTAAGTGTTGATCTGGCCGCTGACCACAGCGTTTGGGCTGACTTTTGTTTGATTAAAGATCTGGTTGATCGAACCGGTGATGATGGCGGTATCGCCTATTTCGGTTGTGCCCGCCACGACGTTCACGTTGCCGGTAACGCGGCCGTTCACTTCCAGGCTGCCGCCGACCAGACTGATATCCCCCATGACCAGCGCGCCTTCTTCGATGATCAGTGTCGTACCAACACCGGAGAGATTTCCGGAAATGCGTTCATGATTCTTTAAAACATAGATGTCCCCGGTCAGCAATTGACTGGGATATGTATTGATAAAGCCGGTTTCATCAGCCGCTTGCGAGGGCGTCCCCACACAAGCCGCGGAGACAAGCAAAAAGGAAAGCGCAAGCAAAACCGCGAAAAGCCTATTCAACCCTGACCTCATCCGTTTGCAGCTTTCTTTGTTTCAGATTCCAGGCCGCGAACAAGGCCACAAAAACGAAGGCATTGATCAACCCGAGGAAGATAAAGCCCAATGTGAGCGGGACGGCGATGGGCAAGCGATACAGCCAATAACCCAGCGCAGAAAGGCCGCTGGTGATGCCGATGACGATATTGGTAATGCCGTTGAAGACGTCTGCCAACATCTGCATAATCGATCCGCTGGCAATCATGTAGGTCAGAGAGGCAATGAAAGCCAGGAAAAGCAGGCTCGCCATGCCAAGCCGGTAGCGGCGTACTTTAATCATGTCCCTTTTTCTCTGCGCGTAAACGTGCCAGCGCTGCGTGAAACCCGGAGCGGGGGTTTTCTCGACGGCATGGCGCATCAGACGTTTACTGGCCTGCCAGCCGGAATCCAGCCGCCTGCAATGCGGGCAGGCGGAGAGATGCCTGGCCATTTCTTTCTTCTGGTCAGCGCTCAACTGCGATTCATCGAGGATCCAGTTTTCAAATGGTTTGTGATTCATGTTGCCTTCTTTCTGCCGTCAGGTTTTCCTGACCATCTTTCCATTGATCGGCCATATGCTGCCTGGCACGATGCAAACGGCTTTTCACGGCACTCTTGGTAATCGATAACGCCTGACAGATTTCATCTTCCGAAAGTTCATGGAAGTAGCGCAGCACCAGGACTGCCCGGTCGTTCTCATTCAGCCCAGCCAGCTGCTTTTGAATCTCCTCCGAGAATTCGGTATCAAGCATGGCGCGTTCGGGATTGGGGGCGGGATCTTCAGCGTTGAATTCGATGATCTCGTCCAAATCCACCGTGGGCAGGCGCTTGCGGCGCTGCTGATCGATACAGTAATGAGCGGCAATCGAGAGCAGCCAGGTGGCAAAGGGGCGTTCCCTGTCGTAGCGGTTGAGGTTGTTGTACGCCCGCCAGAATGTCTCCTGGGCGGCATCTTCAGCAGCCTGCGAATTGCCAAGCATGCGATAGCATAAGTTATGCACCGGGTTTTGGTACATCTCCACGATACTCGTAAATGCTTCCTGATTTCCTTGCAAGGCAAGTTCGAGGTTTTCTACCTCTGAGATGGTCACGAGCTGCTCCAAAGACTGTATGTGTTCGTCATGCCTATATACGCAGGCATACCAAAAAAAGTTTCCGATATTATTTTATTCCATGAAAGAGAAATACAAAGAACGGTTTTAATGGATGGATGATCGGGTTCCGGTTTACGCTTGAGTAGAAATGGTTCGATCCCATTGCATATCCTCTGTTATCTTTTCACCGTAAAATCATATGGTTGAAAATAACCGTCAACCCTATTAAGATATATTAAAGCTTTGTTTTAAAACCGTCAGGTTATATTGCTTATAATCCAGAAAGAAAAAGTGATCGCAGAATAAACCATTCCATGAACTGATGAAAAATCTTGATATCGGCAAGAGTCAGGAGAAAGAATATGAAATGCTGGAATTGCGGTACTGAAAATCCAAAAACTGCCAAAATTTGCAAAAATTGCGGGAGCGATCTGGCACAACCGGCTGGAGAGGAACCTAATCCAGATAATCCAGGATCTGAATCCCGGATTCAGCCGGCAGTCTGGATCGGGATTGGCGTGGCGGCGGTGGCGATCATCATCACGCTGTTGATCCTGGCCATCAGGTTCACAACCTCCCAAACCGGCGGAAGCACGCCGGAAGCCAGCCCAACCGCAACCATTGAAACAGCCGCTGCCGCGGAGGAAACAGGCGAAGAAAGCAGCGAGGAATCCGAAGGGACCGTTGCAAGCATGCCTTCACAAGGGGAGGGCTGCGATTATGACACCTGCGCGTGGATGGGGGAGGAGCAATGCGTGGCGTGCGGCGGCACCTGGCAGGATTACGAGAGCGAAGCTTTTTGCGATTGCAGCGAATCCAGGTGGCAATCGCAGGAGCTGGAATGGTGCCTGTTCGAGGGCGGCTCGTGGCTGGAAGACGAGGATCGCTGCACGTTCATGAATGGCAGCGGGGCGGCTGCCCAGACGGATTTCGCCTCAGCCTGCGCTGACCTTTTTTATAATAAGGAAAGCGGAGACGAGGCAGGCTATCAGGAATTCCGCGCTGACTGCAAAGCCGCCGGCGGAGTCGACCAATGCTGGGATGAGAATTGCAGCCTGGCGGTATGCCTGTGCCCGAATGAAGAGAACGTGCCGATCTCCTGCGACTGGGTCAACGGGCAGCAGATCGATTCCAACATCAAGTGCTACGACGAAAACGGCACATGCTGGCTGACGATCGAACCGACCAGCGCTTTTGGCAGTTTGAGCGAAGGCGCGGGAAACCCGCAGGTGATCGTAACCACCAGCGACGGCAGCAGCTATTCATCCATCGACCTGGAGCGCGACGCCAACGGCTGCATTTACGACGCCAACCGCATCTCCTGCCTGCTGACGGATGATGGCGCTTTCAATACAACGACCGTCGAAAATATTTATATATGCATGGACTTATGCTGCCTGGATCTGGAAAGCCTGGAATCCGGCAGCGTGGTGGTGCAATCCGGCAACTGCCCGGGCAGCGGCAACCTGGAAGTTTTGGATTTCACGCTGGTCAAGGGCGTGCTGACGCTGCAAATCCGCAACAGCCTGGGCTGGGACGTCCAAAGGCTGGAGGTCTTTTTGGATGACGCCAAGGGCGACCACTGGACAAGCCTGGATTGCCACATCGACAGCAAGTATGATACGGTCATGGATTGCGAAGGCTGGGCGGTTTACAAATCCGGCTACGCCACCATCAATTTCTATTATGGGTCCGGAAGCAGCGCCTGTTCAGTTAGCGGGGTGAGATTCCAGATCCCTGAAATGAGCCGCTGCAATTATGACCAGAAGTATTGCGCTTTATGCGATACTTGCTGCAATTCAGGCTATTCATGCTGCGAATGTGGCTGCAAGAAGTTGGACAGCGGCGAGAGCTGCGACGACGTCTGCGATTAAGCAGATTTGTTTCAATATCAGCAATCCCCGATGCATTTCGGGGATTGCTTTATTTTGCGCATGTCCAGTTTGATCGATAGCGGATCAATCAAAAACCACTTCTTCCTTGCCGGAGAGCTTATCGTTGATGCGCTGGATGACGATATCCAGATGTTTGGCGCGGTGGACAAAATCGAGATCGTCCGTGCGGATGGTCAGCACCGGGCATTGATCGAAGGTTTGCGTCCAATCATCGTAGTAAGACTCCAGCAGGGCAAGGTAATCGGCGCTGATACCGGATTCCATATCGCGGCCGCGTTTGTGAATGCGGGTCATCAACACTTCCACCGGGCAGCGCAGGTAGATCAGCATGGAGGGCACTGGAAGCGTGGAAACCACCAGGTTGAAGACGTTCAGATAGGTCTGGTAATCCAGCTCGCTTAAATTGCCCAAATGGTTGAGGGCGCGGCAGAAGATGAACGCATCCTCGTAAATGCTGCGGTCGATGATGGCGGAACGCGGATCGGCGGCCATCTGCATATGCTGGCGGGCGCGGTGGCCCAGGAAAAAGACCTGCAAATGAAAGGACCAGGTTTTCATATCCTTATAGAAATTGGGCAGGTAGGGGTTATCCAGCACGGATTCATAGGCAGTGTGCCAGCCCAGGCGTTGGCCGAGACGTTCTGTCAGGGATGTTTTTCCGGAGCCGATATTGCCGGCAACCAAAATCAGATGTTTGGGCATAAGCGCACCTCGCTGCAACTTTTTATTAATTATATGCCAGCAAGGACTTCATCCACCCAATTCGAAGACAAAGTAAAAAGCATTCAGCTTTTTTTTCGAACAAGCCGATGAAATGCTTGATGCTTTTCAGGCGTATTTTGCGGGGATATGGTTTTGGTTTGGCAGATAGGAGCCAGTTCCCGCTGCAATGAATTGACGCAGAGAACAGCGCAGAAAAACAGGCTGAAATTCCTGTAATAACTGATAAAGGGAGAAAAGATAAAATATACGTGTGGGATTTTTCTTCCATTCGAAGTTCATGAACAAGCGCATTCAGCCGGCTCTATCCGTATGCCTGACTGGTTTGTTTTGCATCCCGTACGTTTTACTTTCTGGAATGGGGATGCCGGGAGAAAATCCTGTTTTAAATCCCACAACAGGCGCAGCGGCCGACAAGCGCGTTGCATCCACCAGCAAAAAAATCCGCATCGAAGTAGAAGCGTTGAACTGCCCGGTGTGGGGGTATTGCGACGCCGTACCGCAGCTGCGGTTCACTTTAAGCGGCGCAGACCTGGAAAATGGCGGATACCTGTTGTATGTCGTGATCGAGGACAAGGTGTATGAATTCACCGAAGGGGGAGGAGTGATCGACGTGGAAGAAACACCAAGCGAAGGTGTAAAAGTGACCTATTGGGCGGAATCCGCCACCAGCGCGTACGCGCTGGCTGACAGCAGCTTCCGCATGCGCTATATCCCTTCCGGCCGCCAATTCGTATTCCAGCTTTTGGGTGAGCAGTGGCTGGACGAGATCCCGGGCGGCGTATTGGTATGGGAGATGTTCCCGTCGATGGAAATATTCGAATATGGCTGGGCGCAGCGCATCACCGATGAGGAAGACTTGTACACCACCATCGATTACACGCTGCTGGCGGGGAAATTGATCTGGGAGGGCATTGTCATTCCGGAAGAGTGCCCCAACCGCGGACTGCTGGCAAACGGCGCGGCGGATACCTGCGGCATGGAAGCGGCACGCGAAAAAGTGATCGAATGGCAGAACCGTTACAACGCGGAGATCATGGACGCCGCGCTGGATTCCCATGTGCCAGCCAGATTGTTGAAGGGAATGATCGGCCAGGAATCGCAATTTTACGCGAAATGGCAAATGCCGGATGAATACGGGCTGGGCATGCTGACCGAACATGGCGTGGATATG
>CAZDUN010000082.1:0-9458 GCA_964508615.1 uncultured Pelolinea sp. | reverse complement strand
CCGATCTCATCCAGGCCAGGTTCTGCCTCTGGATTTCGGAGGATGTCGCCGGCAGCGCCGCGGCCGGTTCGCCGGCCGGGCTTGTCTGCGCGTCCAGCAGCTCGCTGCTGACCGGGTAGCGCGTGTCCAGGCTGACGATCTGCCCGCTGGATACAATGGCGAAGTTGCCCGCCAGGCTGCCGCGTAAATCCCCGCCCGAAAACGCGCTGGCAGCCAGTGCCACGCCATTGGCGGTGTTGCCGGAAACCAGCATGGCCTTTTTGCCCGTGCCCCAGGGTGAATGGAACAGTTCGATGTAACCCACCTCCGATCCTTCCATCACGCGATACACCACGCGTGAAGCCGGATCATAGGGAACTTCACTGCCCTGTTCGAATGGCGCCGGCAGGATCTCGTTCCATCCATACACGATCGGCAATTGGCTGGGCCTGCCCACCAAAACCACGTTCTGGTCAGCCAGCAGGTTTTCATCCAGGCTATCCTGGAATTGCACGCTGATCTGCGCCAGCGCGTCATCCAGTTGGTCGCCCATCTTGAAAGCCACGGCCGCGGCGGACTTCCAGCTATCCGGATCATCGCCAGGCAGGATAAAGATGACCTTGCCCAGCGCATCTCCTAATGCCAGGTTCTCCGGGAAACCGCTCAGGTTGAGCGATTCATCCCCGGATGAAGTATCTTGCACCAGGGGGATGTGCAGCGCTGAATCGCTGAAAATACTGGCCCAGGAACTGATGAAATCGGTCAGATCGGTGCAGCTATCGTAAGGGATCAATTGAACCTGTATCTGCAGTTGGTTGTTTCCCTGGATGAAAGCTGTGGGCGGCAGGTTGATTTGCACCTTGCTGACCTGCGCGGATGTCTCGGTGAATTTAACGCTGCTGATCACGCGCCCGTTCAGGGTGACCGTCAAGCCGGAGGTATTGAAGTTGAGCATGGCCGAATGGCTGTAATGCAGCTCCATGTATGCGTCTTCAGCCACGCTCTGGCCCGGCGGGATATAGAATTCGTAATTGGCGTAGTTGGTGCCGGTGCTGCGCATGTTGCGGTCTTCGTAACCTAATTCTAAAAAAGTGCGGTCGGTGGCGGCCAGCGGCGCGCTGGCTTCCGTGCGGTAGGATTCCACGATAGAAACGTCCGCGCTGGCAGCGGTCAGGACCGTGCCGTATTTGACCGCCTGCCCAGCTTTGACCACGCCCGCGTCGGAATTGCCCGAAACCACCAGCACCGCGCGCGCGGAATTCCAGGGTGAGACCGCCATCTGCAGCACGCCGTCATCCGGGTTCTCCAGGTCGAAGGTCTTGTTCCCCGCGCTGAGCGGCAGGTTGACCTGGCTGATCAGAGCCAGTGAAGCAGCTTTTCCAACCAGGATCAGGTTTTCACTGTTGCGTTGTTCAGTGGTCAGGTTCCCGGCGGTGACTGTTGTTAAAACCAAGCCGCCGCTCGTCAGGCTGCCGAAACCGGCCGCGGTATCCATAGCCGCCTGCAATTCAGCCGCGCTCGGTTTATCCGGCAGCACCAGCAGGGCGGTGCGTTCGAACAACGAGCTGGCCTGGTAGAACGGCCGCGGCAGCAAGGTCAAATCGACGACCGGGCTGGCGGAACCATGCGGCAGATAAAGATAGGAGGTCTCCTTGATGACCACATCGACATCAAAATCCCTTACACATGATTCTTCACTGAGCAGGTTGAACGTGATTTGCGTCCTGCCATCAGTGCGGTCGCTCACCAGCGCGGAAGCCGGAATGGTCACATCGGCGCCGTAATCGCCTGTCTGGCTGAGCGCGAATGAAGCCACGGTATTGCCGTTGACCAGCACATCCAGTATGCCGCCGTTCAGTCCCTGGCCGGGGATGTAATCATCCCCATAGAATGCCAGCGCATAATCCACGTGCAGCCGGCCGGGTGAGGGGAAATTCCACTCCTCCGGGAAACTGACCTGAATGCCGGTCGAATCGAACGGGCTGATCAGGCGCGTCTCGGTAAAACCCAACAACGGAAAAGGATATGTATCCGCCTGATTGGTGCTGCTTTCCGGTGTGGGTTCGGGTTCTTGAACGTTTCCCTGAGCCAAAACCGGCGTGGAAAACACCAAAGAGAGTAATACCATCCAACTGAATAAATAGAACTTTTTCATCGCGCACCTCTTCTTTTTAAATTATTAAAACGGTTATCTTCTCTTCACTCTTTCCCAGGCTGCTCCCTGCTTCTGCCGGACATGCCGGAAAAAACCGCGCAGGGTTGCCAGATTGCTGTTGACAAGGAACGCCGGAATATACAGCGCCTTGCCGATTCCTTTTTGCTCTATACGCCTGCCAAATGCCGCCAGCAGGTAGAAAACGATTTGAGCGGCCAGCAGCCAGGTGATCAACGGGCTGCCTGTTCCTGCGCCTGTCAATTGCGCGATCGCCAGGTAAATATTGGCAAACAAAGCCAACAGCATGGCGAAAGGAATCAACAGGCGGAAATATTTATGGGAGATGATCTGCCATACCGCCAGGGGATTCCTCCAGGGCAGCCAGCGCAGGGAATTCGCCAGCGCCTGGAAACGCCCGGCGCTTATCCGCGTGCGGCGCTTGACTTCTTCGAGCGCGCTCTGCGACACCCTTTCCCAGGATTCCGCCTCCGGCACGTAAGCCATGCGATAGCCTGCCCGCAGCACGTGCAGCAGGATGTAAAAATCATCGTTAACTACATCTTTCGGCAGCTGCGGGAAGAGCTCTTTGCGCACCGCCAATATCTCGCCCGCCGCCGCGGTGCAGGTGTTCAGGCGGCTCTCGCTTTGTTTGATCCACGATTCATATTTCCAGTACAGGCTTTCTGAAGTCGAGAGCGAATCGCCCTCCCCGCGCACATGCTTGGCGCCGCTGGCCGCACCCACGCGCGCCTCGGCGAACGGCTGCACCAGGTAGTCCAGCGCGTAAGCCGGGTAGAAATTGTTGGCATCCGAAAAAACCAGCACTTCGCCGCGTGCTTTTTTCACCGCGTTGGCAATGGCCGCCAGCTTCCCGCGCCGCGCTTTGCTGTAACTCAACAGGATCTTCCGTGCTGCAAAATTCTCGGCGATCTCGGCCGTGGCATCCGTTGAACCGTCCGCCGCGACGATGATTTCCAGCCTGTCGCGTGGGTAATTCAATTCTGCCGCGTTGACCAGCTTCTTCTCCAAAACGTCTTCCTCGTTATAGGCAGCGATGATCAGTGACACAACTGGCAGCTCCGCCAGTTGATATTTCTCGGCAGGTCTCAAAAACGCCAACCCGGCGATCAACAGCGGATATCCGATGTAAACGTAAAATAACACAGCCAGGCATAACCAAAACAATGCATTCATCTTGCTGCCTCCTTCCCAACCAGTCCGCGATATAAAGCGGCCAGCTTCTCAGCTGTCTGGTCGAGTGAGTAATCGCGGCAGACCTGTTGGCGGGCGGCCGCTCCCAGGCGCTGCCTTTCGCCGGGACTCCTTATAAATGATTCCAGCGCTTGCGCGATCTCCGCGTCGTTTCCCGCCGGGAAAAGCAGGCCGTTTTCGCCATGCTCGATCAGGTCGGCCGCCGCGCCCACCCGGCTGGCCGCCACCGCCAGGCCGCAGGCCATGGCTTCCAGCATGGCGTTGGATAGACCCTCGGTTTCCGAAGGCAGGATGAATGCGTCCGCCGCCTGGTAAAAAGGCAGCGGTTCAGGCACAAATCCGCCGAACATGACCCCTTTATCGGCCGAAGCGCGCAATGAGGACTCCATCTCGCCCGAACCCAGCATGAGCAAACGCGCGTCAGGATGTCTTTTCATGATCTGCTCCCAGGCTTGCAGCAGGAAGGTTAACCCCTTCTCAGGCGCCAGCCGGCCGCTGTACATGCATAAGAAACCTTCTTCCGGAAGTTTCATTTCCCGGCGCAGTTTCTTTTTCGCTGCTTTCGGTATAGGTTTGTAGAAATCCACGTTCACGCCATTGGGAATGTAGAAGCAGCGCGTGGGTTCGATGCCCTCTGCTGCCAGTTCCCGCTCGATCTCGCGGCTGATGACAATGAACGCTGCCGCGTTTTCTCTCAGTCGCCGGATGCGCGCCCTGCCGCAGCGCCGCCGGCGCAGCTTGTCCAGGTCGCCCAGCCTGCCGCCGCGCAGGACTTTCACCATCACCGGTTTTTTCAGCAGCTGCCCGCCCAGGATCGCCAAATCGCTGGGGGAAAGCAGTTCGTGGGCGTGCAGGATCTGCGCGTTGATTTTTCGCAGTTTTAACAAGCCGAAGAAGATGTAACAGAGCGCTGCCAGCGGCTTGGGCTGCGGCGCCGGGACGCGGTAAACCGGGGTCTCGTCGATCAGTTCGAAGCGGCGCATGCCCGCGTAGCGGCGCGTGATGACTGTTGGTTCGATATCCAGCTTTCTCAGCCGGCGGCACAGCGCTGCCAGCTGCTTTTCCGCTCCGCCCAGGCGTGGCAGATAGGATTGGATGATCATCGCCACGCGCAGCTTTTCCGCCTCAGCCATGCAGCACCTCGCTGTATAGATTCAGCCAGCGTTCCGCCCATACGCGCGCGGAATAATTGGCGCGCGCATGGCGGGCAGCGGCTGCGCCCAGGCGTTTTCGTTCATCGGGATCATTTGCCAAACTGATTATCGCTTCAGCCAGCGCCTCGCTGCTGCCGGAAGGGATCACCCGCCCGCAGCCCTCCGCGACAGCCCGGCGGTTATCTCCCACGTCCGTCACAACCACCGCCAGCCCGCTTTGCATGGCTTCCAGTACCGCCAGGGATTGGCCCTCAAAAAGCGAAGCACCGGCGTAGATATCGCCCGCTGCCAGCAGCGCCGGCACGTCATCCCGCTCTCCCAGGAACAATACCGCTTCCTCCAGGTCCAGACTGGCTGTTTCATTCCGTAATTCTTGCAGCAAAGGGCCCTTCCCGGCGATCAGCAGCCTCACCGGCGCCTCGATTTTTTGCCGAGCTTTCTGAAAAGCCTGCAGTAAATCTGAATACCCCTTTTCCGGGATCAGGCGGCCGACTGAAATGACCAGCAAGCCTTTCCCGCCCGGCAGGAATTGCTTGCGCAGTGATTGGATTTCCTGCCGCGTCACCTGCGCGGCTTCCGGCACCGGGTTGGGGATGACCTGCAATTCTTTGCTTCCGAAGCGCGGCTGCTGCACGCGCGCGACGGTGTAGCCGCAGGCGATGATGCGCCGGGCGTACATGCGCAGCACGGCGCTTTCCAGCCAGATGCGGTAGGGTTTGTAACCGTGTAAATGCACGCTGGCGTTGTGCAGCGAAGCAACGCTGGGAATACCGGCTTTTTTCGATGCCAGGGTACCCAGAATATTGGCGTAATTCAATTGCTTGTGCGTGATATTCGCTCCGCTGGAGCGTAATGTCCGGTAGAGACTGTCGAAAGCGCGCGCGTCCACCAGGGAGTTCAGGGGAACGTGAATGACTTCAACATTCAATTGAAGCAATTCAATCAAAACCGGTGATCCGTTATCCAAATCGGAAAGTGATATGACGCTGACCGAATGGCCCGCGCGCTGCATCTCACGCGCGAATATTGTTATCAGTTTTTGCGCGCCGCCCACCTTCAAGGAATCGATCACCTGCGCGATTCTCAAATCAACCTCCCCGCACCGCAGAAGTGATCATTTTTAAAGTTTCGCGCATGCGCTGCGGTCCCAGCAGCCAAAGTACTCCGGCATACACGCTCAATCCGGTGAGAATTGCGGCAGCCAGTTGTGCCAATGCGTGCGCTTCCCGCAATAAAGCCAATACGCCCAGCACAACCGCGCTCATCACCAGGCCGCTGAAGGCGCCGGGCAGAAATTGGACCAGGATATCTTTCAGGTTTATCCTGAACATCCTGCCGGCCGCAAACAGACTGATAACGCCTGAGATCAATGCCACAACCGCCTGCACCCATGCCACCCCCACAATCGAGCCGTAACGCGTCAGCACGAACCACAATGCCGGCAGCAGGAAAACCAGGCGGACAATCGTCAAACAGGTCAGGATTTCCGGTTTTCCCTGGGCTTTGTAAAAACTGCCTGCGTTGCGGAACAGCGAAAGCAGCAGCGCGTAAATCGCGATGCCGCGGATCACCGGGATGGCCTCCATCCATTTATCAGTGAAAAACGCCATCACGAAAGGTTCCGCGGTCAGGGCAATGCCCAAACCGATCGGGATAGTGATCAATGAGACATATTGCAGCGAGCGCACGAAATTACGGTTCAAATTTTCGGCGTTGTTCTTCATTTTCACATAAACAGGGAAGATCACCTCGGAGATGATGCGCGCGAACTGGGTCAGCACCATATCGGGAATGCGGAAACCCAGCGTGTAAACGCCCAAGGCTTCCGCTCCCAGGTAATGGCCGATCAGCAGGTAATCCGCGTTGTTCAACAGATTAGCCAGTGAATCCAGCACGACAATGTTTATTCCGTATTTCAACATCGAGCCGGCGATGGGCTTTGAAAATCGCAGGGAAGGCTTCCAGGGGTTGACGATCTTCGCAATCACCACCGCCACGCTATTGGCAAACACCTGCCCCCAGACTTGCGACCAATAGCCGAATCCCAATACCGCCAGGATTACGGATGATATTCCCTTGGCGAAGGCGTAACTCACTTCCGGGATGAACTTTTTTCTGAAATCCAGCCTTTTTGCCAGGTAGATGGCGTTCACATTGCCCAGCGCTGAGATGGGGTACACCAGCACCATCATGCGCACCACCGCGATGGCGCGCTCGTCGTTGAAATAAGCGCCGATCATCGGAGCCGCCAGCCAGGTCAGCACGAACAATCCGATCCCCACCGCCAATCCGAGCCAGAAAGCCGTGTCGGCAGTTTCGGGTTCATCCTTGTGGTAAATCAGCGCCGGGCCGATGCCCAGTCCGTTCAACGCGTCCAGAAAACTGGTGACAATGAAAGCATAACCCACCACGCCAAAATCCGACTTGGATAACAGGCGCGCCAGAATGATGGTGCTGACGAAAACCAGCAACTTGCCCGTATAAACGGAAAGATAGGACCAAAAAGTGCCTCTGATGGTCGCTTTCGCAAAGCTGTTTTCGCCGCCCGGTTCCATGACTACCTTTTGCCTGTCTCCGAAGCCAATTTGCTTTCAGCGCTCTTTACCCGTTTTTGGAAAAGGGCTTTCATAACCCGAAACTCCTCATTTTTCGCGGTCTGTTGGGCAGCCAAACCGACCCCGATCAACAGCCACAGGTTGCGCGGATACGCGCCATGAATGAAAAGCGCAGCGGCCAGGTAACCCATGAATCCGATTTGAATGGACAGGGCCAGGTCGGCGTACTCATCCAATGCAATCTTCCTAAAAATCATTCTGGCCTTTTTCAGGCTGTTGAAAACCGCGAAGAGCACCAGACCGAACATCAGCAAGCCCAGGATCCCCTGCTCCGCCAGCACCTCAAGGTAAAGGCTGTGCGCCGACCGTTCGGTGCGGCGCGGATCCAGCCCCACCTTCACGGAATAATCAAGATAATTGGCCGCGTAATTCTCGTAGCCGATGCCCGCGATCGGGTGATCCAGGAACATGCGGAATCCGACCGCGTATTCGCTCATGCGTCCGCGCAGCGATACCTCCGAGCGTACATCCGCTCCTGAAAAAGGCAGGTAATCCAGGATGGATTGGATGCGTTCAAAGTATGTGGGCGGCAGAAAAGGGATCAACAAAAGCAGGATCAACAAGCCGCTCAAAACCGCCACCAGCGGCGGTTTGCGCATGATCAGGATCAATCCCAGCACTCCGCACAGTGCCAGAAATCCGCCGCGCGAAAAAGTGAAAATCACAGTTAAAAAGCTGACAGCCAACGCCCAGGCTGCCAATATCTTCATGAACGTCTTTTTTTCACTCAACAGGCGGTTCAACGCGATCGGGATGATCACCACCATGACCTGCGCGAAGAAATTGGGGTCACCGTAGGTGCCCATGATGCGGTAGCCTTCCGTACCGGTTACGATATTCATCAATTGGGATTCCGCCAGGCCCCAATAGTCGTTGCTGAATGACCCGGTCAGGTATTGAATGACCGCGATCGTTCCCAGGAGGATGCCCGTGGAGAGAAAACCCCAGGCTGCCATGCGAAAGGATTCTTTGGATTGGATCATCAATACCAGCATCAGCGCGATGATCGCGTCCTTCAGAAAGGTCAGCAATCCCTCTTGCGCTCGCGCCGGATCTCCCGCGTAAAACAAAGACAAGAAGATCACCATGCCATAACCCGCGATCAAGGCTAGCGAGGACAACCAGTTTTGCGGTTTCTCACCCAGCAAAACCCAGCGCAGGAAAATCAACAGCGCCAGAAAAGCGATGAACGGCTGCGCGATGGAAGGCGCGCCGTAATAGTGCACCGCCACGTCGGAGATGCGCGCGTAGGTTATCGCCACCAGCGTAAACAAGCCCCAGTTGATCTTCCAGACGGTAGCCACCAGCAGCAAGATCCCGATCAGCATTAGGATGTATAAACTGATATCGTGTACGCGCGTGGCCAGCAGCGCCCCGCCGATGCCGGCCGCCAGCGCGGCAACCCCGATCAGAGGAGATAACCGGTCGGAAGAAGAACGGGTTTCACCCGTAGGGTGCATGGATGACTCCTTTACTTCTTTTCAGCCATAGCCTTGAGCGCGTTCAGAGAAACATCTTCGCTGGTCGCGTTCTTTTCATATGCCGCCACACCGACAGCAGGCTGCAGGGAAATCTTTTCATCCAGCGATGCCAGCGGCATGGGCGGCGTGAGCGCCTTCAGCAGGCGGCTCTTGATCGTTTCGGCAGCCTTGACGGGCGTATCCGGCAGCAGCAGTGAAAAAGTATGATCGTCCCATCGGCCCACGCTGTCGTTGCCGCGCAGCCCGGCCTTCAGGATGCCAACCACGTCTGCCAACAGGCGGTTGAGCACCTGCTGCGGCAGGGTATCGTAATACTCGGCCAGACCGTTCAGCTTGACCATCAGCAGTGAATAAACCCCTTCCTCTTGCGCGGATTTTTCGGTTTGTTCGCCCAGCAGCGTTTCGAAATGCTCACGGTTGAAAGCGCTGGATTGCGTATCGATCAAGCGGCGCTGGCGGTAGGCTTCCAGCGGGATGCGCAATTGATCGCGCAGGATCGCCAGGATCACGCCAACCAGTAATCCCAGGACAGCCCCCAGCGTTAAGTCACGCACCGGTCTGGGGCTGATTGGTTCAGTCGGCACCACGGCCGCGTCCAGAATATTGATCTCGTACACCTGGTAAAGGTTTTTCATGTAATCGATGCCGGTGCGCGCCACGCCGTTGGCCCACTGCGCGGTGATTTCCGCGTCCGGCCCGCTCACGTAAACCTCCATCACGTTGGAATCCGGCAGCACCACCGTGCTTTGGGTGTATTGCTCGATTTCCTCATCGCTCAGATCCAGCGTGCTGACAAAAGCTTTCTGGTTGAATTCGCTGTCAAATACATCCGCTTAGGTCGTTACGATGGAGGAGTTATCCA
>CAZDUN010000081.1:0-9521 GCA_964508615.1 uncultured Pelolinea sp. | reverse complement strand
CAACCAGCTTTATGTCAACAATAATACCGGCACATTGACTTTAACAGACCTGGACGTTAACTCTGCGACCAGCAGCGGTGTGTACATCATCAATCACAACGGGGCGGTCAACATAGACCGCGTGAGATCCAGCGATAATAACAATTACGGTTTGTATCTGGATAACACCGCCGGCACTTATGCCGTATCGGTTACCAACAGCGAATTTAATCACAATGATAACGGTATATCCGGCGATTATTGGGGCGGCGTGCGCATCAATAGTAACAGCACCATCACGCTCAATGGCGTTTCCGCTTCGAATAATGATGGCAATGGCGCGGTATTGAACGCCATGAAAGGTACTACGGTTAAAAATAGTGTTTTCAATAACAATTTTTCCACTCCTGATACATTCAATCAGGGTTATGGTTTGTATGTGGACAGCAGTTCAGCCACCAACCACATCCTGCTGGAGAATGTCCAGGCGGATAACAACGAAAACAAGGGCATTCACCTGGTTACCTACGGCAATATCACTTTGAAGAATGTCAATGCGTATCAAAATGCAGCCGTTATGGGCTACGATGGTATATATCTGCAAAACGATGGCGGGACCGGTTTCATCACGATCACCAATACCTCGTCGCGTCAGAGCGGCGCCAAGGGTTTTCATATTTACTCCAACAAGAATGTCACCCTCAACGGCGTGGTTGCCAACGAGAATGATGAAAGCGGCGTGTACATTGACAACTGCAATTTCTCTGTCGATCACTGCCTGGGCACGGGTTCAGTCACGATTTCCGGTTCTTTGCTCAACCAGTTCAACGATAACCATAATTATGGTTTGGATATCATTTCCGGCGGCACGGTGACCCTGTCTTATTTTGAAGCCAATGGCAACACCTACAGCGGTGTGCAGATTTCAAATAATTACACCGGCTGCAGCGCTAACGTGACCGTAAACCTGTCCTATGCGCCTCCGGTAGGTGATTTTCTGAATTCTGCCTCCGGCAACTCGCAGAGCGGTTTGTTGATCTATTCCAATGGCAACATCCTGGTGGATAAATGCTATTTTGAGGGCAACACCGCTTATGGCGCTTACCTGGAGAATAACGGGGCGCCCAGCGCCAGGACTGTCAACGTGAAAAACAGCAGTGCTTATGGAAATGGTGGTACCGGTATTCGCGTTGCATCCAAGGGCAACATCAGCTTGTATAACGTGAATGCTGCTGGCAGTCTTACCGGCATGGGAGTAGATCTGCGCAATAACAGCGGAACCGGCAGCGTGACCATCACCGGTCCGGGCACTACCATGAATGACTTTTCTGGCAACCATACCTATGGTTTGTACATCCTGTCGTCGGGTGTGGTAACACTGAAGAATATTTATGCGGTTGGCAACGATACCGGCGCGAACATCACTAACACCTATGCGGATAGTAAATCAGTCAGCATCACCAACGCGAACTTTTCGGAATCAGTAGCCAATACGGGGTTAAGTGTTAATTCAAAAGGTGCGATTTCGCTGACGGATGTGATTTCGAACAACAATTTGGTTGGCAGCGGCGCTTACCTGGAAAACACAGACGCGTCGAAAGCCCAGGTCGTCACCATCACCCGTTCGCAGTTCAGTGAAAATGCCAATGCCAATGGTCTATATGTCGCCAGCCTTGGAACGATTACGCTTTCCGGCGTTCAAGCCAATGGGAATGCAAATTTTGGTGCCAATATTCAGGTTTGCTCATACGATGGCGGCATTCCCGGCTGTAAAGCCAGCGGCGGCCTGACCATCAATGGCGTGGATAACGAATTTAATAATAACGGCAGTTATGGCATGTATGTCTACTCGCGCGGCAACGTGTCCATGAGCAATATCTCAGCCAGCGACAATGGCGATTCCGGCATGATGATCTACCATTATTTCGAGAACTGCACCGGAAATGTCAGCCTGAATGCTACCTCCGGTCGCACCAATGCCTTCTCCAATAATGGGGTGTATGGCGTCCAGGTATATAGCATCGGGAATATCAGCTTTGCTCGTTTGGATGCAAGTAATAACATGGAAGTTGGCTGTTACCTTTCCAATCAGTATGCACTGGCAGCCCGCAGCGTGAGCGTTTCATATGCGACCATTAATGACAACCAGGGCCAAGGTTTACAGATTCATTCAACCGGAGCCGTAACCCTGACTCAGGTGCAAACGCTGCGCAGCTCCAAGCATTTCTTTGAAATCAATGATGATGACGGACATGAGGTCCATGATCGTCTGCCTTACGACCAATACTATGATGAGGTTTACTGGTTTAATGGCAGCAACGCGCAAAACGTGACCATCGACCTGGAGAGCAGCACCTTTGACGCCTTCTTGGAGCTCTTCGATGAAGATTGGCACTTGCTGGATAGCGATGACAACAGCGGCGCCGGCAACGATGCCCAGATCAGTTTTTCCCTGCCAGCCATGGGCATGTATTACATTCGCGTCAGCAGCGCGGTATTGCAGGAGTACGGTGATTACACTTTGACCTTTGATGGCGCCTCAACCGAAATTACTTATGCAAATTACACCGGGGTTTATATAGATAACAGGTATAACAGCGGCAGCGGCGACGTCAAGATTATCGCGACCAAAGGATACTACGGTGTCGATACCCGCGATAATAACTACGTTGGCTTGAATGTGAATTCAAACGGCAACCTGACTTTCGCCGGGATCCAGGCCAACTATAACGGAGGCAACTGGGGCAGCTATATCCGCAACAACAGCGTGGATGGAAGATTCGTTAATCTCAAAGACTGCAGCTTCGATAACAATGATTCGCTGGGGCTCGACCTGGCTTCAAAAGGCAGTATCACCTGGTCGGGTGGCGGAGCAAGCAACAACCTGGAAGCCTTTGGCGCCTGGCTGCGCAATGACGATGCTTCCACCTATCGCGCCGTTACAATCTCAAACGCCACATTTAACTCGAACTATTCCTATGGGTTCAGTATCGAATCAATAGGAGCCATCACCCTGACGAATGTGGGCGCAAACGACAATCTGAACGATTATGGCGCCAATTTGGATAACTGCCAATACGACGGCGGGATTCCAGGCTGCAAAGGTTATGGTAACGTCACTATCTCTGGCACGTATGGGTCGGTCAATTTCAATAGCAACAATAGCAGCGGCTTGAATGTGGTTTCAGGCGGCACGATCACCCTGACCAATTTGAATGCCAGCGACAACACCAGCGGTTACGGTATGTCTTTGAGCAATGACTATCAAAACAGTATCGGCAACGTGATCATGAAAACCACATCCAAGACTTCACTGAGCGATTTATCTCGCAATGGATATTCCGGATTGGAGGTCTCGTCGCGTGGAACCATATCGCTCACCAATGTGATGGTATTCACAAATGGCTCGAATGGTATAGAAATCAGCAATGCGGATGCAGCTAGCGCCAAGAGTGTAACCTTGACAAACATCAAGAGTGATGACAACCATAACTATGGTGTGCACGTAAGCTCGGTGGGAAGTATCACACTGAGTTATGTGCAGGATTTCGGCAACACCGGGGCAGGAATATCGCTTAATAACTGGACTGCCGTTACGCCGCAATTTGTCACTGTCACGCGCAGCAAAATTGATGGAAATACAAGTGGAACCGGGTTGTATATCGCCAGCATGGGTCATGTAACTCTGAATAATGTAGTCGCAACCAACAATAATTATGGTGCCTGGATCAGCAATACCTGGGGCACCAGTTCCAACGTAAGCGTACTTGGCACGCTGGGTGATTCGGTCTTCAGCAACAATACCGTCAATGGCTTGTTGATCAATACGAACGGGAATGTCAGCCTGAGTAAGCTGGTGGCGCAATTCAACGGGGATGACGGTGTGGATTTGAGCGCGAGAGGTACGCTGACAGTTTCAGAGATGTGGTTGTACCGCAACCTGGGGAATGGCATTAATGCCATCGCAGATATGGGTGTCAATATCAACAAGCTGCAGTCCTATAACAATGGTTTCTCTGCAAATGGAGACGGCCTCAACCTGCAGATGAATATGGGTTCATTGGCAAAGATCCTCAACAGCGTGTTCACCGGCAACTATGGCGATGGTATTGATCTGGCCAGCGATCCCAATCCGACACTGACAGGCTCCTACTATTACGGCAATGACCTGAATAACAGTGGAGACAAGAATTTGAACCTTCATTAGGGTAGAAATATCAAAATATGAAAAGACAGGGCGCGCCAGCGCCCTGTCTTTTATATAACAACCTCTCCTTCTTTGAGAAAAACCCAAATTCAACCGTCATTAAAGCCATCCAAACAAGAAATAGGTCATCCATTCATGGGTGACGATTATCCGCCCAGATTTTTTATTGGAGTTAAAATCGTAATTGGCGCGCCTTGCGTCAGCAAAGCTCGCAAAAATACTCAGAATAAAAGTCATGCTGAACGGTAGCGATCGCGCAGCACTCCACTAGGAGAGTATCTCGGTAGACAGGTCCATTGGAGGCAATACTGCTTGTTTCTCAGTTCGAGATCCTTCAGGAGCTGCGCTCCCTCAGGATGACAATTATAGGTATCGAGACCCCTTACTCCTGCAGGTTTTAGAATGATGCTGGATCAAGGTTATCTGTGTGAATCAATCATAAAAAGATTTTCTGTGTGTGTCTATGGTTAAAACCGAGAGACACTCGCAAAATGATCACTCCATCAATTCACAGGTGCTCACGCGGCCGTTGAGCGTCAGGCACTGCGCCCACTGCCCGTTGAAATCAATCAACATCTGCACCTGCGAGAAAGCGTCATCGAAGCTGGCGATCAGCAGCCGGCGCGTACCTTGCAGGTCGACTTGCAGCCTGGTGAAGCGCTGCAGCATGCGCTGGTCACGCTCGCTCAGGCTCTGCAGGTCGAGCTGCGCAACCTCCTCTAGCTGCGCGTCCACCGCTGTGATCTGACCGCGCAATTCCGCGTTGAAATTCGCATCCGCCGTGTAGCCCGCCCCCGCGAAGAATGCCAGGCATAAAAGCACCGGGATCAACCAGCCAACCGTGCCCAGCGAGGAATATAGCGCCTCGCCGGCGTTATCCAGCAGCAGGCCGCCTACCAGGAAAAGGACGTTGGTCAGCACCATGATGACGAACAGCCGCCCGCGGATACCCGCGGGTGTGATGTAATTAATGGCTGCGCCAAATTGCGGGTGCGCGGCGCACAGCACTGCGCCGTAAGCCTGGAAAGTCAGCAGGGAGACCAGGTAACTCAAGATGCTGGCGGCTGCCATCCAGAGCAGCATGCGCGCCACCATGTGGTTGTTGCGCGTGCTGACCCAGCTGACCAGCGCGAATACCGCGATGGTCGGCAGGAGGCCGATGGCCAGTTTCACCAGAGGCAGGCTGGCATGCGCCTTGAGCATGCTGAAAGCGTCCCAACCCCACGCGAACAGGGCGTAAATCAGGCCGGCAAGAATGCCCAGCCGGATGCTGTTGCGCTGCGGTTCGCTTATCTCTGATTGCCATTTCTTTTTCATCTTTTTTTCTCCAGATTACTCAATCATATATTCCTTGCGCGAGACGAAAAGCGTTTCACGCGGGTTCAACCACAGGTTCATCTCATCTCCCAACAGATTCCAGCTAACCCCAAAGAACACAATGGCAAGCGTGATGGGCAGGTAGATCCACCAACGGGTGAACAGGTTCCCGCCTGGCCCGATGATCCAGTCTTTGCCAAGCGTCAGCAGGCTGGCCCAGGGAGAGGAATCGCTCACACCGATGAAGGTCAGCGAAGCCTGCAGCACCACCATGCGCCCGATATCGCGCGTCAGCATAACGATAGCGGGGGATATTGAATTGGGCAAGATGTGCCGGAGGATGATCCGGCTTTTGCGCGCGCCCAACAACCGGGCGGCATCCACATATTCTGTCTTTTTCGCTTGCAGCACCTGGGCGTGCATCACGCGCGTATAGGGCATCCAGGAAAACAGGATCAGTGCCAGCAAGACAGGATCGGTTTGCATGATGAATGATTGGAAGATATTTTGTTTTTCCGGGATGGCTTCGAACTGCGAAAGCGTCAGCCCCCAGGATTCGGGCGTCAGGTAGGCGATTACTTGCGAAAACATGGCCACCGCGGCGATGATCGGGAATGCCAGGAAACCATCGCATACGCGCATGATCAGGCTGTCGATCCAGCCGCCTGAATAAGCTGCGATCGCGCCGGATGTGATTCCAAAGAGTGCAGTCAAACCAGCCGCAGTCAAGCCGAATATCAGTGCCTGCCTGACGCCCCAAACCAGGGTGTGCAGGACATCGAATTCTTTGATGGTGCCTAGGGGGAACGCGGCGCTGGGCGCTTCAGGAACGCAGCGGAATTTTTCACAAGCGATCTTGTAATAGGGCGCATCCGCGGATTCATCCACTGGCGCGATCAGGGGAGCCATGATCGCAACAACGATGATAAAAAAGATGGTAACAATCGATAAAACGGATTGCCAGCGCGTGGTAGCGCGCTGCCAGTGGCGTTTATTTTTTTGATTGGCAGACTGACAACCAGGGTTATCTCTTCGCGGGTTAAGTTCGCGCTTGACAACTGCCAGGGATTTGGCTTTTTGTGACTTTATTTTTCTTTTTGACGCCCATTCCAAACCAGCCTGCGCTGATGCGCTGTTTGGATTGATCTGCAACGCTTTCTTTATAAATTTCAAACTCTTCTCTTGCGTGCTTGTGGCTGCCAATATCAACCAGGCATCCTCGTTCTGAGGATCCAGCCAGGCTGCCCGCGAGGCGAGCGAATGCGCCCCCTGTGAATCTCGCTCGTGCAATTTTTGATAGGCTTTTTCAACTGCGGCCTGGGATAACCGCTTAGCTTTTTTCATTATAAAAAGCCTCTTCTTTAATCAATGGCAGCAGCGCGGCTTGCAAGATGTCGAGGATGAGCATGAGCGCCAGCACCAGCAGTGTACTGAAAACAGAAAAACCCAACACGGCGGCTGCGTCCGGCACCATCGGCCCGTATCTTGTAATTAACTCGGAAACGCCCTTGAGATTGAAAATGCGCTCGACAACATACACGCTGGTCACCAGGGTGGCGGCGGTGACCGCGCTGGAATTCAAGGCTGGGCCGAGTGTGTTGCGAAAAGCATGCTGCCAAATAACCGTTTTTTCATCCAGGCCGCGCGCGTAAGCCGCTGTGATGTATTCTTTTTGCATCTCTTCCAGCAGCTGGGCGCGCGTAATGCGCGCCAGCAGCGCCCAATGGGCAAAGCTTAACGTGAAAACTGGCAGCACCAGGTGGCGCATGGCATCCAGGCTGATATCGGCGCGGTTGTTAAGGAAGCCATCGATGGTCATCAGCCCGGTGTAGGTTTTAAAATTCGCGGATGTTACTGCCAGATGGCTGGCCACGCTCAACCGCTCCGGCGGGAACCAGGATAACGCGATATAAAAGACCGCCAGAAGTATGAACGCCAGGATGAAGTCTGGCAGGGATGCCGCGATGGAAGAAAGCGCGCGGATGGATTGATCCTGAAACCGGTCTTTCTTCTGTGCGGCCAATACGCCCGCCAGCAATCCCAGCGGGATTTGGAAGAGGAGTGCGTATAAAATTAATTCGATCGTAACCGGAGCGCGTCTGAGGAGTAGCGGCAGGACGTCATTATTCAAGATCGGGCTGTAGCCCCAATCTCCCTGTACAAGACTGCCCAGCCAATAAACATACTGAACTGGGAAGGGTTCTTGCAAGTGATGCCGTTCGATGATCTTCTCGCGCATGCGTTCCTGCCACCCTGGCACGTTGCTGTTCGATTCCGGCATATACAGACTCACGCGCGTCTCAAGCGGCATCAGCATCACGATGCCATAGAGCGTCAGCGTGATTGCCAACAGCGCCACCGGAATCAACGCGAACCGCTTTATTAAAAAGGAGAAGAACCGGTTCATTTGTGTGCCCGCTCAGCTTTTCTTGATGTCCTTCGACAAGATCAGGATATCGCGCCGGAGCGTCCAGCCCGCCTTTTGCCAGAATTTTAAACCTTCTTCATTATCCGCAATAACGAAGATGTGACATTTTTCGATGCCCTGCGCCTGCAAGGCAGCCAGGCAGGCATCCACCAGCCTGCGCCCAAGGCCGCGTTTCTGATAATCCGGGTGAACGGCCAGGTGATACAGGTAGCCGCGCCGCCCGTCGCTGCCGCCCAGAATGGTGCCGATCAGCTTTCCGCTGTCATCCGCGGCCAGGCAGGTGGCAGGATTCCGATGAAGGAAAGATAACAGCGCTTCTTCGCGGTCGGCGCTGCTCAGTCCCATGCCGGGCATGGCTTTCCACAGGCTGTATGCCGCGGCGTAGTCGCTGTCAATCATCTTGCGAACCTGTATGGTCATTTTCCCTCCGGCGAATTGCATCATCAGTTCAAATAATCTTATCAAACAAATGCAGTGAAGGAATTGGATAACAGGATGATTTTTGCGGGACAGGATTGTCATGGAAATCAATCATGTTATAATTTTGCCGCTGGTTTTCAGCGCTTTTGGAGAGGTTGCGTAGTCCGGCTTAACGCGCACGCTTGGAGAGCGTGTGTACCGAAAGGTACCGTGGGTTCGAATCCCACCCTCTCCGCCTTTTATTTAATGAAACAGGCGGGTGATTGCTTACTCATTGTTTTATTTTTCCACCCCAAAGGTATAATCAATCTATATTTCTTATTCCTTGAGACTTTATACGAACAGGATCGTGCCTATGTGGATAATTTTCCGGAAAAAACGCTCCCCCCTGATGATTTTGGCATTGCTGCTGGCTTTAAGCCTGGCCTGCGGCACATTCGACCTGGCCGATTTCGAAGAATACCTGGTGACCAGCGAGCCGTCTTCGCCGCAGTATTCGAGTGATGTTCCCTCCGATTACCTGCCCACCGTGCTGGCGCAAATCCAGGGCACGCCCATCTCTCCGGACGAGCTGCCGGTCAAGGCTGTGGTGCAGATCGTCGTGCGCGGAACAGTGGAAGGCACCATCCAGGAATGGAGCGGCTCGGGCACGATCATTTCCCCTGATGGGCTGATTCTGACCAATGCGCACGTGGCCATGGGCGACCGTTTCTACCCGGCCGAGGAGCTGCTGATCATGCTGACCGTGGCGGAAGACCAAACGCCGCAGGAGGCGTTCTACGCCGAAGTGCTGCAGGCTGACGAGAACCTGGATATTGCCGTGCTGGCGCCGGCGGTGGACCTGACAGGCAGCCGCATCGACCGTTCCACCCTCAACCTGCCCTACGTCACCTTGGGCAATTCGGATGACCTGCACCTGGGCGACGACATCATCATCCTGGGTTATCCGGGCATCGGCGGCGAAACCATCACGCTCACGCGCGGCGAGGTTAGCGGCTTCACCGCTGAGGTGGATTATGGCAACCGTGCTTACATCAAGACCTCTGCCACCATTGCGGGCGGCAACAGCGGCGGGCTGGCGCTGGATGATTCCAACCAGCTGATCGGCATACCCACCGAGGTGGGCGCCGGCGGCGGCGATTATGACGCAGTGGTGGATTGCCGCCCGCT
>CAZDUN010000080.1:0-9523 GCA_964508615.1 uncultured Pelolinea sp. | reverse complement strand
TGAATGAAATCGCACCATGCAGAACGTAAAATCGACACTCCTGGAGCCAAACTCCGTGATATTCGCCAGCGGCGGGGCCAAGGGCATCACCGCGCAGTGCGTTTTGAAGATCGCCGAACAGGTCCCCTGCCGCTTTATCCTGGCCGGCCGTTCACCGCTGCTCGACCCTGAACCAGCCTGGGCCGCCGGCACACCCGATGCGGATTTACAAAACAGCGCGCTGGAATTTTTCAAACAAGAGGGTCAGAAAGTCACGCCCAAAGAATTGCAACAAGCCATGCGCGCAGTGCAATCCAGCCGCGAGATCGCGGCCACCCTGGGCAAGCTCGCGGCGTTGGGCGCCAAAGCTATTTATATCCACAGCGACGTCACCGACGCGGACAGCATCAGATCTGCCCTGCAAACCACCTTGAAGCAGTTAGGCCCGCTGACCGGCATCCTGCACGGGGCCGGCAATCTGGCGGACAAGCTGATCGAAAACAAGAGCGGCGCGGATTTCGATTTAGTGGTCAACACCAAGGTACTCGGCCTGCGCAACATTTTGGAAGCGGTGCAGCCGCAAACCTTGAAATTCATCGTGCTCTTTTCGTCCGTGGCTGGATTTTTCGGCAACAGCGGCCAGGCCGATTACGCCATTGCCAACGAGATCCTGAATAAATCCGCTTACATCCTGCGCCAATCCCTGCCGGATTGCCGGGTGATAGCCATCAACTGGGGTCCCTGGGATTCAGGCATGGTCTCGCCCGACCTGAAAAAGGTTTTCGCCCAGCGCGGCATCCGCCTGATCGACAGTCAGGGCGGCACCGCGGCGCTGGTCGCTGAGCTTACCGGTCCCCGCGAGCAAACCCAGATCGTCATCGGCAGCCCCATCCTTGCCGATCTGGAGCCGGCGCTCCCTGCAGCCGGTGCCCTCACCGTGCGCCGTCGCATGACCCTACGCGACAATCCTTTCCTGAATGATCATGTCATCGGCCCGCAGGCCGTGTTGCCGGCCACTTGCGCCTCCGCCTGGCTGGCGGATGCCTGCCAGGCGCTGCATCCCGGCCTGAAATTCAGCCACATGGAAGATTTCAAGATCCTCAAGGGCATCACTTTTGATGACGACAGCCGCGAATACACGCTCGAATTGAAACCTGTGGGCGAATCCAGCGCTGCAAAGGTTATCTATGAAGTGCTGGTGACCAGCCCAAATGGCTCAAGCCGCAAGACATTCCACTACAGCGGCCAGGTCACCCTACGCAAAGATAACCCGACCGCGCCGCGCCCGGCTTCGATCCGCGCGTTGAAATTGGACCCTTCCCAGACAAAAGCCGGCAGCCAATATTACGCCGACGGCACGCTCTTCCACGGCCCCGCCTTCCAGGGCATCCAGGAAGTTTTGCTGGTGGATGAAAAGAACGTGGTTACGCAGGTGCTGCTGCCGCCCATGGCGGCGCGCAGCCAGGGGCAATTCCCGGCCAGGGTCGCCAACCCGTTTATCAACGACGCTGTCGTGCAAAGCCTGCTGATCTGGACCCAGGCGTTTTACGACGCACCCTGCCTGCCTTCCCGCCTGCACCAATGGGAGCATTACAGACTGGTGCCTTTCGGCTCGCCAGTTTGGGCATTCCTGCAAGTTACCCAGCATAACGAACACGCAGTGGTGGGTGATATATCCGTGCAGGATGCGGATGGCGTGGAATATAACCGCTTCATCGGCCTGGAGGGCACTATCAGCAAGCACCTCAAGCGCTTTATCGGGAAAAAGGGCTGACCCTTTACTCTGCCGCATGGCAAGGATTAATCATGCAGAATCTGTCCGCTCAAAAGGATTGCGTTTATATGCTAGCCGGCATGGGCCTTTGTTCCAGCCGTTTTCCCAGCCTGGCTGCTTTCAAACATTGGCTGCTGACCGGTGATACGTCATTCGTTGAGCAGGATTCATCCCCAACCGCCCGCCTGCGCCTGGCGCTGGCTTCCGCCCTGCGCGACGCGGGGATTGACCCGCAGCGAGCAGCTGATCTGCCGCTGGTGCTGCACGCACCCAGCCAGGTTCAATCCTTGCTGCCCGGCGCGCCGGATATTCCTGCCGCGCTTGCCGCGGCTTTCAATGCGGAACCTGCCATACGAGCGAGTGTTCACATAGTTACCGCGGACTTTATAGAAGCTTTCCACAAAGCACAGGAGATCATGCGAACTTCCGAAGAAGCGCAGGTCGCTCTGTGCGCCTGGTTCACTGAAGCCGATTCGCAGCCGGGCGCGGCCTGCCTGCTGCTGACGCGCCAAAACCCGTCCCCACCGGCTTACGCAATCCTGGACGCGAATGGATTCATGCGTCCGGCCGCCCCTTTCGCACACGGGCTGGAAACCAGTGCCGCCCAAACCGGGTCGGCTAATCCCATGCTCGTTTGCATAACTGCCGCCCTAGGCTTGAACAGCCGCATGCATTTCCCGCTGCTGGATAATCCCCGGCTTAAGCAAACATCCAGCGTGGTAAACCGCTCCGTGCGGCCGTGGTTCTCATCACCATTCGATACCCGGCGTGAAACGCGCATCAATCTCGACTCAGGAAAGGATCCATCGGCAAATATCCTCCTGGAAAAATCCGTGGCCGCCCCCTCCCACCCCGGCAGCCCATTTGCCGATTTCGGCTTGTTCCTCCTGCCGCTGGTTCTGGAGGATGTGGAAGCGGCGGCTGCGCGCATCGAATCCGTAATAACTGAACTTCAATCCTGCGCTGACCTGCCGGCGCACATCGACGCGGCGCTGGCGCGCTTCGCGCAGCATCCCGGCGGCACACATACCCTGGCGGTGCTGGGTTCATCCCGGCAGGAACTGATCACCGAACTGGAACGCGCGCGCAACGGCTTGTCGGATGCCTGCGCGGCTGGCAAAGATTGGCAGACCCCCGCCGGCAGTTATTTCACGCCCGCTCCGCTGGGCGCGCAAGCCAAAGTCGCCTTTGTCTATCCGGGCGCGTTCGGCACCTACGTCGGCATGGGCCGCGAGATCTTCCACCTCTTCCCGCAGCTGCATGATGCACTGCAGCTGATCAGCGAGGATCCCGGGAGCACGCTCAACCACCAGATCATCTTTCCGCCACCGGGAACGGCTCAAACCGTCGAACAATTGCAGGAAGAACTGAACGACAATCCCACCGCGATGATCTCCAGCGGGGTGTGCTTTTCTTACCTGTTCACCGTCATCCTGCGGGATATCTTCAAGATCCAACCCCAGGCAGCCTTCGGCTACAGCCTGGGGGAAAACAGCATGATGTTCGCCATGGATGTCTGGAGCCAGGCCGGCGCGATGCGCACCTCACTGGAAGCATCGCCTATTTTCCACGAGCGCGTCTCCGGTCCGCAGAACGCCATCCGCGAATTCTGGAACCTGCCGCGCGCGGCCGCTGGTAAAAAACACGCCTCACTGTGGGCCAATTACGTGTTGATGGCGCCGGTCGAAAAGGTGCGCGCTGCCCTGCAAGCTGAAACGCGCGTCTACCTCACACACATCAACACACCCCGCCAGGTGGTGATCGGCGGCGAGAAAGCCGCCTGCCAGCGCGTGGCGCAGGCTCTCGGATGCATGCACCTGCAAGCACCTTACCATCACGCCATCCACTGCGACGCGGTGGTTTCCGAGTTCGATGCCTTTGAGCGCCTGCATGACTGGCCGGTTGAAAATGAAGCTGAGATACCCATCTACAGCGCGGCGTACTACGCCCCGCTGCAGCATGACTCCAAGGCCATCGCGGAGAGTTTCGCGCGCATGCTGACCCATACAATCGACTTTCCGCGCCTGGTGGAACTGGCTTACGCGGAAGGGTCGCGCGTCTTCATTGAACTGGGCGCGGGCAGCAATTGCAGTAAGTGGATCGAAGCCATCCTGAAAGGCCGGCCGTTCGCGGCCATGACCATCAACCAGAGCGGCCTGGGCGATCATAGCGCCATCCTGCGCCTGCTGGCGCGCCTGATCAGCCACGGGTTTAAACCGGATTTAACTGCGCTGAAAGGACATTAGGTTATGGACACATCTACCGTTAACCCGGCTGTCAATCACCCCGACAATTTGACAGAAAATCCGCAGCGCAGGCTGCTGGATGTCATAAGCGCGAACCTGCAGCGCACCAACCGCGTTCATTCAGGTTTCCTGAAACAACAAGCCGCCAACCTGAAAGCCCTGGCCGCCAGCATCGCAACATTCAGCCTGGACGCGCCGCAGGAAACACCGCGCGCGCCATTGATCAACCGCGACCAGCTGGAAGAATTCAGCCGCGGCTCGATCGCCAAATGCTTCGGTCCGGATTTTGCCATCCTGGATCAACGCAAATCCGCGCGCATCCCCAATGGCGACCTGCTGATGGTTGACCGGGTGCTGGACATTAAAGGCCAACGCGGCCAATTGCAGCAGCCGGCGGACATCACCACGGAATATCAAACCATCCCGCACGCCTGGTACTTTGAAGAAAATCCTTACCCCGGTCTGCCCCTGGGTCTGCTGATGGAAATTGCGCTGCAGCCCTGCGGCATACTTTCGGCCTATCTGGGCACCGCTCTGCAATTGCCGCCGGACGTGAACATTTTCCGCAACCTGGACGGGCAAATTCACTTCAAAGCCAGCCCGCCGCCCGCCGGAGCGCTCATCACCAACCGCGCGCGCCTGTTATCTTCGCTTTCATTGAGCGGCATGCTTCTCCAGGAATTCGCCTTCGAATTGTCCGTCGGCGGCCAGACCTTCCTGGAAGGCCAATCTTCCTTTGGCTATTTCCGCCAGGCGGAAATGGAAAAGGAAGGCCGGCTGGATGAGAGCGCGCCGCTGGACATCTCTGCGGGATTCCGGCCTTTAGCAGCCCGGTCATCCCGAACCGCGCCGGATGTCCCGCATCCGCACCTGGATCTGATTGAAGGCTTGGTTTTCAAAGAGAACGCGGGCAAATTCGGCCGCGGGTTGCTGGTCGGGGAACGGCGGCTGGACGGCAATGAATGGTTCTATCGCAACCATTTTTATCAGGACCCGGTCATGCCCGGTTCGCTGGGCGTGGAAGCCATGCTGCAAGCCATGTGGAGCTGGCTGCAAGAACGTCATGCGGCGCCAGACCCTCGCCGCGCGGCAGTGGGTTTTGGCTTGCCCGAACCCCTGGAATGGAAATATCGCGGTCAGGTCACGCCGCTCAACCGCGCGCTGCGCTTTGAGCTGCACCTGAAGAATGAATTGCACCCGCATGCCGCCCCGGCGCTGGCAGCGGACGCGGACTTTTTCGTCGATGATCGCAAAATCTATGCCATCCGCAACCTCGCGCTGGCTTTAAAAGAAGGAAACCTGTTATGAACACAACGATGAAAACACCCGTGCCTTTCGCGCTTTCCTGGCAAGGGGATGAGGGAGCAGTCGCTTTCTCGGCCGCAGAAATGCGCGCATGCCTGCTGCGTTTCGCGCAGCCGTTGTTCGCGGTGCGCGCAGGGGAAAAGGTCGGTTTGAGCAGCAGCGGCCTGCCCTCCCCGCTCAACGGCCAGCCTGCCGATCTGGCAGCCCTGCTGCCGCCGCTGGCATTTTCCCAATTCGGTGACCCGGGATTCTGCCAGGCTTATGGCCTGAAAGCGGCTTATTACGCCGGCGGCATGGCCAATGCCATTGCTTCCGAGCCAATGTTGATCGCGCTCGGCCGGGCCGGCTTGATGGGCGCTTTCGGCAGCGGCGGCCTTACCATTGAAAGGCTGCAGCGCGCACTGGAAATCCTGCAGGCGGAACTCCCTGAAGGTCCTTTCCTTTTTATCCTGTTGCATAATCCTTTCGAGCCCGAGATGGAAGAACAAACGGTGGATCTGCTGCTGCGCAATAACGTGCGCGCGGTCGAAGCCGCGGCTTACGTACGCCTGACGCCGGCCATCGTGCGTTACCGCGCCGCCGGCTTGTCGCGCGAGCCGGCGGGGGAGATTCACGCCGAGAACCGCGTCATCGCCAAGATCTCGCGCCGCGAGATCGCCGCCCTGTTCCTGCGTCCGGCACCGCAAAACCTGCTGGATGAGCTGGCAGCTGCCGGCCGCATCAGCGCCGAACAGGCCGAGCTGGCCCGGCAGGTGCCTATGGCGGACGATATCGCCGTGGAAGGCGATTCCGGCGGTCATACTGATAACCAGCCGCTGGTTTCCCTGCTGCCCAGCATCATCGCCCTGCGCGACCAGCTTCAGCGCGAATACAGCTTTAAACTTCCTGTGCGCGTGGGGGCGGCCGGCGGCATCAGCACGCCCCAATCCGCCCTGGGCGCTTTCATGATGGGCGCGGCTTTCGTGGTCAGCGGATCGGTCAACCAGGCCTGCGTGGAATCCGGCGCCAGTGAGCACACCCGCTCCCTGCTGGCGCAAGCAGACATGGCCGACGTGGCCATGGCGCCCTCCGCGGATATGTTCGAAATGGGCGCGCGCGTGCAGGTGTTGAAAAAAGGCACCTTCTTCCCCATGCGCGCTCAGAAGCTCTACGATCTCTATACCTCCTGCGATTCGCTCGATGCGCTCCTGCCTGAAACGCGTAGGGAGCTTGAAGAAAAGATCTTCAAACGCCGCATCGAGGATATTTGGCAGGAAACCGTGGTATTTTTCAATCAGCGCAATCCCGAACAGATCCGCAAAGCGGAGGAGAACCCGAAGAAAAAGATGGCGCTTGTCTTCCGCTGGTACCTGGGCCTGTCCTCGCGCTGGTCGCGCGACGGCCTGGAAGATCGCAAACTGGATTACCAGATCTGGTGCGGGCCATCCATGGGCGCCTTCAACGAATGGGCGCGCGGCACCTACCTGGAGGATTTCCACCAGCGCCATGTCGCCGATGTGGCTTGGCAGCTGCTGACCGGCTGCGCTTACCTCGCGCGCGTGCGTTCTCTGGAATTGCAGGGCGTGCGCCTGCCGGCCGGCCTGGATAGTTATTACCCGCAGGAGCCGCTATCGAATGGATTTCAGCGCAATGCAGCATTAACAAGTTGAAATGCGAACCCCCGGCTTGTTTTCGGGTTAATTGGATGAAAGCGATTATTTAAAAAATCATGCAGAATTCTGAAGGAAATATCCTCTCATTGGATGAAATGCGGCAGGCGGCCGTGGCCGCGGGCGGCGAAAGCCGCGTCCAGGCGCAGCATGCCGGCGGCAAACTCACCGCGCGCGAGCGCATCGAAAAGTTGCTGGATGAAGGCACTTTCCGCGAGTTAGGCATGTTCCGCACCCACCGCGCCGCGCGCTTCAACATGGAACGCGCTCATCCCTTGACGGACGGTGTGGTCACCGGCTGGGGCAAGATCGACGGCCGCCAGGTTTACGTGTACGCCCAGGATTTCACCATCATGGGCGGCTCGCTGGGTGAAAGCCACGGCTTGAAGATCGCGAAAATAATGGATCTGGCGCTGGAAAACGGTGCTCCCCTGATCGGGCTGAACGATTCGGGCGGCGCGCGCATCCAGGAAGGCGTCGATTCGCTGGCCGCTTGCGGCGAGATCTTCATGCGCAACACGCGCCTGTCCGGCATCGTTCCGCAGATCACCGCCATCCTGGGGCCGTGCGCCGGCGCGGCGGTCTATTCTCCGGCGCTAACGGATTTCATCTTCATCGTCAAAAAGACCGCCAACATGTTCATCACCGGCCCGGATGTAGTGCGGGCTGTGACTCACGAGGACGTGGATTTTGAAACCCTGGGGGGCGCCGGCATTCACGTCAACCGCAGCGGGGTGGCGCATTTCCTCGCAGACGACGAAGACGCAGTCTTCGCGCAGATGCGCTGGCTGCTTTCTTTCCTGCCCTCCAACAACCTCTCGCCCGCGCCTTACGTGGTACCCTCCGACGACGCCCAGCGCGCCACGGACAAGCTCAATGAACTGGTGCCGGAAGATCCGCAAAAACCGTACGACATGCGCGAGGTCATCCAGGAGATCGTGGATAACGGTGAGTTCCTGGAAGTGCAGGAAAACTACGCCCAGAACATCGTCATCGGCCTGGCGCGCGTGGACGGGTACCCGGTCGGCGTCATCGCCAACCAGCCCCTGGTGCTGGCGGGCGTGCTGGATATCAATTCTTCGGATAAGGGCGCGCGTTTCATCCGTTTTTGCGACGCCTTCCACATCCCGCTGTTGACGCTGGTGGATACGCCCGGCTTCTTGCCGGGGGTCGAACAGGAGCACAACGGCGTGATCCGCCACGGCGCGAAGATGATCTTCGCCTATGCCGAAGCCAGCGTGCCAAAGGTGTCCCTGATCCTGCGCAAGGCCTATGGCGGCGCGTATATCGTGATGAGTTCCAAGCACCTGGGCGGCGATCTGAACTTCGCCTGGCCGCACGCCGAGGTGGCCGTGATGGGCCCGGAGGGAGCGGTGAACATCATCTACCGCAAGGAATTGGCCGCGGCTGAAGATGCCCAGGAGCTGCGCTCGAATTTGACCAGTCAATACCGCAATGAGATGGCCAATCCGTATATCGCGGCTGCCAACGGCTACCTGGATGATGTCATCCAGCCGGCCGAGACCCGCGCGCGCTTGGTTGAAGCGCTCGAGTCGCTGCGCGACAAACGCCAGGCCACCCCCGCACGCAAACATGGCAATATACCGTTATAACAAAGACGTTTTGATAGAGAAAAGAAAGGTCGAAAGATGAAAATCCTGATCGCGAATCGTGGTGAAATCGCCGTGCGCGTCATGCGCGCCTGCCGCGACCTGGGTTTTGCCAGTGTTGCGGTTTACTCCGCCGGCGATCGCGAAGCCCTGCACACGCGTTTTGCCGATGAAGCGGTTTACCTCGGCCCCACGCCGGCCGCCCAGTCATACCTGAACATGGAAGCGGTGCTCTCGGCCGCTCGCAAAGTCAAGGCGGATGCCATCCACCCCGGCTATGGCTTCCTTTCAGAGAATCCCGCCTTTGCCGAACGGGTGGAAAAATCCGGCATGGCTTTCATCGGCCCGCGCCCTGAAAGCATTGCCCTCACCGGCGACAAGCGCGCCGCCCGTAAGGTGGCCCAGGAAGCCGGCGTGCCGGTGCTGCCGGGCTGCGATTACGATTCCGCCAACCCCGGAATGCGCGAAAAGATCGCGCGCGAGATCGGCTACCCGCTGCTGGTCAAAGCCGTGTCCGGCGGCGGCGGGCGCGGCATCCGCCTGGCGCATGACGAGGAAGAACTGCAGAAAATGATCGCCTCCGCCAGCCAGGAAGCCAAACTGGCTTTTGGGGATGAGCGCGTCTATATTGAAAAGTTCGTGCGCCCCGCCCGCCACATCGAGGTGCAGGTGCTGGGCGACGGCAAGGGCAGCGTTTTGGTGATCGGCGAGCGCGAGTGCTCCATCCAGCGCCGCCACCAGAAACTGATCGAAGAGTCCCCCGCCCCCGGCCTGGATGCCGCCACGCGCGCGGCGCTTTACGACGCCGCCCGCCGGGTGGCCCAGGCGCTCAATTACCGCAGTTTGGGCACGGTGGAATTCCTGATGGACAGCCAGCGCAATTTCTACTTCATTGAAGTCAACCCGCGCATCCAGGTGGAACATCCCATCACCGAGATGGTCACCGGCATCGACCTGGTC
>CAZDUN010000079.1:2951-9620 GCA_964508615.1 uncultured Pelolinea sp. | reverse complement strand
TTTTCGCCGAAAGCGGTTTTCAGGTGACCGGCATCGACCCGATCCAGTCCAAGGTCGATCAGATCAACCAGGGCAAGAGCTACGTGCTCGATATCAGCTCCGCGCAGGTTGAAAAACTGGTGCGCGCCGGCCAGCTCAGCGCCACCAGCGATTACGCGATTCTGAAAGACATCGACGCGGTCAGCATTTGCGTGCCCACCCCGCTGCGCAAGACCGGCGACCCGGACCTTTCCTATATCCTCTCCGTGGCTGATTCGCTCAAGCAATATGTGCACAAGGGCATGGTGATCGTGCTGGAATCCACCACCTACCCCGGCACCACGCGCGAATTGATCCTGCCCAAGATGGAAGAAAGCGGCTTGAAAGTCGGGCAGGATTTCTTCCTGGCCTTCTCGCCGGAGCGCGTCGATCCTGGGCGCACCGACTGGACCACCATCAACACGCCCAAGGTGATCGGCGGCATCACGCCCGCCTGTCTGCAGGCCGCCAAAACCTGGTACGGTGGCGCGCTCAAGACGGTCGTGCCGGTTTCTTCCGCCGAGGTGGCGGAGATGGCCAAGCTGCTGGAGAACACCTTCCGCATGATCAACATCGGCATGGTCAATGAAATGGCCATCATGTGCGACCGGCTGGGCGTGGACGTTTGGGAAGTGATCGAAGCGGCCGCCACCAAACCTTTCGGCTACATGAAATTCCTGCCCGGCCCCGGCCTGGGCGGGCACTGCATCCCCATCGACCCGCTCTATCTTTCCTGGAAATTGAAAACCGTCAACTACTCGGCCCGCTTCATCGAGCTGGCTTCCGAGATCAACACCTCCATGCCGCGCTACACCGTCAGCAAGGTGCAGGATACCCTCAACAAGCACAAGAAAGCCCTCAACGGCTCGAAGGTGCTGGTGATCGGCGCGGCCTACAAACCCGATATCGACGACCTGCGCGAAAGCCCCGCCCTGGATATCATCCACCTGCTCAGCCAGAAAGGCGCCGAGGTCAGCTATCACGATCCTTTCATCACCGCCATCCACCATGAAGACATCCGCCTGGAGAGCGTGGCGGACCTGGAAGGCGCGGTGAAAGCCGCCGACTGCGTGGTGATCGTCACCAACCACTCCATTTACGACTATCAAAAGATGCTGGCGGACGCCAAACTGATCGTGGACGCCCGCAACGCGCTGGGACTGCACGGCCAGGTTAACGATAAAGTGGTGAGGCTCTGATGTCCGCCTACCTGGTCACCGGCGCCGCCGGTTTCATCGGTTCGAAGGTCAGCGAGAACCTGCTGCAAGCGGGCCACCAGGTGGTCGGGGTGGATAACCTCGACCCTGTCTATGACCTGCGCATGAAAGAATGGCGCCTCGACCGGCTGGCCGAATATCCGGCGTTCACTTTTTACCGCGAGAGCATCTGTGAGCGCGGCGCGTTGAAGGAGATCACCGCGCGGCATAAAGGCTTGGCCGGCGTGATCAACCTGGCTGCCAAAGCCGGCGTGCGCGATTCCGTGCTGGATCCCTGGTCTTATTACGACACCAATCTGACCGGCACGCTGAACCTGCTGGAGCTGTGCCGCGCTGAAGGTATTCAGAAATTCATCCTGGCTTCCACCTCCAGCATCTACGGCGAAAACGCCCCCTACCCCACGCCCGAAAGCGCCGATTCCAGCCTGCCCCTGCAGCCTTATGCCGCCAGCAAAAAAGCGGCTGAAACGCTCAGCTACAGTTATCACTACCTCTACGGGCTGGATGTCAGCGTGCTGCGCTACTTCACGGTCTATGGTCCGGCCGGCCGCCCGGGCATGTCCATGTTCCGCTTCGCCAAGTGGATCCTGGAAGGGCGCGAGGTGATGGTGTTCGGCGACGGGAACCAGACGCGCGGCTTCACCCACCTGGACGATATCGCCGCCGGCACGCTGTTAGCGCTCAAGCCGCTGGGTTACGAGATCATCAATCTGGGCGGTCACGAATCCATCAGCATCAACGACCTGATCGGTAAATTCGAGAGCGTGATCGGCAAAAAAGCAAATGTGAAATACTACCCGCAGAACGCGGCGGATATGTCCGCCAGTTGGGCGGACACGCGCAAAGCCGGCGAACTGCTGGGCTGGAAGCCCCAAACCTCCCTGGATGAAGGCATTCGCAGCGTGGTCGCCTGGTATCAGCAGGAATACAGTTGGGCCAGCCAGGTGAGCACGGAATGAAATTGTTTGCCAGCCTTTGGAAGACGCTCAAATCCGATAAGCTGCTGCAAAAGATACTGGCCAATTCCGGTTACCTGTTGAGCAGCAACGTGCTCAGCATGGGCCTGAGCGTCATCCAGAGCATCCTGGCCGGCCGCTTGCTGGGCGTGGCCGGGTTCGGCGTGATCGGCACCATCACCGCTTCCGCCTCCACCCTCAACCGCCTGTTTTCCTTCCGCATGAATGAGCTGGTGGTCAAATATTACGGTGACGCCACGGCCAAGAACCAACCCGAACGCGCCGGCGCGGTGGTCAAGGCCGCCCTGCTGGGCGAGACTGCCAGCGCCTTGTTATCCTTCCTGATCCTGGCGGTCCTGGCGCCTTTCGCCGCCAGCCGGCTGGCCGATGACCCGGCCACCGCGCCGCTGTTCGTGCTGTACGGCAGCATGGTGCTGTTGAACTTCGCTACCGAGACCGCCACCGGCGTGCTGCAGGTCGCCAATAAATTCCGCAGCTATGCCGCCGTCAACCTGCTCAGCAGCGTCTGCACCGCCGCTGTTATCGTATGGGCCTTCTTCACCGGCCGCGGCTTGTTGGAAGTGGTTTGGGCTTACCTGATCGGCAAGGCCATCCTGGGCCTGGGCACCGCCGCTCTCGGATGGCAGGCAATGAACAGCGCCCTGGGAAGTGGATGGTGGCAGGCGCCATTTTCTGCCCTGCCGCCCTTCAAAGAACTGTTTGGCTTTGCCTTCAGCACCAACATCAGCAGCACCATCATCATGCTGGTGCGCGATAACGAAGCGCTGTGGATCGCCTGGTTCCTCTCGCCGCTGGAAGTGGGCTACGCCAAGACCGCCCTGGCCATCATCAACCTGGTGCAGGTGCCCATCACGCCTTTCATTTCCACCACCTACCCCGAGATCAACAACGCCGTCATCCAGAAAGACTGGACGCTGCTGCGCCGCCTGCTGAAACGCATCACGCTCATCTCCGGCGGCTGGACCGCGTTGACCGCGCTCGGCCTGGCGATATTGGGTCCCTGGCTGCTGCTCTTCTACGGGTCGGATTTTCAACCCGCTTACGTGCCCATGCTGATCTTCCTGGTCGGGCTGGGTTTCGCCAACATCTTCTTCTGGAACCGCCCGCTGCTGCTTTCGCTGGGCTTGCCGGCCGTGCCCACCCGCATCAGCCTGTACTGCGGCATCGGCAAAGTGGCGCTGGCTTTCCTGCTGGTGCCGCGCCTGGGTTTGAATTTCGAGGCCTTTCTGCTTTCAGCTTTCTTCGTTGTGTCCGTTGGGCTGATCATCGCGCGCGGGCTGCGCGAAGTTAAAAGGAATGAAATTTCTGCCATGGAGGCCGGTTCTGCATGAAAATCGCCGCTATCACCACCTCGCTGGTGCCATCCAACACCGCCAACAGCATCCAGGCTATGAAGGTTTGCCATACCCTCAAAGAACTGGGCCATGACCTGCGCCTGTGGCTGCCCCGTTACCAACGCGGCAGTTGGGACGAGCTGGCGGATGTTTACGGACTGCGCACACCCTTCCCGGTGGATTGGCTGCTCTTCCTGCGCGGGCTGCGCCAGTACGATTTCTGCTGGCGCTCGGTCGCCCTGGCCTGCCGTTGGGGCGCGGACGTCATCTACACCTGGTCGCTGCAAGCGGCAGTTTTCGCGCTCATGCGCGGCAAAGCAGTGGTAATGGAGTTCCACGATTTTCCCATGGGTAAATTCGGCCCGCGCCTGTTCCGGCGCTACCTTGCCCAAAAAACTCCCAAGCTGACGCTGTGCACCACGCGCGCGCTGGCGCAGGGCCTGGAAGCACGTTTCGCTTTCCAGTTCAGCGAAGATAACCTGCAGATCGCGCCCAACGGCGTGGAGCTGGAGCGCTATCAAAACCTGCCCGAACCGGCCGCCGCGCGCAAGGCGCTTGGGCTTAAAGATGGTCTGACGGTCGGCTACTCCGGCCACTTCTACAACGGCCGCGGCATGCACGTGCTGACCGAGCTGGCGCGCGCACTGCCGCAGTTGAATTTCTTATGGATGGGCGGCCGCCCGCAGGATATCGCCCCCTGGCAGGCTAACCTGGAGCAATCCGGCATCAACAACGTGACCATCACCGGCTTCATCCCCAACAGCCGCCTGCCCATGTACCAGGCAGCGGCCGATATCCTGCTGATGCCCTACAGCCGTTCCATTTCCGGTTCGAGCGGCGGGGATATCGCGCGCGTGATCAACCCCATGAAAACATTTGACTATTTAGCCAGCGGGCGTGCCATCGCCGCCAGCGACCTGCCGGTTTTTCACGAGGTCCTTTCCGAAAAGAACGTGCTCTTCTGCGAACCGGAGAACGCAGCCGACTGGATCGAAAAAGTCGCGCGGCTGGCGAACGATGATGTTCTGCGCCGGCGCCTGGGCCGCCAGGCCAAAGCCGACGCCGCCCGCTATGACTGGAAATGCCGCGCGGGAACCACGCTGGAAAAACTGCAAAAACTATTAAAATAAGCGCATATCGAAAACAGAAAGCGGCATCCGTGATGAAGAAAATTCAGAGATCATTCCTGCTCTTTTGTGTCTGCCTGGGTGTGTTATGCGGAGCGCTGGTGGCCTGGCTCAATCCCGGCCGGCAGCCCCTGATCGGGTTTCTCTCCGCCGCGCTGCTGAGCGGCGCCGGTCTGTTCGCGCTCGGCTGGCTGTGGCAGCGCCTGGGCGGCAATCGCTCCCTGGCCTGGGCGGTCTTCCTCACTTTTCTGCTGCGGCTGGGCATCGGTGTGTTCCTCTTCATCGCCCTGCCGGCGCTGGGCTATGACGAAGATCCCACCAATGCCGGCTATCTCTACCTGGATGCCTACCGGCGCGACAGCGACGCCTGGCAGCTGGCTCAGTCCGGCGCGCCGCTGGCCAGCGCTTTCCAGGCTGAATTCACCACCGACCAGTACGGCGGACTGCTTTCGCTCAGCGCCCTGGTTTACCGCGTTTTCAGCCCGGATGCCCATCGCCCGCTTTTGATCCTGATCTTGACCTCTTTCGCGTCCGCGCTGGGTCTGCCCTTTCTTTGGCAGGTGGTCAGAAAACGCTGGGGTGAAAAAACCGCCAACCTGGCGGCCTGGTTCTACGCTGTCTATCCCGAGAGCCTGATCCTGGGCGCCTCGCAAATGCGCGAACCCATGCTGATCGGCCTGACCGCCCTCGCCGCCTGGGGAGTGGGTAAATGGCAGGACAGCCGTAAATGGTCGCTGGCCGCCCTGGCGCTGAGTTTCGCCTGCATGCTGTTCCTGTCCTATAAAGCCGCCGGCGCCGTGCTGGCCGCCATGGCAGTCTGGTTCTGGCTGGAGAACATCCAGCCGAAAGCCGGCAAGGGCGTGCGTATCGCCGGTTATATTATCCTGGCAGCCTTGATCCTGGCAGGCGTCTTCTTCAGTTGGTCCTGGCTGATGGACAGCTCGAAATATGATATTTACTTGATGGAAAGTTCCTCCGGCCGCATCCAGTGGGAAGTGGAATTGGTCGGCGAAAAATACCGCGCGCCTTTCCTGATCGGTTACGGCGTGGCCCAGCCGGTGCTGCCGGCAGCCATCATGTACCCGGGCATCCCAATCAACCGCGCCATCTCCATCTTCCGCGCGCTGGGCTGGTACCTGCTGGTGCCCTTAATGATCACAGCTTTCTTGCTGGTTTGGAAAGAAGCCTCCCGCGAGAACCGGCGCTTACTGCTCTATTTCCTCGCCGTCTCCGTGGTCTGGACGCTGGTCTCTTCGGTGCGCGCCGGCGGCGACCAATGGGATAATCCGCGTTATCGCTCCATTTTCCTGATCTGGATGCTCATCCCGGCTGCCTGGGCCTACCTGGCCACGCTCGCCTGCCGTTCGCCCTGGCTGTGGCGCCTGCTGGCGCTGGAGGCCGTTTACATTGCTTTCTTCATCCAATGGTATTTGAGCCGCTACTATGTCGATCTGCACCGCATGAATTTCTGGCCGATGGTGCGCCTGCTGGGCATCATCGGGTTCGCCATCATTTTCGGCGGTCTGCTGTATGACTGGATTGTGAAAAAGATCCGGCAAAAACAGGCGCGCTAGCCGCATGTTATAATCCACCCAATAACAGGTTCCGCCAATTCCAGGCAGGAGTGGTGATTTGGATTTTCCAGGCAATTTCGCCAGCGCATTCCAGGGCGCTTTTTTATTCAAGCAGGCAGCCAAACGAGGGGCTGGCTTATGATGCTTTCCATCATCGTGCCGGTTTACAACGAAGAAGATAATATTCCGCTGTTGTATGCAGCGATTGAAAAATCCGTCAAGAGTATCAAGCTGCCCTGGGAGTTGATCCTGGTGGATGACGGCAGCCGGGATAACAGCCTGGAAAAGATCCGGGCATTGGTAAAAAACAATCCTGAAAAAGTGCAGGCGGTCGTGCTGCGCCGCAATTTCGGCCAGACCGCCGCCATCGCCGCCGGCATCGATCAATCGCGCGGCGACGTGATCGTCCTGCTGGATGCGGA
>CAZDUN010000079.1:0-2941 GCA_964508615.1 uncultured Pelolinea sp. | reverse complement strand
TGCCGATTTGCAGAATGACCCGGCTGATATTCCCCTGATGATCTCCAAGATCGATGAGGGCTACGACGTGGTCAGCGGTTGGCGTTACGAGCGACAGGATAACTTCATCACGCGCACGCTGCCCTCGCGCATGGCCAACGGGTTGATCTCCTGGATGACCGGCGTGCACCTGCACGACTACGGCTGCACGCTCAAAGCCTACCGCCGCGAGGTGATCACCGGTTTCCGTCTTTACGGCGAAATGCACCGCTTCATCCCGGTTTACGCCAATTCCGTGGGCGCCCGCATCACCGAGGTCAAGGTGCATCATCACGCGCGCAAGTACGGTAAAGCCAAATACGGCCTGGAGCGCACCCTAAAAGTCATCCTCGACCTGCTTACCGTGAAATTCCTCACCAGCTACGCCAGCAAACCGATTTACGTATTCGGCGGGATGGGCATGGGCCTGATCATTATCAGCTTCCTGTCGCTGCTGTTCCTGGCCATCCGCCGTTTCGCATTGGTCAGTAAACCCTCGCCATTCGCATCGCCGCTCTTTATTATCGCCGTCATGCTGGCCATCATGGGCTTTCAATCCATCTTAATGGGCCTGATCGCCGAGCTGCTGGCGCGCACCTACCATGAATCGCAGAAGAAACCGGTGTACGTCATCCGCGAAATTCTGGGCGGCACGGCCCGCAAGGCCGGCAAATAAACGGCGGTCTTTCGCCATGAAAATCCTGGTCATTTCTCACGAGTATCCACCCATCGGCGGGGGCGGGGGGCAGGTTGTGGCGGATATTTGCGCCCAACTGGCTGCCCGCGGCCATGCCATCCACATCTTGACCGCGCATTATGGCGATCTGCCGGAGAAAGAGGAAAGCGGCAACCTGCTGATCGAGCGCGTGCGCTCCTGCCGCAGCCAGTCTTTCCGCGCCAGTTTTAAAACCATGGCTTGCTTCATCCTCAAAAGCACCCTGCGCGGCTTGCAGATCGTGCGGCGCGAACAGCCCGACCTGATCCACGCGCATTTCGCCGTGCCGGCCGGGGCGGCAGCCTGGGCGCTCGCGCGCCTGACCGGCAAACCCTACGTCATCACCGCGCACGGCGGCGACGTGCCCGGCGGCGCGCCGCAAAAAACAGACCGTTGGTTCCGTTACGTGCTGCCCTTCACCCGCCCGATCTGGAAGAACGCGGCCGCGCTCGTCTCGGTCAGCCAGCAGACCCGCCGTTTTGCCCTGCGCCATTACCCGGTGGAAATTCAGGTCATTCCCAACGGCATCGATACCCGGGCCTGCCAGCCGGGCGTATTCGACCCGCAAAAGCCGTCGCGCATCCTTTACGTGGGCCGTTTCTCCCCCGAAAAGAACGCCGCCGCAGTGCCCGAGATCCTGAAGCGCCTCAAAGACCTGCCCTGGGAATGCGCCATGCTGGGCGACGGCCCGCAAATGGAAGCCGTCAAAACTGCGCTGGCTGCTTATGATTTGCAAAAGCGCGTGCAGCTGACCGGCTGGGTCGCTCCCGCGCAGGTCAATCAATGGCTGCAAAAGAGCGATATCCTGCTGATGCCCTCCCTGCTGGATTCCATGCCGATGGCCGGCTTGCATGGTCTGGCCATGGGTCTGGCGCTGGTGCTGAGCGACATCGGCAGCTGCCCGGATTACATCGACCAGCATCGCAACGGTTTCCTGGTCAAGCCGGGCGACCTGGATGGATATGCCGCTGCCCTGCGCAAGCTGCTCAACGACCCGCGCCTGCTGGCGGATGCGCGCGCGGCCAGCCGCGCGCACGCGCGCCGCTTCGACCTGGCTAAAGCCATCGACGCTTACGAAGCGCTGTTCGCGCGCGTGGTGAAGGAATAAGCGCATGCGCATCGCCTGTGTCTCCCTGCATTGGCCGCGCACCCTCGCCAGCGGCGTTGGCAAAAAATTCCAGCGCCAGATGGATGCCTGGCGCAAGCTAGGCCACGAAACGCGCTTCTTTTCCCACCTGTACCTGCCCGAAGATGGCTCCCAATTGCTGCCGGGCGATATTTTTCCTTATCAGTTAAAACCAGGCGCGGCCGGATTTCTGCAAACCGAATTCTCGCGCGTGCGCGCCCTGCGCAGCCTGATCGCGGCCGTGCGCGCTTACCGGCCGGATGTGATCTACCTGCGCTGGGCCATGTACGTGGTTCCGCTGCAGCGCCTGTTTGCCATCGCGCCGACCGCGCTCGAAATCAACACCAACGATCTGGAGGAGCACCGCCTGCTCGGCCGGGTAAAAAGCGCCTACAACCGCCTGACGCGCTCCATCACGCTGGGCGGCGCCTCCGGCTTGGTGTTTGCCACGCGCGAGCTTTCCCGCCTGGATGCCTTTCAATCCTTTCACAAACCCGGCATCGTCATCAGCAACAGCATCGACATGGATGACATACCGCCCCTGCCGGCTCCCAACAACGAACACCCGCACCTGGTTTTCATCGGCACGCCCGGCTTTGCCTGGCACGGCGTGGAAAAACTGGTGCCGCTGGCGCTAGCCTGCCCGGATATCGTCATCGACGTGATCGGCTACGAGCGCATCGAGGGCGTCGAGCGCCTGCCCGCCAACCTGATCCTGCACGGCTACCAGGTGGGCGCGGCTTGCGACCGCATCCTGGCGCGGGCGGACGCTGCCATCGGCACCGCCGCCCTGCACCGCGCCGGTCTGAATGAAGCCTCTCCTTTAAAGGTACGCGATTGCGTCAGCCGCGGTATTCCCATCATCCTGCCCTTCATCGATAGCGACCTGGACGACCTGCGCAGCGACCTGATATTGAAGATCCCCAACAACGAGGAGAACATCCATTCGCATGCCGCCGAAATCCACGACTTTCTTTACAACGTGCGCGGCAAACGCATTGCGCGCGAGTTCGTGCGCGGGCGCATCGACAGCCTGGTGAAAGAAAAGCAGCGCCTGGAATTCCTGGCGAACATCAGCCGGG
>CAZDUN010000078.1:0-9655 GCA_964508615.1 uncultured Pelolinea sp. | reverse complement strand
CTCACTACCCTAAGTCTGCACCCCAACTGTCTCATATGTATTGAACCTATACAGTTGATTTAAATTGAAAATTAGGGTAATATAATCAGTGGTTCGGTAGAAGCTTTTATTTCATCATCGGACACTGCAGCACGGGAATTATTAGGGAACCGTGCAAGAAGATCGATAGTGACGAGAGGTCAGCCACTATCGATCTTTGTGTTAATCGTGAAAGTGCGCGATGGTCACGCCTTCTCCACCCTCGTTATCCATGGCGTTTTCCCAGCGGCTCACCAGGGGCGATCCGCTCAAAGCCTGGCGCACCAACTGGCGCAGGGTACCGGTGCCCTTGCCGTGCACGATGCGCGCGAAAGGCAGCCCGGCCGCGTAGGCGCTATCCAGATATTTATCCAGGCGATCCAGGGCTTCATCCGCGCGCATCCCGCGCAGGTGCAGCTCCACGCCCGGCGAAGGCTGCGCGGCAACAGACGTGCTGGAAGCGGATTCCCGCTGCGTCTTTACATCTTCCTTTGCCTGCGCGGCGCTTTTGCCGGCACGCTCGATGTTGCGCAGGTCGGCTTTGACGCGCATCTTGCCCACCTGCACTTCCACCTGTTCTTCGCCAATCTCCAGGATGGTGCCATCGGTTTTCAGGCTGCGCAGGCGCACGCGGTCGCCCACGCGCAGGGGGCGCGGGGCGGAGGCCAGCAAGAAATCTTTTTTATCCAGCGGTTCGCTTACCTTTTCTTCCAATCCGCTGACTTTTTTGAGGACTGCTTTCTTTTCTTTGGAATCACCAGCAGAAGAGCGCGTTTCACGGCGGATTTCATCCATTTCCGCGCGCAGCGCCTCCAGTTCACCCAGGGACTGACGGCGGGCGGCTTCCAGCACGGCCAGCCGCTCGTTTTCGATGTTCTGCAATTTTTCAGCGAGTTCCTGGCGCTGCGCTTCCAGTTCACTTGTGAGGTTCTCGGCCTGCGCGGTTTCTCGGCGGGTTTGCTCGAGCTGGCGGTGAATTTCATCCAGCAGGTCTTCCGTGCGCAGGCTGCCGGGGTCGATCATCTCGCGCGCGTCCTGGATGATCTCGTCCTTGATCCCCAGGCGGCTGGCGATGGCCAGCGCGTTGGAACGGCCGGGCAAGCCCATGATCAGGCGGTAGGTGGGCTTGAGGGTGCGCGGGTCGAATTCCACACTGGCGTTCAACGCCCCGCTGGTGCTGTGGGCGTAGGCCTTCAATTCGGGGTAATGCGTGGCGATCAGGGCGGGGATGGCGCGGCGCAGCAGGTAAGCCAGGATGGCGCGCGCCAGGGCGGAACCCTCCTGCGGGTCGGTGCCTGCGCCCAGTTCATCAAAGATCACCAGCGAGCGCGTATCGGCTTTCTGCAGGATGCGCACGATGTTGGTGATGTGACTGGAAAAGGTGGAAAGGGATTGCTCGATGGATTGTTCATCGCCGATATCGGCGAACACGTCCCTGAAATCGCGGGTTTGCGAGCCGGATTGGGCCGGGATGTGCAAACCGGACTGGGCCATCAACACCAGCAGGCCGGCCGTCTTCAGCGATACGGTCTTGCCGCCGGTGTTGGGGCCGGTGATGACCAGCGCGCGCGTGCCCTTTTCCAGGGCGATATCGATCGGTACCACAGCCTGCGGATCGAGCAGGGGATGGCGGGCGCGCGTGAAATGCAGGAAGGTCGGCTGCGTTTCAGCCTGCGCGCCGCTTTCATCCAGCAAAACCGGCTCAGCCGCGGCGATATCATCGGCGTATTTGGCGCAGGCGAAGGCCATATCCAGGGCAGCCAGCGCGCGCACGTTGGCCTGGATGGCGGTTGACTGGGCGCCGACCTGGGCGGAAAGCTCCGCCAGGATGCGGCGTTCCTCTTCCTGCTGTGACAGCATGGCCTCGCTCCAGGCGTTGTTCAGTTCAACCACCGCCAGCGGCTCGACGAAAAGGGTCGCGCCGGAGGCGGATTGATCCTGCACCACGCAGCGCATGCGGCTCTTGAACTCGGCGCGCAGCGGCAGCACGTAGCGCCCGTTGCGGCGGGTGATGATGGCTTCCTGAAGCATGACGGACGTGCGGCTGTCGCCGATCAATTTTTCCAGTTTGGCCAGGATGCGCTCATTGGCCGCTTTGACCTCGCGGCGTAGCGCGTCCAGCTTGGCCGAAGCGCCGTCGGCTATCTCGGCATTCTCGGTGATGGTCTGGGTGATGGTTTCCACCAGGCCGGGGGGCGGGGTGAGATCACGGGCGATGGCCTGCAGCTGCGGGCATTCGAATTCCAGCTTGCTGAAAAAGCGCTGCAGGTCGCGGCTGGAAACCAGCGTGGCCTTTACGTCCAGCAAATCCTGGGGCGCCAGCACGCCGCCGCGCCTGGCCAGTTCCAGCTGCGGGCGCACGTCGCGCGCCCCGCCGATGCTGGTTGCGGGGAATTCGGATAACAGGCGGCGGGCCTGGCTGGTGCGCGCCTGGCGCTCGCGCGCCAGCTCCAGGTCATTGGTCGGGCGCAGGGCGCGCAGCAGGGCGGCTGAAGCGCTGAAAGCGGCGTATCCGCTCAGGCGCTCCAGAATCTTGTTGAATTCAAGCGTGGTGACAGATTTGGCGTCCATCGCCCTCCATTATAGCGGGATTTGCCAGACTCTAAATCGAGAAGCGAATTATTCCCAGCCGAACAGCTTGCGGATGATGTTCATGGAAAAACGCTCGCGCAAATACAGGCCGTAATCCTTGGCTAACTGCACCTGCTCTTCCGTGATGTTCAGCTCGCGCGGGGTGGTGGGCGCGCCCAGCTTTAACAGCCAGGCGCGGATCTCTTCCGCCGGCGGCACATCCGCGGCGGCAGCCTGGAGCGCATCCCATTGCTCCAGCATGCGCGCGCGGCAGCGCTGCAGCACTGCGTGGTCAGCCAACTGCAGGTAGATCGGGTTGCCCTTGATCAACTCCGCAGCGATCAGCGGGACATTCCGTTCGATGGCTTCGATTTGGGCGCCTCTTGCCGGTACGGCGGCTTTTTGCAGCAGCGTTTTAGCCTGCTCCCTGGAAAGCGCGCGCAGTTTTTCAAACCAGGCGGCTTCAATGAGGGTGGCCACGCCCACGGCGTTGCCGTGGTAGAGGCCGTCGCGGCCTTGCCAGTGATAGATCATTTCCCACAAGTGGGCGATGTGATGCTCGCCGCCGGAGGCGGGGGCGCTGTTGGCGAAATCCGCCATGCAAAAACCGCTCTCGAATTGCGAATCCATCAGTCTGGCCATGCCGTCCGGATCGGAACGGCTGATGCTCTCCAACGCGCCGGCGGACTGGCGCGCGGCGTGCAGCGCGTGCTGGTAGATATCCTCATCGAATGCGCTGCCCCAAATGAGCTGCGTAAATTTCCAGTCGGTGGCGGAGGTGAACTTGCTGATGGAATCGCCGAAGCCGGAAGCCGTCAGGAAGCGCGGCGATTCACAGATGGTGGCGATATCCGTGAAGATCGCAATGGGCGCCTGGCAGTAAATGGAGCCTTTCAGCCCGCCGACCGTGGCGGGGGAATTCTTGGAGGTATACGCGTCCACCGAAGCGGCGGTCGGAAAGGACACGAACGGATTGCGCGAGCGGTGGCTGGTGAAACGGGCGATATCGGTGATGGTGCCGGAACCCACCGCCACAAACAGGCGCGGCTGGGCGTCATAGTCCGCCAACACGCGTGTCAGGGAGAAATCGTTGGTGTGCAAACCTGCGGGGTTGAGCACCTGGCTGAGCACGTCCCAGCCTTGCTCCTGCAGGGCGGCCAGCACGCGCGCGCCCAATACACCAAAGGTGTTTTGATCCGCGATCAGGTAATACTGCTTGAAACCTTTCTCCCGGCAGAAATCGATGAAGCGTTGGATGGCCTGGTCGCCAACGTAGATGGGCATGTGGTCGTTCACGGCAGAACTCCTGATAGTACGATATGGTCGGACGGTTGGATTATACACCCCTGAATTTATTGGCAAGGAACAGGAGATCCTTCACGTTTGAAAGCGGATCATTTGGAGGCGCAGCGCGCCAGCCAGGGCGGGTCATCCGGCGTGGAAGGACATGCTTGTCAAAATCAAAAACCATCATTTTAAAAAAAATCCACCCAAATCACAAAACAACGGGCTTGAGATACGGTAAACTAAAAAAGATGAACACATTGATCAAGAATGCGGATATCTACACGCCCGACCGGCACATCGCGGAGGGCGCCATCCTGATCGAGGGGCAAAAGATCGCATCTGTTCAGGCTGGTAGCATCACCAGCGCGCCGCCGGACACGCAGGTGATCGACGCGCGCAGACACAGGGTGATTCCCGGTTTGATCGACACGCACATCCACGGCGCGGGCGGCTGCGATATCTCCGCGGGCGGCACGGCGGGGGCTGCCCGCTACCTGGCCGCGCAGGGCATCACGGCCTTTCTGGCCAGCACCCATTTCGTCATGGAGCATACTGAATTGCTGCAATCTGTGGAGCGTATTGCGGAGGTGATCGATAACCCGCCGCAGGGTGCGCAGATACTGGGCATCCACATGGAAGGCCCCTGGATCGCGCCGGATCGCTCGCCCTTTTCGCGCGCCGAGCTATGCTACCCGCTTACGCGCGAAGACGTGCGTTTATTTCAGTCTGCTTCCAACGGCTACTTGCGCATGGTCACATTCGCGCCCGAACTAGCGGGCGCTTTGGAAGCCATTCCATGGCTGCGTGAGCAGGGCATCATCCCCTCGATCGGCCACACCAACGCCGGCTACGAATTAACGATAGAGGCGGTAAAGCTGGGGTTGAATCACAGCACGCATACTTTTAACGCCATGCCGCCTTTGCACCACCGCAAGCCGGGCGCGTTGGGCGCCATCCTGGACTGCCCGGGGATCAACGCGGAATTGATCGCCGACGGCTACCACGTGCTGCCGCCATTGATGCGTCTGCTGATCAAAGCCAAGGGCGTTGAAAACGTCAGCCTGGTCAGCGACGCGGTGCCGCTGGCGGGCATGCCCGCCGGCACAGAAATGGATTGGGCCGGTCTGCGCATCGGCACCGACGGCGAGATCAGCGTCTTACGCGATGGGCGCCCGGCCGGCGCTTACAAACTGCTCAACCGCTCACTGAAAGTGCTGGTCGAGCGTGAAGTGGCGACCTTCGCCCAGGCCGTCAGCATGGCCAGCACAGCACCGGCCAGTGTGCTGAACGTGAAAAAAGGCCAACTGGCCAGCGGTTATGACGCCGACCTGGTCATCATGGGGGATGATTACCACTCGCTGCTCACCATGATCGCAGGCCAGATTGTATTCTCGAAGGAAAATTCGTCAATTTCATAAACCCAACATGACAACCCATCATCAACGATCATTCGATTTGGCCGCGATCGACTGCGACGGCACGCTACTGGATTCCAGCAAAAGCATTTCAGCCGGCGCCCGCGAAGCCATTGAGAGAACCAAAGCTGCCGGCATGCAGATCGCGCTGATCACCGGCCGCAACGTGGACGCCATCCGCTTCATCACTGACGCGCTCGACCTGAATGGCCTGCTGATCGGCTGCGGGGGAGCGTTTATATATGATCTTTCGGCAGAGAAAATCATCGAAAACCACATCCTGCCGATCGATAAAACGCGCGATCTGGTGCGGGTCTGCCGCGAGATGGAGGCCATTCTGTATCTAGAGTATATTCATAGCGCGATCTACGAAAGAACCAGCGAAGCGATGGAAAGGATGAACCGGCTGCGCAAATACAATCGCTTGCGTGTTCCCGACCTGCTGCAGCGCATCGAGGAAGCGCCCGCCAAGGCGATGATCATCCATCAAGACCCAAAGAGACTGGATGAAACGATCGATAAAGTAAAAGATTTCAAGCTGTTCGATAACATCGTCTCCACCGGGCCGAACTCCGCCGATATCCTGCCGGAGGGGGTCAACAAGGGCAGCGGGTTGGTTGCGCTATCGACGATCATGAAGATTCCGCTGGAGCGTATAGCGGTGATCGGGGATTGGCTGAACGACCTGGACATGTTCAAGGTGAGCGGTTTTTCAATCGCCATGGGCAATGCCCCCGCCGAATTGAAATCGCAGGCCGACCTGACCGCCCCGACCAATGATGAAGGCGGTGTGGCCTGGGCGCTGGAACAGATCATCGCGAGATAATAGCAAGTTATAACACCAGGCGTAAATGCTTGGCCTACGATTTGGGGAGTCAAAGCGTCAGGCAAGAATGCCTGACCTACAGCTTGAAGAGCGCCAGAGCGCCAGGCACACCCCTGCGGGGTGCAGGTAAACGCCTAACCTACACAACCCGACCAGATCAGCGCGAGATAAAAAAAGCGCCGGATGAACCGGCGCTTGTGGGTTTACCCGCTGATGTAGCGTTTTCCGCCGAAGCGGTCGTATAACAGGCGCGTGCGTTCATCGCCGCCGGGCACATTGGCGCTGGTCCAGATGGGCGGTTCAATGCCGTCGGCGTGCATACGCGCGGCCACCTCGGCCACAATGGTTTGCACAATGGCGGCGCCTGCCAGGGTGGAAAGCGAGGATGCCTTGGGCAGGCCGGGGGCGATCTCGACGCACGCGTCACCCACATCGATGCAATTATCGATCACCAGATCAGCCAGTTCATAAAGCTTTTTACCGCTGGAATGGCGACTTTTGGCCGCGCGCGACTGGGTCAGGTTGGTCATGGCGATGATCTTCAAACCCAGCTCCTTGCCGATCATGGCCACCTCGATCGGCACGGCATTGATGCCCGAATTGGAGACCACCAGCATGACCTCGCCCTTGCGTAGGTCGTAGCTGGCCATGATGATTCTGGCATAGCCCTCCAGGCGTTCCAGGTTGGTGCCGCGGGTGGGCGAGCCACCCCCGAACATGGACAGGTTCACGTCCAGGATGGCGTTGACCGGCGCCAGACCGCCCGCGCGGTAGAAAAGCTCTTCCCCCATGGCATGGCTGTGCCCGCTGCCAAACACATGCCAAACCCCGCCTTTCTCAAGCGAATCCTTGATCCGTTCGGCTGCGGTCTCGATGGCTTGCGCCTGCGTGGCGCGGATCTGCTCGAGCACCTGCAGCGCCCGATCGATAAATTCATTTCCTTTAGTTAGCATTAAAGCCTCTCTTGTCCTTTTTTCCGTTTTGATTTTTTTCTAACAATCTTGCCCCGCTTTTCAGTTGAATGCGGGAGATACATCACCTAGTTTTATGTAGTGATGTTATGTTGTTACTACAATTATAGTATATACTGGCATTATCGGCAAACAATTTACCCGGCAGCTTCTGCCGGTTTCGGTTACAATTGATAAATCGAGGTCGCCTTGAGTGATAGAATCAACAAACTGGATAGCAAAAGCCCCATACCCCTATATTATCAACTGAAATCCTTCATTGAAGAGCAGATCAATAGCGGTGTTTGGGAACCTGGCACGCAAATTCCATCCGAACTGGAATTAAGCGAACAATTCCAAATCAGCCGCACCACCATCCGCCAGGCCATCGGCGACCTGGTCAACGAACGGAAACTGGAACGCATCCAGGGCAAAGGCACCTTCGTCTCAGAGATCAGCATCGAAAAACAGATCGAGCGAGTATCGGGGTTCTCGCAGGACATGCGCATGCGCGGCCTGGTGCCCACCTCGGACATCCTCAACTTCGAGGTCGTACCGGCCAATCCGCAGGTGGCCAAAGCGCTGAAGATCGACGAAGGGGATGACGCCATCCTGCTCAAGCGCATCCGCAAAGGCAACAACAAACGCATCGCACTGGAAGTCGTTTACATGGATCACGGGAAATATAAAGATTTCCTCTCCATCGATATCGGCAACGATTCACTGTACGAGCTGCTGGCCAAGAAATTCGCGGTGTGGCCCAAGTATTCGCAGCAAGTGATCGAATCTATAAAATGCCCTCCTGCGGAAGCTGAACTTTTGGGCATCGAGATCGGCGATCCGGTCTTCTTCTTCCACACGATTGCGTTCGACCAGTATGACCAGCCGTTGGAGTACACCGAGGGGTACTACCGCGGCGACCGCTACATCCTGCACCTGACCAACGTCATCAACCCGAACACGCAGTCGCGCTAACGACTGCCGCACCTTTCTCGTAGAATCCATTTCCCTGCACAGAATTTACACCTGATATATCCATCTCGTTTCGCGCGCAAGGTTTACAATAATTAAAAAAGAGACATTTGTTATGAAGACAGTTCAGGAAAGACTGGATGCACTGGCCAGGGTTGGTCAGTTTTTCAGCAGCGAAAGCGGGGATGCGGTGCGCTGCCACGCCTGCGCGCACCGCTGCTTGATCAAACTCGGCAAACGCGGCATCTGCCAGATGCGCTTCAACCGCGCAGGCCGGCTTTACGTCCCTTGGGGATACGTGGCTGCCGCCAACGTTGATCCGATTGAAAAGAAACCTTTCGCGCATTTCCTGCCCGGCAGCAACGTGCTGACCTTCGGGATGCTGGGCTGCAATTTTCACTGCGATTTCTGCCAGAACTGGGTCAGTTCACAGACCCTGCGCGATCCGGCCGCGGACAGCGGCATCGGCTACATCCAGCAGGTCAACGCGCAGGAGCTGGCGGACTACGCGCTGCGCAGCGGCGCAAAGGCGGTGGCTTCATCCTACAATGAACCGCTCATTACCAGCGAATGGGCGATTGAAATCTTCAAAGCCGCCAGGGAACACGGCCTGCGTACTGCGTACGTGTCCAATGGATACGCCACGCCGGAGGTGCTGAAAGCCCTGCAGCCCTGGCTAGATGGCTACAAGATCGACCTGAAATGCATGAGCGACGCAGCCTACCGCGAACTGGGCGGGGCGCTGCAGGTCGTGCTGGACAGCATCCGCCTGGCGCGCGAATTGGGTATGTGGGTGGAAGTGGTCACGCTGGTCATCCCGGGATTCAACGACGATAACGAAAGCCTGTGGGAGATGGCGCGCTACCTGGCCTCGGTTTCAATGGATATCCCCTGGCACGTCACCGCCTTTCATCCCATGTACAAACGGCTGGACGCCGCCAGCACCAACAGCGAAACGCTGCAGCGCGCCGCCGAGATCGGCCAGGAAGCGGGGCTGCGCTACGTTTACGCCGGCAACCTGCCCGGCCGGGTGGGTTCGCTGGAAGACACGCACTGCCCAAAATGCGGGGCTGCCCTGATCAAACGCAGCGGTTACCTGATCCAGTCCAACCAGATCGGCGCCGAGGGCGTCTGCCCAAAATGCGGCCAGGCAATTGCCGGTATTTGGCGCTAAATCTCCCCTTAAATAAGCCTTATTCCTGAAACTTTTTGGACGATTTTGCGTTAAATAGATAAACAGGTACGTTTATTGCACCTTAAACTACGAACCGTTTTTCATTAATCACCTGAAGCAATCAGCCGCGCCGCATTGGTCATCCAATGGGAGGATTGTGGAGGGAAGAAGAGGTGAGCCATGGCTATCTTTACAAATTTGGTAATTGGATTGGTCGGTTTCATTTTTCTAGCCATGAGCCTGTTAGGTTTGCAGCCACCCTCTGAGCAATGAGGAGACGATCTCAACAACCATCGGGAAGGAGCGGCCAGCGCGGCGCTCGCGACTGACCGTTGGATTAGGGATCTGGCAAAGCCTGACCAGGCTGGCCGGATGATCCTCCGACCCGACCGGGAGCAAAACCGCTCCCGGTTTTGATTCAATTGGCTGCCAGCGGGGATGG
>CAZDUN010000077.1:0-9778 GCA_964508615.1 uncultured Pelolinea sp. | reverse complement strand
CGAACGGCTCGACCATTTCGCCTATTTCAACTGCTATTAAAAATTCATCGGTTTTGAGACCCAACGTAAGGATTTCCTGGGGGCTTACCGTGGTTGGGAATCACCATTGGCGGTTGAGAAAGGCCGAACCTCCAACTCGCTGGCTTGCGGCTGGCAGCCGGTGGGCGTGCAGCAGGTGAGGCTGCGCCTGGCGCCGGGCGAATCGCGCCAGGTTATTTTTCTGCTCGGATATCATGAGAATCCGCAGGAAAGCAAATTCGACCCACCGGAGTCACAGGTGATCAACAAACAAGCGGTGCTGCCGGTTATGCAACGTTTCCTCCAGGCAGAGCAGGTGGAAAATGCTTTTCTAGACCTGAAAAGCTACTGGAGTGGCTTGCTCGAACGTTTTCAGGTTGAAACACCGGATGAGCATACCAACCGCATGGTGAACATCTGGAACGTTTACCAGGTGATGGCGACTTTCAATATCTCGCGTTCCGCTTCCCTGTTTGAAAGCGGCGTCGGACGCGGCATGGGTTTCCGCGATTCCAACCAGGATCTGCTGGCTTTCACGCTGCTGGATCACGCACGCGCCCGCCAACGTCTGCTGGACTTGGCCGCCACGCAGCTGCCGGACGGCAGCGCCTATCACCAGTTTCAACCCCTGACCAAGCGCGGCAATAACGATGTGGGCAGCGGGTTCAACGATGATCCGCTGTGGTTGGTGCTGGCCGCCGCAGAATATATCAAGGAGACCGGTGATTGGGCGATTTTGGATGAACTGGTACCGTTCGACAACCAGGATGATCTGGCGCAGCATTTGTATGAACACCTGCTGCGTTCCCTGCGTTTTACCCTGGCGCACCGCGGTCCACACCGCTTGCCCCTGATCGGGCGCGCGGATTGGAATGATTGCCTGAACCTGAACTGTTTTTCCGATACGCCCGGCCAGTCTTTCCAAACCACCACCAGCAAGGATGGCGTGACTGCCGAAAGCGTGCTGATCGCCGGATTGTTCATCCTGGCGGCGGGCGAGATGATGAAAATCGCTGAAAAGCGCGGCGATTCTCAAGTCATGGAAGAATTACGGCAGGCTTGCGCTGATATGGAGAGAACAATATGGGCGGCCGGCTGGGATGGGGCGTGGTTCCGGCGCGCGTATGACGATTTCGGCCATCCGGTCGGCGCACGCGAATGCGCAGAGGGACAGATCTTCATCGAGCCGCAAGGGATGTGCGTGATGGCCGGGCTGGGTTTGACGGACGGGCGCGCGGCACAGGCGCTGGACGCGGTGGCCGAAAGGCTGGCCACCCCGCATGGCATCCTGTTGCAGCAGCCGGCGTACAGTCATTACTACCTGAACCTGGGCGAAATTTCTTCTTATCCGCCCGGTTATAAGGAGAACGCCAGCGTATTCTGCCACACTAATCCCTGGATCATGATTGCCGAGACCAGGTTGGGGCGCGGCGACGCGGCTTTTGAATATTACAGGCGCATCAATCCCTCCGCGCGCGAAGCCATCAGCGAGCTGCACAAGTGTGAGCCGTACGTGTACGCCCAGATGATCTCCGGCCGTGATGCGCCCGTGCAGGGTGAAGCTAAAAATTCCTGGCTGACCGGCACGGCGGCCTGGAACTACGTCGCCATCACGCGCTGGATTTTGGGCATCCGCCCGGCCTTTGATGGCTTGGAAATTGCCCCGGTGTTTCCGCAGAACTGGAAGCGTTTCAGCGTCAAGCGCATCTTCAGGGGAGTGTGCTATCATATCCAGGTGGAACGCACCGGCGCCGGAAATTCCGTCAGCTTATCGGTGAATGGCAAACCGATCGATGGCACGCTCGTTCCAACTCCCCCGCCCGGCACGCGTGATATTGAGGTGCAGGCGCTGATAGGTGCGGAAATTTGACCAAAGCGACAATCTATCGAATCATCTTGCTCTGGCTGGGCTGGTCGTTGATCCTGCTGGCTTTCCAGAATTGGCTGGAAATGCGCGTGAACCTGACCGGCCCGGACGAAGTACTGGAATGGACAGGCGGGGAAACATACCCTGGTTACCAATTGGAAAAGAAATATCTGTCGGGAACTTTCATGAACGCGCAGGTTGCCTGGGATTCGGAATATTATCTCTCAATTGCAGCTGTCGGCTACGATGATCCCAATGTGCAGGCGGTGGCGGGCGATTACGATTGGCAGAATGAGCATTTCTGCACTGCCGGCTGGGACGAGGATTGCTATTCGTTGAATTATGCATTTTTTCCTCTTTATCCCTGGCTGACGCGCGCCGCTGCCGCAGCAACCGGTGTGTTGATGCCGGCGTTATCGCGCGTGGCGCAGGTCAGCCTGGCGGGCGTTTTAATTTCCCTGCTCGGGACGCTGGGCGCTATGCTGGCTTTATACGCTCTGCTGCTGCCCGCGCTGGATGAGCAGGGAGCCTGGCGCGCGGTTTTCTACTTGATCATCTTTCCCAGCGGCTTTTTTCTGGCGCAGGTTTATACCGAAGGGCTATTTTTGGGGCTGACCTTTGGCGCATTGGCGCTGCTACAAAAGCGTGAGTGGGGCTGGGCAGCGCTGCTGGCCGCCCTGGCAGCCTGGACGCGCCCGGGTGGGGCTATTTTGGTGCTGCCGATGGTTGTGGTCTGGTGGCGCGGGCAAAGCTGGAAAGCGGATTGGAAGGTTGCGGCAGCGCGCGCATTGGCGGTGCTTGCGCCAGTTTTGTCCTATGGCGCTTGGGCGTTGACCCCGCTGGGGGAACGTTTTCACCTGGTGGAGGAGCTTTACTTCGGGCGCGGACTGCTGGCGCTGGGGCAGAGCCTGGAGGTTTGGGGGCAGGCCTACCAATTCCTGTTTTCCGGGTCGAACCCGCAGACGGTCTTTTATTACAGCCTGGAATTCACGGCGGTCGCGCTGGCGCTGGCTGGCTGCTGGTGCATGCGTAAAAGAGCGCCCGAGCTGGCGCTGTACGGGCTGGCGCTGACGGGTTTTGCCTTCACCAGCGGATCCGCGCAGGGTATGCTGCGCTATGTCCTGACCGTGCCCGGCTTGTTTGCGCTGCTGGCTTATTGGGGCAGGCGGCCGCTCTTCGACCGGCTCTGGACGCTGCTCAGCCTGCTTTTGATGGGGCTGGAAGTAACTTTGTTCACGTTTAATTTTTGGGTGGCTTGAGAGTGCAAAAAGATTTGGAGAAATAACATGGAACAACACATCACTTTTCCAGAAAATTTCATCTGGGGCGCTGCTACCGCATCCTACCAGATCGAGGGCGCCTGGAACGAGGACGGCAAAGGCGAAAGCATTTGGGATCGCTTCAGCCACACCCCCGGTAAAATCGAGCGGGGAGATAGCGGGGATGTGGCTTGCGATCACTATCACCGCTGGCGTGAAGATATCGCGTTGATGAAAGAATTGGGCTTGCATGCTTACCGGTTTTCTGTTTCCTGGCCGCGGGTGCTGCCGGAAGGCAGGGGCAGGCTCAATCCGGCCGGTCTGGATTTCTACGCGCGCCTGGTGGATGGGCTGCTGGCAGCCGGCATCACGCCTTTCGTCACACTCTACCATTGGGATTTGCCACAGAAGCTGCAGGATCAGGGCGGATGGCCCGCGCGCGACATTACGGATGCTTTCTGTGAATACGCTGAATTGGTCAGCCGCCGGCTGGGTGACCGTGTCAAGCACTGGATGACTATCAACGAACCACACATCATCTCCTTCCTGGGTTACCTGGATGGCGTGCACGCGCCCGGACACACCAGCCGCGCGGAGATGCTGGCTGCAGCCCATCACGTGCTGCTGGCGCACGGCCAGGCTGTGCCGCTCATCCGCGCCAACAGCCCCGGCGCGCAGGTGGGCATCGCGCTGGATCATTACCCGCAGGTGCCGGCTTCCGACAGTCCGGCTGACCGGGATGCCGTCCAGTTGAACGATGGTGTGTTGAACCGTTGGTTTCTCGACCCGCTGGCCGGGAAAGGCTACCCAGCGGATATCGCGGCGCATTACCAGGATGCGCTGGAATTTGTCCAGGGGGGCGACCTGCAGCGCATGGCCGCGCCGCTGGATTTCGTCGGCATCAATTACTATTTCCGTTATCTGGTGCGCTCAAAGGAAGTGCCCGAAGCCCAGAACCTGCCGCCCAGCCAACATTCGACCGGCGAGTTCACGGATATGGGCTGGGAGGTCTACCCGCAGGGCGCTTACCTGCTGTTGAAGCGCTTGCAGGCCGATTACGCCTTCCCGGCGATCTACATCACGGAGAATGGCGCGGCCTACCGCGATGAAATCGACCCACAAGGGAAAGTGGATGACCCCGCGCGCGTGTCTTACATCCAACGCCACCTGGAACAAATGCACAAGGCCATTCAGGAAGGGGTTCCGCTGCGCGGCTACTTTGTCTGGTCGCTGCTGGATAATTTCGAGTGGGCTTGTGGCTACACCAAGCGTTTCGGGATCGTTTACGTGGATTATGAAAATCAGAAACGCATCCCCAAGTCCAGCGCGCGCTGGTACCGCCAGGTGATTCACGCCAATGGCTTTTCTATCGATTAAAGGGGAGATTTCAACCTACAAAGAGGGTAATTCATGAAATACGGATACTTCGACCCGCATGCGCGCGAGTATGTCATCACCGACCCGCGCACGCCGGTCAAATGGATCAACTATATCGGTACGCGCGCCTTCGGCGGTTTCGTGGACCATACCGGCGGGGCGCTGCTTTGCAAGGACGACCCGGCTTTCAACCGCGTCACCAAGTATATCCAGCAGATGCCTTCCTCCGACTTCAAGGGCGAGACACTCTATTTGCGCTTGCGTGGTGAGGGCGGTTTTCAGGTCGTTTCCCCTTTCTACGTCCCGGGATTGAACCAACTGGAGCGTTATGAGTGCTGCGTCGGGCTGGATTACACGCGCATCCTCTCCGAAATCTGCGGCTTGCGCACGGACGCGCTGATTTTTGTGCCGCGCAATTCGCAGACCGAGCTGCGGCGCGTGACGATCACCAATATCTCCGACCGCGTGCTGAATGTGGATATCATCCCGCTGGTGGAGTTCACCCACCCGTTCGCGCTGACTCAGTTGACCAATGCTGACTGGGCGCCGCAAACCATGCAATGCCGCGCGCAGCAGGACGGAGAATTCACCATCCTGGCGGAGTACCCCTTCATGGCGCGCGACACGGGTATCAATTACCTGACCGCCAATCTGCCGGCTTCTTCGTTCGAAACAGACCGCAAGCGCTTTCTGGGCGCCAACGAATACGGCACATTCGCCAACCCGCTCAGCCTGCAGCAACCTGAACTGAGCAGCCGCGAGGCGGAACGCGGTGATGTGATCGGCGCGCTGCTGCATCCGCTGGGGGAATTGCAGCCGGGCGAAAGCCGCACGCTGATCGTTCAATTGGGGCAGGCTACCACGCTGGAAGCGGCCGCCGCCGATATCGCGCGCTTCCGTCGGGAGGCGGTGATCGAAAGGGAATTGCGAACGATCGCGGATTACTGGGAGAATTACCTGACCGCCCAGCAGGTGGACACGCCCGAAGAAAACATGAACCTGATGCTCAACCTGTTCAATCCGCGCCAGTGCTGCGTCACCAAGACCTGGTCGCGCTACCTTTCTTATTACCAGCTGGGCTTGGGCGCGCGCGGCATCGGCATGCGCGATTCCGCCCAGGACTGCCTGGGGGTGATGGCCAGCGCGCCGGGCGAAGCGGCTGAACTGATCCGGCTGCTGCTTTCGTTTCAGAACCCGGACGGCTCCTGCATGCACCAGTTCAATCCGCTTGACCGGATTGCCAGCGCGGGCGATTCGCTGGAGATGGAAGACCGCCCGCATTACTACAGCGACGACCATTTGTGGCTGACGCTGGCGGTTGCGGCATATCTGAAAGAAAGCGCTGATTGGGAATTTCTGAAAGAGGAGATACCTTTTTACGACCCCGCCCATCCGGGCGAGGGGCGCGAGCCGGCTGCTGTGCTGGAGCACTTGCGGCGCGGGCTGGATTTCAGCGCGCGCGACCAGGGCAAGCACGGGCTGCCGCTGCTGGGTTTCGCGGATTGGAACGATACGGTCAACCTGCCGGCCGGGGCGGAATCGCTCTTCACGGCCAACCTGTACGGCCTGGCCTTGCGCGAGATGGCCGGGCTGCTGGAATATCTCGACAGACCGGCAGAGGCGCAGCAGTACAGCGGCTTATACGAAGCCATGCGCGCGCGCGTGGAAGCCTGCGCCTGGGATGGAGAGTGGTACCTGCGCTATTTCGACGAGCAAGGCAATCCGCTTGGATCAGCGAAAAATGAATACGGCAAGCTGTACCTCAACGGCCAAAGCTGGCCGGTCATTTCCGGTTTTGCCTCCCGCGAGCGCGCACGGCGCGCCATGGACGCCGTTTATGAAAAGCTGAACACCCGCTACGGCATCAAGCTCTCCTGGCCGGGCTTCAACGGTTATGATCCACGCTATGGCGGCGTGACCACTTACCCGCCGGGCGCCAAGGAAAACGGCGGCATTTTCGTGCATCCCAATCCGTGGGCTTGCATGGCCGAGGCGCTGCTGGGGAACGGCGAGCGCGCCTGCCAGTATTACGCGCAGGTCAACCCGGCCGCGCGCAACGACAGCATTGAAATCTACGAGTGCGAGCCTTACGTTTACGCCCAGAACATCCTGGGCGATGAGCATCCACAATTCGGGCTGGCGCGCAACTCCTGGTTGAGCGGTTCGGCCGCCTGGAATTACGTGGCTGCCACGCAGTACATCTTGGGCGTCCGGCCGGAATACGCCGGGCTGCGCGTGGACCCCTGCATTCCCTCTTCATGGGATGGTTTCAACGTAAAAAGGCGCTTCCGCGACGCGCTCTATGACATCACGGTGCATAATCCCGCGCACGTCTGCCGGGGCGTGGCGCGCATGACGCTGGAAGGGCGGGACCTGCCGGATAACCTCATCCCACCTAATGAAGAAAAAAACAGCCATACGGTAGAGGTATGGCTGGGGTAATATAAAAAGCATCGCCGCCTGAGCTCGTACTTTTGCTTCCTGCTGGGGGGACCATTAATTTGCCTTTGCGAGGAGTGCGAAGCACGATGAAGCAATCTCAGTATTGTAGGGCACACATTCCTGTGTGCCAATTTTTATAATTCCAGGCATGAATAAAACAACCAGATTATTAAATCGAGATATTTAAGAAAAAAAGAGCGACCCTTCGACATCGCTCGGGGATCGCTCTTCTCTTTTTTTTCAATAAATGCAAACAAATTCGGTCCTGGCTCAAGGCAGGATGGGTTGGGCTGAGCATCAAAGCTCAATGCAAGGTCATTGGGTCAAAATATTCTACAATCATGCGGTAAAAAGCCGCTGCTTGCAGAGAACAGCGAAATCCAATGCGTTTTGTTGGGCGGGACGATCACCCACCCAATCTATAAAAAAACTGTGCAGGTTCGGTTGAAACCCAACGCTTGAATTTACTTCAGGTATTTCTCCGGGATGGCGTTGACCTTGACCCAAGCCACGATCTCCTGCACGTAGCCGAAAGCCAGGCAGGTGCTTGTGTCGGCCGCGCCGTAATAGAGCGCCAGCCGGCCGCTGGCCCCATCCACCAGCGCCGCGCAGGGGAAGGCCACGTTGGGTGTGTCGCCCATGCATTCGTAATCCGTAACAGGCGCCAGCAAATAAGGCGCGCCGCGGTAAAGCACCTGCCAGGGTTTTTCCAGGTCAAGCAGGGCGGCGCCGAAGCTGTAAGTGAAACCGTTGCAGGAGGTCAGCACGCCGTGGTAGATCAGCAGCCAGCCTTCCGTGGTTTCGATGGGGATCGGCCCGGCGCCGATCTTGGTGGCCTGCCAGCCGCCGATCGGAGCCATCACGTGACGATGGCGCCCCCAGTAACGCAAGTCCGGGATTTCTCTGTAATAAATATCGCCTAAGGGGGTGTGGCTGTTATCCGAAGGCCGGCTGAGCATGGCATACATACCGTTGATGCGGCGCGGGAAGAGCACGCCGTTGCGATTGAAGGGCAGGAAGGCGTTCTCCATTTGGTGAAAGGTTTTGAAATCATGGGTAAAACCTATGCCGATGGTCGGCCCGTGATAACCGTTGCACCAGGTGATGTAATAGCGGTCCTCCAGCCAAACCACGCGCGGGTCATAGCTGTACAAAAAATCGCCAATTTCGGCGGTCTGGTCGTCTTCGGCTCTCCACTGAATGCGCTCATCTTGCAGCTCCCAATGAATGCCATCCTGACTGCGGCCGGCGTGTAATTGCTGCACGCGGCGTTTATCGTCGCAGCGGAACACGCCCGCGAATTGGCCCTGAAAGGGCACCACCGCGCTGTTGAAGATGCTGTTGGAAGAGGGGATCAGGTCGCGCGGGATGATCGGGTTGCGCGCCGAACGCCACATGACCGCATTCGTACCGGCGGGACGTTCCTCCCAGGGGATGTTCGCCAGCGGGGCGGCATTGACCAGAAGCGAGTTATTCTCAGACATATCAACCTCCGATTTTTTCTTTCAAACGATCCATCATTTCCAGGCACAGGCGCGTATGATGGTAGGGGCATTCCCACGGCCCGACTTTGAAGCTATCCGGATTGACCGTGCCGTCCGGGCGGACGCGCTTGAACCAATCACCGTGCTCGTGATCCACCAGCCGCGCGCGGATGAACGCCCAGCATCCCTGCGCGGCGCGCGCGTATTTTTCATCGCCGCTCAATTGATAGGCATTATAGAAACCCACCACGCCCTCCGCTTGCGACCACCACTCCTTGTCACTGTGGTTCTTCCCATGCGGGCCCAGTTCCTGGAATAAGCTGCCATCCTGGTCGAGGCCTTCTTCCAGCACGGACTTCGCCAACCGCAGACTGGCTGACCTTGCCTGAGCGATCAAGGCCGGATCATCCACGGCTTGAGCAGCTTCCCACAGCAGCCAGCTGCACTCAATGTCGTGTCCGTAAGATATGGTATTGGTAAGCGAGCGCCACTGGTCATCGAAGAACAAGCGCTGATGACCGCTGATGGGGTCGATCACGTGCGCGAGATAGGTTTGCAACAGATTGGTAAGATGCACGCGCGCTGCAGGCCAAACCTGCGCCAGTTGTGTGTAGGCTTCCAGCATGTGCAGCTGCGTGTTCATGGATTTGCGGCAGTTCAGGTCTTTCTGGCTCAGGCGCATATCCGCCAATGTCGTCCAGTCGCGCGCGCTGCCCTCGATATACCCACAAAATTGCGGCTCGTAAGCGTGCGTCTCCAGCAGGTCGAACAATTCCTGCGCGGTACGCAGGCTCTGCGCGCTACCGCTGGCGCGGTGATATTCACACAGGCTGTAGATGGCGAAGGCCTGGGCATAGTGGTGTTTACGGTCAGTCACAGGTTGGCTGTGCAGGTCCACATCCCAATATACGCCGCCGTAGGTTTCATCCCAAAAACTTTTCATGAGCGTCTCATACGCGTATTGGGCGGTCTGCAGGTATTCCGCCTGGCCGAAGGCACGGTAAGCTGCCGCGAAGGACCACAGGACGCGCGCGCACAGGATGGCTGAACGGGGGACATCGTTGTGAATTTGCAGATCGTTGCTCAAAGCGCCATAGAATCCGCCGTTGGTCTTGTCGATGGCATGCCGCATCCAAAAGGGCAGGATATTGCCGCGCAGTTCTTCTTTAAAATCGGCCGGATCAAATGATGAGATGTTCAATTTTTTTTCTTGGCCTCATCTTTCTTTTGGGTTTCCGAAGATATAAATTCATATTCCCGCTGTGAAAATTGGGAACGCTCCCAATTTATTATGTAATTCTACCATTTCCGGATTAAAAAACCAAATTAAA
>CAZDUN010000076.1:8071-9858 GCA_964508615.1 uncultured Pelolinea sp. | reverse complement strand
GGCGCGTGAGCGTCATGGCCGCGTCGAAGCGGATGATGGGGAAATCGCACGCGATGGACAGGATCTTTTGAATGACCGCCTCGCGCACAGCCGGGTTGAGGTAGTTCAACTGGGCGGTGTCGTTCCAGGGCATGCTGGTGCCGTCGTTGCCGTGGTAGATGAATTTATCCGAGTTCTTTTCGTGATCGTGATACCTGAACACCACGGCCGCGTCCGTGCGGTCGTAGTAATGGTCTTCGATCTGCACGGCCGCGCGCGGGTCGGCGCTCAGGTTTTCGCCACTGAACGAATAGGACGGGAAAGGTGAATAGGGCATGGAGATGAACCAATCCGGATGTTCGTACAGCCAGTTGGAATCGATGCCCATGTGGTTGGGCACCATGTCGCTGGCTAATCGTATGCCGCGCCGCCAGGCGCGCTCGCGCAGGTCTTGGCAGGCCGCTTCGCCGCCCAGTTCGTCCGCGATGCGGTAATCCTTGAGCGAGTAGGCCGAGGCAATCGCTTCCGGGTTGCCGCACAACTGTTTGATATGCGCGGAGGCCGTGCTGCGCTCCCACAGGCCGATCAGCCACAGTCCGGTGACGCCCCATGAAGCCAGTTTGTCCAGTTCTTCATCCGGTATCTGGTCCAGGCGGGTGATGGCGCGCTTGTAAATCTTGCTGAGCTGATCCAGCCAGACGTAGGTGTTCTTGGCGATCAACACAAGGTGCGGCATCCAGTCCGCGTCGCGGCTAAAGCGCTCCTCCTCCCCTTCCAGGCGCTCGGCGTAAGTGGGGATGCGCACCGGCCCCGGGCCAAGCCCGCGCAGACGTTCCTCTTCAGAGATCAGGTTCAGGCTGCCCAGCAGCTTGAGCAGGTAATGGCCCAACAGATCGCCCCAGCGGCTGCGGATGTATTCGAGCTGTCCGTTGAGCGAATGCGGCACGGCAATGGCCGGGCTGCGCAGCATGTCCACCAGGTTCTGGCCATCCGGGCCAAAGCGCGGCTGGGTTTCAAAGAAAGCGCGCAGGCTCTGCGCGATCTGCAAGTAAGCGGTTTTCGCCGCCAGGTTCTGATCGTCGAATAATTCCTGGTAAGGCAGACAGGCCGGGTTCTGGTTGGTCATCCACAGCATCAGCAGTTCTTCGACCGCCGCAGCGCGCTGCGGGATGCCGTCCGCAGCGCCCTGCAGATAGGCGTCCAACTCCAGCTTGCCCTGGTACACCGGCACTGGCGGGAATTCCTTCAGGAAAGCACGCAGCGCGGCATTCAGCTTGCGCTTGCCGATATCGGCTTCCAGCCATTTGAGTAAATCATCGTACAGGGCTGGGTTGACGCGCGAGCGATAGATCGAAACCACGTAATGCAGGATCTCGTCGATCAAGCCCAGCGCGTTGATCTGCCCGGAGCGCACCGCCAGCTGCGGGTTGGCGGCCGCGTCGCGCGCCTCGTTCATGCGCTGGGCGAATACGCGCGCGGCGTGGAAATCGGCAAAAATCACATTGCCGTTGAAAGCGAACAGCGAATCTTCGAAGCGATAGCGCCTGCGCACCTGGCGGGAAATGTGGAATTCCATCTTAAGCAGATTATATAGCAGGAGGTTTGGCATTCGCCCTGCATTTCTGCTCGCAAGGCGCGGCAAGCTCGTTTTTAGCCACAGATCACACAGATAAACACAATACCCTTTTATGATTGATTCAAACAGATAAAGCATTATTCCAGGCCCCGCTCCCTGAGCCGGTCGAAGGGCGGAGCGAGGGATCCCGACCTGAACAACAAGCGGTATTGCTTCCTGTTGGCTAGCCAGC
>CAZDUN010000076.1:0-7971 GCA_964508615.1 uncultured Pelolinea sp. | reverse complement strand
CCTTCACCCCTTCGGGGTTCAGGATGACAGCCCGATTGTCATTCTGAACCGCAGGTGAAGAATCTCAGCTTTGATAACAGCGTTCCTTGCCGACAATTGGATTTCCAGCCGGGATCCTTCACTCGCTGTCCTTCGACCAACTCAGGACAAGCGCTCGTTCAGGATGACAGAGACTCGTCATTCCAAGCCCCACTCCCTGAGCCGGTCGAAGGGCGGGGCGAGGGATCCCGACCTGAACAACAAGCGGTATTGCTTCCTGTTGGCTAGCCAGCCGAGATCCTTCACCCCTTCGGGGTTCAGGATGACAGCCCGATTGTCATTCTGAACCGCAGGCGAAGAATCTCGGCAGGCAGATCGAGATTCTTTCCCCGAGGGAATGCTACGCGATCATCCCTACGGGATTCAGAATGACAACTTAGGTATTTGTCATTGCGAACGAAGCGAAGCAATCTCCAGACTTGAGATCGCCACGTTGCTACGCTCCTCGCGAATAAATGTCCTTAGGATTGTATTTGCGAATCCGCCGAAGGCGGATTAAGCAATCTAGAAAAAAATAAGAGTTTTTCCCCAAAACGGATACTTCACGATCATCACTGCGCTCATCAGGATGACAATAATCCCATGTACAATAGAACCAACCACAGGAGAAACAGCATGCCAGTTATCAAATGGGCTTTTCTATGCGATTACGCCAGCGTGGATCCGGCCGGCAAGGCCTACATTATCGGCACCTTCGACCACATCAACTTTTCCAGACTGCCGCAGCGCTGGCCGCAGCTCTATGTGGCACTGGAGATGCAGACCGGCGGCGAAGAACAGTTCGAGCTGAGCGCCCAGATCACCTCCCCCTCCGGCGAAGAAGCCTCCAGGCGCATCAACATTCCCTTCAAATCGCCGGCCAGCCAGCCGCGCAAGGGCTTTGTTGCTTTTGCTTTTTTCAACACGCTCTTCACAGAAGCAGGTGAGTACCATATCGAACTGTTTCTGGATGGCACCTGCATCCACTTCATCCCGCTGCAGGTGCGATTGAAACCGAAACAATCCCTGTCTGTTTAACAAAAAAGACGATACCGAGACAAAAAACTCGCTCACAAATGACAAATGTGAGCGAGTTTTTATTATCAGTGGTGCGTGGTTTACGTCCCTGACTCAAGAATTCTCTTTACTTTGATTTGCATACACCACCTCCGGTTTCCGATTGCACCCATCTGCAGCAATTGGACGGGCAGGTCTTCTGGTTATAGCGGCTGCAAACCACGTCTTCGCACGGATCGACCGGTTCCTCGCACTGGCCGGTATTGGCGTTGTAAATCAAGCCGATCTCGCACGGGCCGACGCACCTGGGCGTGTTGATCGAGAAAGTCCAGCATTGTCCGGCGCCCTCGGTGCGGCCGATCAACCAGCAGATACCATCCTGCAGAAGTTCGTAACCTTCGGGGCATTCACCGTCGCGCGGCTTGGTGCCTATATCCATGCATTCCTTCAGCAGGACTGAATAATCCTGCCACAACTCGCAGCAATCCTCCTGCAGCGGCACACAGAAGCCCAACTCACGGTCAAAGTATTCGTTCTCATCGCACTCCGGTTCTGGGTAGTCGCAGGTGTTGGTGTTGGCGTTCCAGTATTCCGGCGGGCAATCCGCCATGCGCAGTTTAAGATCCTCGGGATCTTCCTCGCCATCGGGGGTCTGCTGGCCATCTTGCGGATATTGGTCGCAGTTGGTGAAATTGGCGCTGTAAGTGCCGGGCGGGCAGGGATTTTCGGGGTTGTCGTCATCATCCGGGGTTCCACCCTCAATACAGAGTCCGGTCAGAATGTCAAAATTGGAATTGGCGAAAGGCGTTACCCCGCCTGGCGCTCCCGCGGCATTCGTACCGGCAGGGGTTTGGTTGTCAGTTTGTGCCGGCGTGCCTTGATCCGTGTCGCCGTCCTCCGGGCAATAGGTGCTGTCCATGCCAGGCTGCGGTACGCAGCAGTTGGCGCGGTAGCTGTAGATGTAACCCTGCGGGCAGGGGCTGTTGGGTCCGTTGGTCGGGCGGCAGCGCCGCAGTTCCGCCTCGTAGTAATAGCCGGGTGGGCAGCCATTCTCATCGCGCTGCATGCAGCGCCCAAAGCTGGCCATGTACACGTAACCCTCCGGGCATTCGCCCTGGCCATCCTCGCCGGTGTTTATCTCTCCAGCGCCGGTCAGCTCATCTCCGCTGCGCAGCAGCGTACCGGGCGGCGGGTTATTCTCGTCACCACCCTCCTCCGGTTGATCGCAAACGTTGGCGGCCGCGGTCACCAACCCGGGCGGGCAGTCGCCTTGCGGCTCGTCATCCGGCGTGGGCATATCCGGGTCCTGATCGCATTGGCCGTAGCCGTTATAAGTCATGCCATACGGACAGTTGTTATCGTCCAGCGGCACGCAGCGCTGGTAGCGGGCGTTGTAGTAATAATAATCCGGGCAGCCGTAATTATCCGGCGGGATCGGCTCGCAGCAGCCAATTTGCCAGTTGTAATAATAGCCGGGCGGGCAGTCATCCTGGCGGTTCTGATCAGGCTCGCAGGTCTGCTGCGCGGTCAGGTAATAGCCTTCCGGGCATTCGTCCTCGTCCGGCTGGCAGCCCTGCAGGTTGGCGCTGAAGGTGGTGTTCTCCGGGCAATCTTCTTCCGGATCGTTCGGTTCGCACTGTTGGGTCTGGCGGTTGAGGCTCCAACCCTCCGGGCACTCCGGTTGGTTTGGATCGCGTTCGCATGCGCCGGTATCCGAGTTGAAAACGTAACCTTCCGGACAGTTGCCGCTGGTGGCAGCCATCAGGCTGACGCGTCCGCTGGTTGTGAACAACACCGGCAGGATGCTGCTCGCCTGGCTGACGGGTTCGCCATCTTGCTCAGCGGTCGGGGCGGCGCCGCCCGAACACACCACGATCTGCACTTCGGTGCCCATGGGGGTCTCCGGGCCGATGCAGTTGACCACATCCGCTCCAGCCGAGGAGGGTTGGCAATCGAAAGCCACGCCATCGACAACAGCAGTGAAACCGCTGTTGCCGCCCCCGTTGGTATTCACCTGGAAATTCACTACCCTGTTCATTGGGCAGCCATAGCCCAGGAAGGTCAATCCTTCCTCGCCGGGTACGCCCTGACCAGGTACGCAGGGTTCATCATCCGGAGGGTTATCCGGGTCGTAGCAGAAGCGCGTGTAATTGGGCTGGCAGATCGGCGCATAGCTGCGCGTAATTGGTACGCAGCGGAATCCAACGTCGTCGTAATCCTGCTTGGGGTCGAGCGCCAGGCGCACGTTGGTGCGCAGGTTTTCCTCGAAATCATTGAAACCACCGCCACGCGCGACCTTCTTTTCTTCTTCCTCTTCATTGGAAGGCTCAAACAAGGCGGCAGTCTGGTAGGCGTCCGGGTCATAGCTATCTGCCGTCCATTCGCGCACGTTTCCGGCCATGTCATACAGACCAACAGGGCTTATCCCCAACGGGTACGACCCGACCGGTTTGGTGGAGTCGTCCGGTTCACAGCCATTCATGTTGGTGCGGTCACAGGTGGGGTCGTCTTCGCCCCACGGGTAGGTATAGCCATCCTCGCCGCCCGCGGCCAATTCCCATTCCGCCTCGGTCGGCAGGCGCCCATCCATGCACTCGCAGTACTGGGCTGCCTGGAACCAACTCACGCCCACCACCGGGTGATCATCGTAAGCCGGGTCGCCGTAATGGTTGGTCGGGCCGGTTTCACGCAGGCTGGGCGGCGTGCAACAGCCGGATTTCACGCAATCCATGTATTCCTTATTGGAGACTTCGCTTTCTCCCATCCAAAATCCGGATTGCACCACATGCCGTACGGGTGTTTCATCCCCGCGTGCGCGTTTATCATCCTCTTCGTCGCTACCCAACGGGAACCAGCCCGGTGGGATGTAGCGGATACGGTAGCGGACCAGGTAGGGTGGAATGTAGAGGGTCGCTATTGGGCTGCTGACCGGGTTGACGAGCATGCTCAAATTCGGGCTGACCGCTGAAACAGCCGATTCAGCCGCTTCTGGCGGCGGCGCTTTCGCTTTGGGAGCGCATTCCGAGGCTCCCATGGTCAGCAATAACAACACCGTGAAACCTATCCATAAAGAACTTCTTTTTATATGCATGATCTCCTCCTTTAGAATCATTCTCTCGCAGGCGGCTTTAAATATATGTTTTTTCTACAGCGAAAGGGAATTATGTTAATTTATTGTAGCGCAATGAAAGCGTGAATTCAATCATTTTACGAATATTCTATTAAAATCACCTATATAGATATTCATATCAAACATATGGGAAAAAGAGAGCGCTGGACTGTTGGTCTCCTGGTTTTTTGCCTGCTGCTGGGAATTTATCTGCTGGTTTTCAGCGGCGTGGGGGTGACGGATGACGAGCAGCTTTTCAGCGTGTTGAGCGGCAGCCTGGCATCCGGCCGGGGCAACAACATCCTGCCGCTGTATGGCAACGACCGCCTACGCGGCGAGAGCGGCAACCTGGAACCGCTGCACATCTTTCTGAATGCCCCTTTTTTTGCGGCTGCCAAAGCCGCCGGATGGGGCCGCGCGCAAGCGCAGCATCTGCCGGCCAGCATCTATACCGCCCTGAGCGCGGTGCTGCTGGCTGGCCTGGCCTCGCGCAGGGGATACGCCCGCTCGACCGCGATCACCCTGGCGCTGGCGTTCGGCCTGGGAACGCTCGCCTTCCCTTACGCACGCAGCAACTTCCGAGAACCGCTGGCCATGGCCTGCCTGACCGGCGCGGCTTGGTTGCTGGATCTCTTGCGCGAAAGCGGTAAATCATTCTTTCGGTATTTATCCACGCTGTTTGGGATGTTTATTTTTATCGGGCTGGCCGCCCTGACCAAGATCACCTGCGGGGTGTGCCTGCCATTCTTTTTAGCCGCGGCTTTCCTGAATCTAAAAAAAGGCGCCGGGCGTCCGGCGCGCCAGGTCATGGCATTGTTCGCGCTCTGCCTGCTGATCGGCTTGCTGCTGCTTTGGGGTATTTTCAGGCTGCTGCCGGTTGAAACGCTGCGGCGTTTTTCGCCGGACTTTGTTACCTCGATGGTGGTTACTTTATCCCGCATCCCGCATGTTTATTTCTGGCAGGCGCTGGCCGGCATGCTGGTCAGCCCGGGCAAGGGCTTGCTGGTCTATTCGCCGATGGTGATATTGGCACTAATACCGAAACATTGGCTTCGACAGGCTCAGCCAACGACTTTGCATACAGTCAGCCTTCGACAGGCTCAGGCTTCGCAGGATAAGTTGATCGCTTTCGGCAGCCTGGCGGGTTTAATGATCCTGCAAGCCTTAATCTATGACCAGGACTGGTGGAGCATCACCTGGAGCACCCGCGCCCTGCTGCCCGCCCTGCCGTTATTAATACTGGCAGCGCTGCCGGCGCTGGATGCCGGCCTGCGCAGCGCGCGAAAGCCCATACGCGCGCTCAATTGGGCGCTGCTGGCTGTCGGCGCGCTCATCCAGGCCGGGCGCGTATGGATCTCCGACCCGGCGTATGCAAATTGGGTCGTGCAAACCACCGACCAGAATCTGAACGAAGCCCAGCAATGGCATCTGCGCTTGCTGCCGCTCTGGCGCCACTGGCAGCTGGCGCTGCAGGGCATGGAAACGGATATCGCCTGGCTGCACCTGCGAGGCACCGGGCAGTATTATGCCGCGCTGCTGGTTGGCGTAATCGCGTTGGTGATCTGCGCCTGCGCGTATATCCTTTTCAGGGAAAAACCCACCCGCCGGCCGTATCTTGCCCTGGTTGCCCTGTTCACATTGAGCCTGCTGCCGGCCAGCCTGGCCGTTGCGCGTTTCGACAGCCGCTACCACGGAGAAAATGAAAATTACCGCGCCGCCTGCGAGTGGATCGCTGCCAACACGGATGATGATAGCCTGTTGCTGGTGGACGCTTACTTGAAGCCTTTGTGGTGGTACAGCTTTAACTTTGGCTGCGGCGAGCGAACCTGGCTGGGGTTGCCCTACGAACACTATAAACCGCTCAGCGGCGCGCTATATTATCCGCGCCTGATCGAGCTATCCGCCTGGCTGAAAGAGCAGCAGGGGCAGGGAGTGCAGGTCTACTTGTTGGAGGCTGAACCACCTGAGCCGTTGATTTATTCGCTTGAATTTCAAAAGAAAGATTTGCTTTTCAAAAAGTTATATAAACCATCCGTTTCCAGTATGCAGAACTTACAAATTTACCTGCTCAAGTAGCGTCAGCCAGGTAATTCATGTGTCAGATGGAAAATCTTTTTATGATGACCACCAATTCTGAATTTTAAATCCCTCACTTTTTACTTTGTTCAATTCCTTAAAAATATCTTGCGACATTTCTATTTGGGTAGAGGCTGGTTTTCTTCCGGGTTTTGTTGAATCCAGCGAGAGCCCGCCAAAACGCTCTTCAATGCGCCTTAGAGTTGTGGGTTCGATTTCAGGTTTTCCTTTTGCTGCAAAGATTTTTGATAATAGCTCCGGTGCACTGAATCCGTAAGCAAGCGCTTCAATGAAATCCTCCGCGCCAGCTGCCCAGGCGGCTAATCCACCCAACCCGACCAGGAAAAATAATCCTAGCCAAAAGTGGAACCTTTTCCAATAATCCTCGAACTTCTCCGAGTACATGTTTTTTACCACGCGCAACACATCCGGAAGCAGCCCTCCCAGACAACCAACAAGAAAATAGGACAGATTAAATTGATTCATTTTTACCTCCCACTTTTGATTAATTTATCCCGACTCAGAAAAAAGCTCTCATAACCTCCAAAATCATTATAGCGATGCCGCCATTTCAATTCAAGTTCTGTCTATACAACTAGAATATATTTAAGCAATTGACGAACCGCCCAGTTGGTTATAATTCACTCTTGAACCCAATCATTCCTGAAAAACATTCGGAGGCGGCATGGCAAATCTCTTACTCGGCATCGACATCGGCACCTACAGCTCCAAAGGCGTGCTGTGCCGGCCGGACGGCGCCATCCTGGCGGAGGCGCGCGCTGAACATGAAATGTCCATCCCCAAACCCGGCTACGCCGAGCATGACGCCGACGGCGTCTGGTGGGCGGATTTCGTCCAGATTGCCCGGGCGTTGACCGCCCAGGCGCCCTCTGGCGATGAGATTGCCGCGGTGGCCGTGAGCGCCATCGGCGCTTGCCTGCTGCCGGTGGATAAGAACGGAAAACCGCTGCGCCCGGGCATCCTGTACGGCGTGGATACGCGCGCCAGCCAGCAGATCGATCAACTCGAAGAGCGCTACGGCCGCGCGGCGCTGGTCGAACTGGGCGGCATGCGCCTCACTTCGCAGGCGGTCGGCCCCAAGATCCTGTGGCTTAAGCAGCACGAACCGGAGGTTTACCAAGCCGCATACAAATTCCTGACCGCGACCTCCTATATCATCTTCAAACTGACCGGCGAGTTCGTGATCGAACGCCACACGGCCAGCGAGTTCAACCCGCTGATCAGCATCCATACCACTGAATGGGATGCGAGGTTCGCCGAGGGCATCACCGAGCTGGAACGCCTGCCGCGCCTGGGCTGGAGCGACGAGATTGCCGGCCAGGTGAGCGCCCAGGCCTCTGCCATCACCGGCATTCCGCAGGGCACGCCGGTCACTTTCGGCGCGGTGGACGCGCTCTCCGAGGCGATCAGCGTGGGGGTGGCGCGCCCGGGTGAATTAATGATTATGTACGGCAGTACCGCGTTCTTCATTTTGGTGATCGAAAAACCCATTCCATCCGAGGAATTATGGATGGATATGGGCGCCTTCAAAGGCACCTACGTGTACGCCGCCGGGCTTTCAACCAGCGGCTCCGCCACCACCTGGTTTCGCGACCAGTTCGCGCGCGATTTGCTGCAAATTGAAAAAGCAGGCGGCCAGAACGCCTATGCCGCGCTGGCGCGCGAGGCTGCGCAATCCCCGGCCGGCGCCAACGGCCTGCTGATGCTGCCTTACCTGAGCGGCGAGCGTA
>CAZDUN010000075.1:0-9937 GCA_964508615.1 uncultured Pelolinea sp. | reverse complement strand
AGCGGCATTATCGATGAATTTGAAGAAGTCCATATTGCTTTCCCGTTACCTTTATTATAGAGATTCTTTAATGAATTGTGAACTTTATGTGGTTATTTAAGGGATTAAAGATCAGTTTTTCATCAAATCTTCATGGAAAATACAGAATTGCTTTACAGTGCAAGCCTATACTGGGTTCATTCCATAATCCAAGGAGTATTTACCATGAAGAAAATCGCATTGCTCGGGCTGTTGTTCGCCATCTCATTCTCATTGGCTTTCACCAGCCTGCCGGCCAGCATCGATCAATTGGACACATCCAACATAATCACGGCCGCACAAACGCAGCTATCTATTTTGGAAGACAAAGTGATCGAAGACCTGATTTATATGCGCGAAGAAGAAAAATTGGCGCACGACGTCTATCAATTTTTGCATGACCAATGGGGATTGCCGATTTTCAGCAATATCGCGGGAAGCGAACTCACGCATACCAGCGTGATCCTCACCCTGTTGAACCGTTATAGCATTCCCGATCCTGCCCAGGATTTGGCCGCCGGAGAGTTCAACAACGCGGATCTGCAGGCGCTTTACAATCAATTGATTGAACAGGGCAGCCTTTCGTTGGCAGACGCACTGAAGGTTGGGTTGGCTATCGAGGAGATCGATATACTGGATTTGCAGGAGCGTATCGAGGGCACGCAGCAGGCGGACATCCAGCTGGTATATAAAAGCCTGCTACAGGGCTCATACAACCATCTGCGGGCTTTCGCAGGCACGCTAATGCAGCAGACCGGTGAGACGTATCAGCCGCAATATTTATCAGTTGAAGAATACCAGGAAATCTTGCAGGCGTCGGGCGCAAATGGCTTTGGGAATGGCCAGAGGGGCAATCCGAACGGATATGGTTGGGGCAGATAAAACATCAGATTGTCAATAGTCGGGCGACTAGCAATAGCCGCCCGTTTCTTTTTATGGTGTCTCCTGCCGGATGAGGTCAAGCAAGGCGCACAGAATCACAATGATTCCCGCTCCTAAACTGTAAGCCAGATTTGTCCAGGGAAATGATTCAGAAAAAAAGTGGTTGGCGATCAATCCGGGCATCGCCCAGGGGTAAAAGCGGGCAATCGAGGAATTCATGACAATGACGCCCGACACGGTGGCGATAATGCCGAATGTGACCGCTGTGACAAAGTTCTCCCATTTCAAAGAAACCCAGGCATGCAGGGAGATGGCGAGAACAGCCAAGCCATACACCGTCAAATCCAGCAGGGCGATTTGGCCAATCGGTATGCTGGCTTCCAGGCCCAAGGATGGATTGAGCTTTCCCAACAGAAAACCACCGGCCAATGTCAGCGGGAGCATAATCGCCTGGCTCACGCCAATGACCAGAAAAACAGCCAGCAGCTTGCCCCACAGGATATCCAGCTTGCGCACGGGCTGGGCATACAGCAGTTTCCACATCCTTCCATTGTGCTCGATCCCGGTCAGCAGCGCGGATTGCAGGGTGATAAACAACGGCAGAAAGAGCAGCGCCCAATAAGTTTGCACCAGTTCAGCAAAAAAGAACCAGCGGGTGCTCTCCGCTTGCGCCATGAGGTCTTCGCCGCCTGTGTAAAAAACCATGAACATGATACCGCAGATGACCAGCGGCGCTCCGACGCACAAGTAGAACAAAAGCGTCCTTTTGATTTTCAGGAATTCAGTGCGGATAATTTTGTTTTTCATAGATAAATCCCTTTCTATTATTACCGGTCGATTTCTTTGCGAGATAGCCAAAGGTTGGCGGCCAGTGAAAATCCGGCGCATAAAGCCAGGTTCAACCAGACCAGATCCATCAAGGGTTTGCCCTCGATCAAACGGTACAGCCCCCAACCAGGCATATCCCAGGGAAAATATTTTGAGGATTCGTGATCGAAGAGAAAGAGCGCAACAAGCGTGAGCGTGATGCCCGAAGAACAAGAAACGATAAAGTTGCCCCAGTTCAGGCTGATCCAGGTTTGGACGGCGATAATGAACAGAGCGATGATGAATGGAGCAGTGAAAAACCAGGCAAGTTCCCGCAAAGGTATAACAACATCAACCTGAAATTCGGGTTTCAGGATACTCAAGGAAAAACCGAACAGAAGCAGGCAAATAAACAGACAGGCCAGCGAAAAGAAGGCGATTAAAACCGCCAGGCATTGCTTGGCGGCGATCAGCTGCCAGCGCCTTTTCGGTTGGCTGCAAACCACCTTCCAGGTGCCATTACGGAAATCCAGCTCGCCGATCAACGCGTTTTGAAGCGTGACGGTTAGGGGAAACAGGAAAAACCACCAAATCCTGGATATATGTTCCGCTATGGCGGCCCAGAAATTCACGCCTAGTTGGATGCCCAGGGTATTGCGCTGCAGCGCGCCGATCCATTCGATCAGCATCAAGCCCGCCGGCACCGCCAGGCTGGTTTTTAGCAGCAGCGACCGTTTGGCTTTCAATAGCTCAGCCGAAAAAACAGCCAGAAAATCTCTCATTCCCGCACCTCATTGGAGACCGTCAGATCGAGGAACAGGTCTTCCAGGGTGGGCTGCTCCACGCGCATCTCCGATATGGATATGCCATTGTTGATCAAACAACGCGACAAACTGGCGGAATCCGCTTTGCCGTCGATGGGCACCAGGATGCCGGAGGGATGGATCACTTTCACCGTGCGCCCGTCCGCTTCCAGGACTTTTCTCGCTTCATCCGGATAATCCAGCGTCAGGCGCACGCATTGCGGCACTTTGAGTCTTAAATCTTCCTGACTGCCCTGAAAGATCAGACTGCCATCATTGATTATCCCGATGCGCGTGGCAATCTGCTCCACCTCATTCAATAGATGGCTGGACAGGAAAACTGTGACGCCGAAAGAAGTGGACAGACGGGTGATCAATGCCCTGATCTCATGGATGCCGGCCGGATCCAGCCCGTTAGTGGGTTCATCCAGGATCAGCAGCGGGGGCATGCCCATCAACGCAATCGCCAACCCCAGCCGCTGGCGCATGCCGGTGGAGTAATACTTCACCAAGCGCCGGCAGTCTTTGGTCAAATCAACCATCTCCAGCGCTTTGGTGATATCCACCCGTTCCAGGTCGCGGTAGCGCCGGATGATTTCCAGGTTTTCCCAACCGGTCAGATGCGGATAGAGCGCTGGCGATTCCACCAACGCACCCACCCTCCGCAGGATCTCGATTCGCCCGTCAGCAAATTCCTTGCCAAATACAATGACCCGCCCGCCGCTGGGCCTGATCAAACCCAGCAGCATGCGGATGGTAGTGGTCTTGCCAGCGCCATTCGGGCCGAGAAACCCATAAACACTGGCCTGCGGAACAGCCAGGTCAACGCAATCGACCGCCGTCAGGTTTCCAAATTTTTTCAATAAAGCTTCGGTTTGAATGATATTCATGACTAGCTCCTTTCGAATCAACCCTAAAGGATAACAAGCCCATGTCGCGCGCATGCTGAAATTCAGACGCAAAAATGTCGCATAGAGAAAATGGGATGATACAGAGTTGAGACAATCGCATTGGAAAACTATTGCATAATTAGGAAAATCAATGTTCGGAAAAAATCCGGTGATCTCAAAAATTCTTTTCGTGGAAGATACCATCTCCCTGGCGAATATCGTCATGCAGGAACTGCAGAACGCCGGTTTCAGCGTGCTGCATACCGCGCAAGGAAAAGAAGCCCTGGATTTGCACAAGCGCGAGAAACCGGATCTGGTCATTCTCGACTGGATGCTGCCGGACATGGACGGATTGAATGTGCTGCGCGCCCTGCGGCAGCATGCCAACACGCCCGTGATCATGGTCACAGCCAAAAGCGAGGAGATCGATAAAATTTTGGGGTTGGAAATCGGGGCTGACGATTACATCACCAAACCCTTCAGCGTGCGCGAGCTGGTCGCCCGCATCCATGCCATCGAACGGCGCATCGAATCGGTCAACCTGCAGCTGGAGGCGGACCAAAACCCGCAAGCAACTTCCATCACCTTGAATAACCTGAGCCTGAACCCGGCCAGCCATCAGGTATTAATTGATAAAAAAGAAATCGCGCTCAGCCGCACCGAATTCACGCTGCTGCACCTGTTCATGCGCAATCCCAACCGCGTTTTCAGCCGGGCGTACCTGATCGAGACCATCTGGCAGGAAAATTACATCGAAGGCGACCGTTCGGTTGACAATCTCATCCTGCGTTTAAGAAAAAAAATTGGCGCATACGGCGACCACATCGAAACCGTTTGGGGAATCGGCTATCGCTTCAGGTGGAACTCATGAAAATCAAGTTGTTCAATACAACGGCTCTTCAAGCGCTTATTCTGGCCTCGCTCGTTTGCGCGATCCTGATCGTGTTGATATCCCTGGCTGCCGTGTTCGTTCCCGGACTGGGCAGCGACACATTCACCCAGAGCATGCTGATGGTCAGTGGTTTTTCCTCAATGGCGCTTTCGCTTTTTATGGGAAGACGTACAGGAAATTGGTGGGCGAAAATCACCGCGGAAGGCTTTAACGCGCTGGCTGCCATGCTGCTCAACCTCATGATCGGCCGCTTTTGCCTGTTCATCTTTTCAAGAATCCCTTCCGAAAGCCAGCCCATCTTCGAAACTGCGCTGGAAAATGCCAATACCTTTTTCCTCCTGGCAACGGCATTTTTTACTTACCTCTTTTTCCGGTTGTTCTTCTTATCCTGGCGCTACCTGAACCATCTGCGCCGGCATTATTTCACCTGGTCGTTGACCTATTATTTCTTGATCATCGTTGTCTGCCTGGCTTTCGCGTTTTTGCTGATCGTCACAATCACCTTTTCCCTCATCGGTGAAACCTCTTTGAAGGATCCCTCCATCTCGGGGGTTGACCGCGTATTGGGCTGGTTGGTTTATAACGTCATGCCGGTCTTCGGGATATTCGTCGGGCTGCTCTTCATCAGCCTGGTGATCCTGGTGCCGCCCTTTGCGCTCTTTTCATTTTTCTTCGCCAGGAAACTGAACAGCCGGTTGAAGAACCTGGGCGACGCGGCCTCAGCGCTGCGCCTGGGCAACTTCAAAGCCCGCTGCCCGGTCGAGGGGCAGGATGAAATCGCGCAGCTTCAGGCGGATTTCAACATGATGGCTGATAACCTGGAAGGAACCGTTGAAGACTTGAACCGCGAAAAATCCGTGGTCAAAGAACTGTTGAACGACCGCAAGGAATTGGTCGCCAGCGTTTCGCATGAATTGAAGACACCCATCACCACCATATTAAACTACCTGGAATCCAGCCGCGAGCGCGTCAAAAAGAAACGCGATGCCGAATTGCTGAATAATATGGAAGCCATTACGCAGGAAGTTAATCGGTTGAACCTGATCGTCAACGACCTGTTCGATCTGTCGCGCGCGGAGGTTGGCCGCCTGACGACTCGTTCCGAAGAATGCGCTGTTTCCGAGATCATCCAGCAGGTCATCGAGGCGCACAAGCCATCAGCCTGGCACAACCGGCACGTCGAACTGGTCAGCCAGGTTGAAGCCGACCTGCCCATGATTCGTTCTGACCGCAACCGCCTGGTGCAGATATTGAGCAACCTGGTGCGCAATGGCATCCAGCACACGCCCCCCGGCGGGATCGTCCAGTTGCGGGCCAACAGGCTGAAAAACCGGCTGGCGCTGACCGTGCTCGACACGGGCGAGGGCATCCCGCCGGATGACCTGCCGCACATTTGGACGCGTTTCTACAAAGGCCAGGGCTCCGGCAGCGGAAACGGGATCGGATTATCGGTGGTCAAGGAATTAACAGAGCTGCTGGGGGGTGAGATCGGTGTGAAGAGCGAAGTGGGTGCCGGGACTGAATTCCAGATTGTGTTTCCCATGCAGGCGAGCAAGAAAAAACGCTATAAGTCCAGTTGAGCGCTCTTGATCCAGCTTTTGGGAAAAGACTTTCGAGCGTCAGCCAATATTTCCATGGCATAGCGCACGCGCGTGCGGATGGCCGCGCTGGGATCATTGCTTAGTTGAACAATTCGGTTGGATATTTCCTGAAGAAAGCGCGGTTCTTTGCGCGCGATGATGCACAGGCTAGTGATCGCCCAGCTCTTGGTGAATGCCGTCGGTTCATCCAGCATATCCAGCAGGATTGGCAGTACCTGCGGGATGACCTCTGCGTAAACAGTCAGGTGTCCGAACAGCATGGCCGCGTGCATCCTGGCCAGCATGGTCTTTTCGTTTCCCAGCAACTGCAGGATATCCACCAGGTAAGGCCGCACCAAATCCGGCCGGCTGCGCGCCACTTTCTCGAACGCATCGATTGTGCGGCCGCGCACAACCGCATCAGTGTGCGCCAATCCTTCGGCCAGGTCGGCCATCAATTGCTCATTGCGCAGCACCGCTGTGGCAGCCTGGCTGGCCGCTCCGTCCGAGCGCAGGTCTCCGCATCTCAACCATTCACTCAAGCTGCTCAAGGCATCAACCGATCAGATCGATCTGGAAAACCCCCGCGCAGCCGAACAGCGCGCTGTGGTCGCCCTTTTCCGCCAGCACCATCTCAGGCATGGGGAAAAGCTGCAGCTTTTGGCTCATGATCGGCTTGACGCGCTCCAGCAGGAAGGGGCGCTTGCTGATCACGCCGCCGCTGAAGACAAACAAATCGACCGGGTGAAAGATCAGCGTGTTGAGGATGGTTTGGGCGGCTTTTTCCACGATCAAATCCCAGCGCGGGTCGTCGTCACCGATCGCGCGCATGTCCTCGCCAAAATACTCGCGCAGTCTGTCCCCGCCCAGGTAGGCTTCCGGGCAGCCGCGCTGCCCGCAGGTGCACAGCTTCCCGCCCCATTCCATGATGTGGTGGCCGTTCTCAAAGGAGAATATGAAATAGCGGTTTTCATCAATCTTCTTGACGTCGCTGGCGCCCACGCCGGTGCCCCAAATGAAGTATACGAAGCGCTCCCGGCCGCGCGCGGCGCCAAAAAGGGCTTCGCCGATAGCGGGCGCCTGGGCGTCGTGGATCAGCTTGACCGGCACCTGAAAACGCTCAACCAGGGTTTGCTTGATGGGTTTCTGCGCCCAATCCGGCAGGTTGTTGGCGGTGGTGACCATGTCGTTCTGGTCGATGATGCCCGGGAAACATGCCCCGATGCCCTGAATGTCCACCCCTGCTGAAACCTCCGCGATGCAATCCATCAACTCAGCAATGCCCTTTTGATAATCCTGGGGTACCGGGCGCGATTCCAGCTTGAGGATGCGCGCCTCACCCGCCAGGTCCATCAGGCCGATGCGCATATTCGTCCCGCCAACGTCGATTGCTATGTACATACTCGCTCCCGAGAAAGGTTTTATTCAATTATATCTATTCCCCCGGTGGATAAAAAAAAGCCCTGCGGCTTTTTTCAGGACTCAATAATCGACCGCGAAAAACCGTGCCCGGAAGATAACGTACACAAAATACATGGCGATCAGGTAATACGCATGCACTTTTTTCAATTTTCCTTTGGAAAACCACAGGATCGCCCAAAGGATCGCCCCGGTGATAGTTTCCCAGGGTAGATCCCACTGGATCAGCGGATTGGGCACCGCGTAAGTGGAAAGCAGGGCGCCGCCGCCGATCGCCACCAATGGATTGGTGATGTTGGAACCGACCAGCGTGCCCAGTGAGACGCCATTTTCTTTATGGCGCACGCCCGCCAGAGCCGTGATCAACTCCGGCATGGCGGAAGCCACGCCCAGCGTGACCACACCGATCAGCGAACCGCCGATGCCCGTGCGCACGACCACCAATTCGGTGATGCTCAAGACGTAACCGGCGGCGATGACCGTTACCGCCAGCATAAGGGCGGCAATGCCCGCGTCTATTAAAACTTCCTTCTTGTTTTCAGGGATATTCTCGGCAATTTCTTCCGACTCAATTTCGTTATCTTCTTTTTTATAATGCTTGCGTTCATCCATAAACAAGTAATAGGTATAAGCAATGAACGTGCCGAATAACAGCGCGCCATCCAGGCGGGAATAATTGCCATCCAGTCCGAAAATGATGCACATGATGGTCGTGCCAATCATGGGGATCATGCTCTTCCAAAGGAAATAACGCCGGAAGTACAACGTTCCCGAAAGCAGCACCACCAGGCCCATGATGAAGGTCTGCTGAACCACGTCCGATCCGATGTTGGAGCCCAGCACAATGGCCGAACCGATCTGGTAATCCAGCGTACCGCCCAGGATATGCGCGGAGGCGGTCAGATGCGCAGTGATCTCCGGGATGCTGGTGGCGACTGAAAAAACGGTCATGCCCATAAAAGTGGATGACAGGTTGAAGTAGGCGGCAATGCCGACCAGTTTTTTAACCGAAATATTGGCGCTGATAACCAGCACCGCGATGGCGGCCAATCCGATGATGGCAATGATGGGTGTTGAAAAATATTCCATTGAATGAGTCCCTTAAAACGTGCACGGCGATAAAGTATAAATTATCTCCCCCCCGTGTCAATATGATTGCGGGCGATTTAAACGATCCTTAATCTTTCCCGTTGGTTGACAGGAAATCGCAATTTTATCAGGAAAATATTCTTATGGCACGAAAACAGGTTCGTTCATCACCAGGTAATCCCCATCCACAAACCGGATATGGTATTCGAACCGGGAAACGGGCGGCATTTCTTCAGCGCTGGCGCCGCAGCAGGGGCCGAATACAAAGGCTTTCCCGTCAGCGCCCTCGAACTCCACGGTAAAGATGAATTCGTCAACTGATATGCGCTGCCGACTGACCACGCGCAGCAGCGGCAGGCACTGCAACCCGTTCAGGTCGCAGCCGTACTGCCACAAAGCCGCATGATCATCCGGGGAAATCTCGAGATTCAGGGATTGCAGGCTCTCATAGCTGCCGCCATACAAGGAATCCGCTTGCTCATATTCGCCATCTGCCAGATGCTGGAAGAAATCCGCCAGCGCCATTTCGGCGCTATCCAAATTGGCTTCCGGGCTTTCCGGCAGGCAGGCGCTGAACAGCAAGCATAACCAGGCAAGGATAAAGATCAGCTTGCGCATGACTCAATTATAAGCTTGGGGTCTGCTTGTGCCAATCGGTGGCCTGCTGGAATGCGTGCGCCGCGCGGAACAGGGTGCTCTCCTGGAATGGCCTGCCCATCAACTGCATGCCCACCGGCAGCTTTTGCGCGTCGAAACCGACCGGGAAAGCCAGGCCGGGCACGCCCGCCAGGTTGGCCGGCAGGGTGAAGACGTCTTCCAGGTACATGGCCAACGGGTCGTCGCCATGCCCGCCGATTTTAAAGGCCGTGGTGGGCGCGATGGGCGCCGCCACCATGTCCACTGTCTCGAAGGCTTGATCGAAATCCGCCTTGATGAGCGTGCGTACCTTCTGCGCCTGGCCGTAATAGGCATCATAGTAGCCGGCCGAGAGGGCATAAGTGCCCAGCATGATACGGCGCTTGACCTCGGCGCCGAAGCCTTTGCCGCGCGATTTGGAGAACATATCGATCACGCTGCCGTTTTCCTCGCGCAGCCCGAAGCGCACGCCGTCATAGCGCGCCAGGTTGGCCGAGGCTTCCGCCGGGGCGATCAGGTAATAGACCGGCAAGGCATAGGCAGTATGCGGCAGGGAGACTTCCACGATCTGCGCACCCAGCCCGGCCAGCACATCAATAGCTTCGCGCACGCGCGCCTCCACCTCCGGCTGGATGCCCTCGATAAAATATTCCTTCGGGACGCCCACGCGCAGGCCTTTGACCTGCGGGGCATCCGCGCAGCCGGGTTCATCGACCGGCCGATCCAGCGAAGTGGTATCGCGCGGGTCGAAACCCGCCATTAAGCGGAAAATGAATTCGACGTCCTCGGCGGTATGCCCGAGCACGCCCACGCAATCCAGCGAGGAGCCGTAGGCGATCAGGCCGTAGCGCGAAACGCGCCCGTAAGTGGGTTTGATGCCGGTCACGCCGCAGAAGGAAGCCGGCTGGCGCACGCTGCCGC
>CAZDUN010000074.1:0-10048 GCA_964508615.1 uncultured Pelolinea sp. | reverse complement strand
AAATCCCCAGGACTATGTTGGCAGGGATGTGAAAGATATCTTTGGCGAAAAAGATGGGGCATTGGTCAAATCGAGAATTGAACAAGCAATCCATTCCTCAAAATCGCTTGTTTTCGAGACCATGTTCGATTCGCCCATCGGTAAAAAATGGTATCACACCACTTATACGCGCATCCTGGATAATCAGGGTGTTTGCATTGGTGTTCAGTTGATCTCGGAAGATATAACGCTCCAAAAAGAGTTAGAAAACGAGATGCAGTCCCTGGCAAGATTCCCGGAAGAGAATCCCAATCCGATTATGCGGTTTTCCAGAACCGGGCAACTATTGTACGCCAATAAGGGCAGCCAGGAGATTCTGGAAATCTGGAATTATTATCAATTGAAGTGTGTTCCCGCAGAATATCAGGCTGTGATTGAAAGCAGCCTGGCGGAAAATCAGCGGGAATTGGTGGATATCCATGTCGGTAAGCGGGTTTTTAGCTTGTTTTTCTCCCCCATTCAAAACATGAATTATGTCAATATCTACGGCCGCGATATCACTGACCTGAAAAACGCCCAGGTTGAGCTGCTTAAATATTCCAGGGGATTGGAAAAAATCGTTGAAGAAAAAACCCGCGACCTGCTGGAAGCACAGGAGCGCCTGGTGCGGCAGGAAAGGCTGGCCACCATGGGGCAGCTGGCCAGCGGCATCGGCCACGAGCTGCGCAATCCCTTAGCAGTGATCAATAATGCCCTCTATATGCTCAAGCTGGGATCCAGTGATCAGGATCCAGCCTTGCGTGAATACCTGGATATCATCGATCAGGAAGTAGCAGCTTCCAATAAGATCATCACCGACCTGCTGACCTTCGCGCGGATCAAGCCAGCCAACCTGGATCAGGTGGATATCCCGGCCTTGCTGGATCGACTCTTGCTGAAATTCGTTCCCCCGGAGACTGTTCACGTCGTCAATGACCTGGCTGGGCAGTCCGTTCCGGTTTACGTCGATCAAAAGCAGATCGAACAGGTCATCACCAACCTGCTCACCAACGCCTACCAATCCATGCCGGAAGGCGGTCAACTGACCCTGCGGGCTGAGGCTAGTAAGAGACTACTCAAGGTGCAATTTTGCGATACTGGCGTGGGAATTGCACCAGAAAACATCGACAAGATCTTTGAACCCTTGTTCACAACCAAAGCCAAGGGCATTGGCTTGGGATTGACCATATCGAAAATGCTGGCGGAAATCAACGGCGGCAAGATCACGGTTAAAAGCAAGCTGGGAGAAGGATCGACATTTACGCTCTGGCTGCCAATCTCCCGGGGAAAAGAATAATAGAGATTTTGAAACACGCTTTATGTTATAGAATAATAAAAGCGATGGAAAAATCATGAAAAACAGAACGTTGAATATCCTGGTAGTGGATGATGACCGAAATTTCGCTCACACGCTTTGCGCCATTCTGAGGTCAGAGGGGTACGAATGCCGTGAAGTCTATTCTGTCGAGGCTGCCCAGCAATTGTTGATACGCGAGCAGTTCGATTTCGTCCTTTCCGATGTAAAAATGGAGGATAAAAGCGGCCCGGATTTGTATTATGAAATCAAGCAGAAATTTCCGCATCTGCCTTTCATCCTGATGACCGCCTACACCTCCAGCGAAGTCATCGAAAAAGCTCTTGAAGCCGGGGTATTGGCTGCTTTTCAGAAGCCGATCGATATCAAAGGCATCCTGCAGTATTTCGCCAAGCTCAGCCAAAGCTTGAATGGAGCTGTCGTCTGTGAAGATCGGGAAATTTGCGCCCTCATCAACCGGATTCTGGAAAACAGGCGGTTCTCATTCACGCTTTTCACATCCGTCGATCAGCTGCTCCAATCCCGCCGGACCGATTTTGCCATCGTCTTTATCGATACCCACGAATACTGCGATCATTTTTGCGCCAAGATCAGGGCGGTTTTGGATCAGCTGCCGGAAAATACCATCGTTGTCATCTGTGATTTCAAAAAAACTGTCCAGGCTGAAAAAGCCTTTCCGAAAAAAATGAATCTAATTATCCTGCCGCGCGAAAAGAAAGCCGCGCTGGAGATCGAATCGATCCTTCAAAAACAATATTACTTGCAAGCAAAGAAGACGATCCAATAGGGAAAACATGTCCAATCCGCACACGGTACTGATAATCGATGATGATACCAATTTACGGAAAACGCTCAGCGATATCCTGCGCTTGAAGGGATTCGAAGCCTACGGGGCAAACAGCGGAAAAGAAGCCATCAAGGTGGTGAAACAGCGGTCTTTTCCGGTGGCGCTTATTGACCTGCGCCTGGTGGATATGCCCGGATTGGATGTCCTGAAAGCCATCAAGGAGGTTTCTCCCGCCACGGAATGCATCATCCTGACCGGATTCGCTTCGACAGAATCGGCTATTCAGGCGATTAATTTGGGTGCCTATAGCTACCTGCAGAAACCATATGATGTGGACCAATTGGTGGTCACCATCCAGCGGGCGTTGGAGATCAAGGAAACCTCCCAGTCGCTCTCCGAATCAGAAAAAAGGTACCATCAAATTTATGAAGGGGCCATCGATGGCATTATTGCGGTCGATCTGCAGGGCAGGATCACCGATTTCAATTCATCTTTGAAGAAAATGCTCCAGTACGAGGACGCTGAATTGAAATCCATGAGCGTCTGGGATATCACTCCCGAAAAATGGCACGTGCAGAATAAAAAGGTGCACGCCCAAATCCAGGCAAGAGGATATTCTGATTTGTTTGAAAAAGAATACATTCGCAAGGATGGCTCAGTAGTCCCGGTGGAGATCAGCGGCTTTATCACTCGCGATGCGCAGAATAACGCGGTGGGTATGTGGGCGTTCGTGCGCGATATCACCGCCAGAAAGAAATCTGAAGAAGCCCTGCGCCGCCAGCTTTTGGAAGTGACCGCCCTGCAGGGAATCGCTTCCGCCGGCACCGAAGCGGTCAGCATCGATGAACTGATCCAGCGCTCCACGCAAATCCTGCAGCAAACCCTGTATTCCGATAATTTCGGCATCATGATCTATAATGAATCTAAGAACACTCTCCACCCTCACTTATCTTACATCGGCCTGGATGAAGATCGGAAAAAACTGGAGCTTCCGGTAAAAATCGGTATCACCGGCCGCACCGTCCGCACCAAAAAACCGCAGCTTGTTGCGGATGTCAAACAGGATAAGGATTATCTGGAATCCAATCCCCAAACCCGGTCGGAGCTTTCGATCCCCATCCTGGTAAATAATAAAGTGTTCGGCATAATCAATTCGGAAAGCTCAAAATTGGCCTTCTTCACAGACGCTGACCAGAAACTGCTCGTCACGCTGGCCAACCAACTGGCAGTCGCCATTGAGAAGATCCAGCTGCTCCAATCCGAACAACAGCACACCAAGGAAATCACTGTTTTATATGAGACTGCCCTGACCACCAGCAGCGTCCTGGAAACGGATACGCTTTATCAGAAGGTGTACCGGGAAGTGAAGGAGTTGATCCCGCTGGATGTTTTTTCACTGGTGCGTTTCGATCCGATCTCGGATGCCATCGAAGTTGCCCTCATTATGAACAATGACCAGCCGCTGCACGACTGGATTGGCAAAAAATTAGACCAGGAAACCAGCCATTTATATGGCAAGGTCATCCGCGAACAAAAATCGTATTTCTTCAGTGATCTGCAGACAAGCAAGTTAAAACCCGCGCATAAGATGCACGGGGATAAAGAGATTCGCTCCTGGTTGGGAGCCCCGCTGGTCACGCGCAATTACGTGATTGGCGCGATCACGGCTGAGTCCTTCAGCCCGCATATGTTCAATGATGGTCACCTGCGCCTGATGGAATCCATCGCTGCCCAGGCAGCCATCGCCCTGGATAATGCCCGACTGCTCGAGCAAACCCACAACCAGATTGACCGTCTGGCTGCCCTGCATGATATCGACCTGGTCATCAATTCCAGCCTTGATCTGCGGGTCACCCTGAACATCCTGCTGGATCAAGTAGTGGAAAAACTGGAGGTGGACGCTGCGGCGGTGTTATTGCTCAATCCGCGCTCGCAGATGCTTGAATACACGGCCAGCCGCGGGTTCCGCACGCGTATCATCGAGCACTACCATCTACGCATGGGCCAGGGTATTTCGGGGCAGGCCGCCATGGAACGGCATCTGGTGCAGGCTTTGAACCTGGGTGAACTGGATGATAATCTGGCATACACCAGCCTGATGCAGGAGGAGGGCTTTGCCAGCTACTACAGCGTGCCCCTGGTAGCCAAAGGCCAAATCAAGGGTGTGCTGGATATTTTCAACCGCAACCCGCTCAACCCCGACCAGGAATGGTTCAACTTCCTGGAAACCCTGGCCGGGCAGGCCGCCATTGCCATCGATAACACCAGCCTGTTGGAAGACCTGCATCGCACCAATGTCGAGCTCTCCCTGGCCTATGACACAACGCTGGAAGGTTGGTCTAAGGCTTTGGATCTGCGCGATAAAGAAACCGAAGGACATACCCAGCGCGTGGTGGATATCACGCTGCGTATCGCCCAATCCATGGGAATTGATGATGTGGAACTGACCCACATGCGCCGCGGCGCCCTGCTGCATGATATCGGCAAAATGGGTATTCCGGATTCCATTCTTTTAAAAGCCGGGCCGCTGACCGATGAGGAATGGGAGATTATGCGGCGCCACCCCGTGTATGCCTATGAGCTGATCTATCCCATTACCCACCTGCGGCCTTCATTGGATATTCCCTACTGCCATCATGAAAAATGGGATGGCAGCGGATATCCACGCGGCTTGAAAGGCGAGCAGATCCCGCTGGCAGCCCGCATTTTCGCTGTGGTGGATGTCTGGGATGCGCTCACCTCCGACCGACCTTACCGAAAAGCCTGGACTTCCAAGAAAGCCCTGGATTATATTCGTGAACAGAGTGGAAAGTACTTCGATCCCCACGTTGTGGAAATCTTTTTGTCTCTGATCAAAAGCGAATTGATCAACCACAATGAATAACCGCAAGAACCCCGATGAGCCTTCGAAGTAAAACAGTATTATTTGCTCTGCTATGCATTAGCATTATTTTTACTATCTGGGGCTTGTTGGCAAACACGCTGTTTCTGGAAAATTTCAACGAACTGGAGACTGATGAAATTCGCGCGGATGCGCTGCGCCTGCATACCGCCCTGCAAAACGAGTTGGATGACCTGGGCGCGCTATGCGCCGATTGGGCTGCCTGGGATGATACCTACCAGTTCATGCAGGATCACAATCCGCAATACCTTGCCTCAAACTGGGTCGATGGGACTTTTGCCAACCTGGAATTAAATCTGGCGGTTTTATATGATGTCCAAGGCAATATCCTATATCAAAACGTTTTCGACCTGGATGCACAACAGTCTGCTTCAGTTTCAAGCTCCGATCGGGAATATTTTCGCGCTTCGCAGCTGACCAAGCGTGCATCCGTTGGGACAGTCACTAGCGTCTTATCCGCCTCGGGAACGCCTATGCTGTTCTGCATATCCCCCGTTCTGACCAGTCTGGATCAAGGACCGCAGCGCGGTTTTCTGGTTTTTGGCCGTTACCTGCAAGGCGCCTTGTTTGAAACTTTGGAGAATTCCGTGGATTCAGAAATCACGATTTCTCCCTACGACCCTGCGCTGATCCCGGCCGGCAGCAGTTTACTGCCGCTCGATGATGAAAGCGGCGCGGAGATCATCGTCAATAAGATTTCGGACGATATCATCGAATATGATTCCCTGATCAGGGATTATCAGGGCAATCCCATTTTGATCGTCAAACAGGTTCGCAGCCGGGATGTTTATCAGCGGGGATTGGAGGGCATCCGCAGCTTGATGCTGGCGGTTGTTCTGACCGGTATCATCGCGGAGCCGCTCTTCCTGCTGTTGTTGGATAGATCCCTGCTCTCCAGATTGTCCACCCTGCACGATTCGGTCATCGCCCTGCGCCAGGGCAATATCGATCCCGCGGCCATCAGCATCCAATTGCCCGGATCGGATGAGATCTCCCGTTTGTCGCTGGAATTCGATCACACCCTGCATGCGCTGATTGAAAAACAGAACAGCATCAATGGTTTCCTGCATTATTCGCAGTTGATGCTGGAAATTTCCACCCGCTTCATTAATATTCCGGTTAGCAAAATCGACCAGAATTTGAAAGAGACGCTGAGTACGATCGGCAAAGAAATTGATGCTGACTTTGCGCACATCCTCCTGTTGGATAACCCAAACAACCCTGTCATTGCCCAACACTTCGAATGGTGCAAACCGGACATTGGCTCTCTGAAAACAGATTTCTCAAACACGAATATCAAATCGTTCCGTTGGGCTTTTAAGAAACTTTCCCGGGGAGAATCCATCATCTTCTCCAGTCCACAAGAACTGCCGCCATCAGCCGCCCACGAACGGATTTTTCTGCAGAAACACCACATCTCGGCGGCGATTGGCATGCCTCTTTCAGTCGCCGATGATTGGATCGGCTTGATCGCTTTCGCAGTCGTCGAGCGCGATAGCCAGTGGACCGACCAGATTCCCGTGATGCTGGAGATCATTGCTGGTATCATTTCCAGTGCAATTGACCGCAAACGCAATGAACTGGTTCTGCAATCTAGCCACAAATACCAGTATCGCCTCAACCAGGTCACGCGAACGGGTATTGAGAAGGATAATTACAACGCGTCCATTCGCTCGTTATCACGAAATCTGCGCCTGCTGCTGAATCTGGACCGACACTGGCTGGTCATGCTGGATGAGGCCGGCAAGCTGCAGGTTTACGAATCCGGTAAAAAAATCGTTGTGGAAGAAGAAATTATCAAGGTTCTGGAAACCTTGATGGAGATGACAAGCAAAGATTTTTACGTCCATCCAGGCGGCGGTGCTGGCCAGCGCTCAAATGACGCGCAACTCGATCAACTTGGCAAATCCTTTATCGCCCTGCCGTTGGCTGCCAGGAACCAGCACCTGGGTTTGATCATCTTCGCCAGCGACCAGCCGCATCAATTCAATCCGCTTGAGAAGAATATCTGCCTGCAAGCCGCAACGCAGATCAGCCTGGCGATCATAAAAAATCGATCACTGGAGGAGTCTCGCAAAATCTCCCGTGAACTGCGCAGCCTGCGGAAAGCCGTGGTGGATTTCTCCTCTGAACTCCATCTTGCCAAATTGCAGGATACCATACTTGAACGCGCGGTGAAATTATTGAACGCCGAGGGCGGGGAATTCCTGACATATGATGAAAAAAACGGGGAACTGGAAACGGTTGCCTCCATGAATATGGACCGGAATTATAAGGGGATGCGCTCAAAGATCGGTGAAGGCGCAGTCGGCAAAGCGCTCGCAGCGAAAAAAACTTTATGGATCAGGGATTATTCTGCCTGGCCGCATCGTCTCCCAGAATATGAAGGAGCAAAAATCAAGGCGTCATTATCATCCCCGCTGATCGCGGGCGAAAAAATGTTGGGCTGCATCAGCGTCTTTCACTATAATCCGGATTTCCAGTTCACCAGCAATGACCAGCACTTATTAACCATCTTCGCGCAGCATGCTTCCATCGCCATCGATAATGCCATGCTGTTTGAACAGGTTCAGGAAATCGCGCGCACAGATGAAATGACCGGGTTGTTGAACCGCAGGGCGTTATTTGAAATCGGTAGTTACGAGATTTCGCGGGCCATCCGGCTGGAACGGCCGCTGGCAGTGGCCATGATGGATCTGGATAATTATAAAGAAGTCAATGATTTGCACAGCCATATTGTCGGCGATAGAGTGTTGAAGGAAGTCTCGCGCTTGCTGCGTGAAAACGTCAGAAATATCGATATCATCTGCCGTTACGGCGGAGATGAATACGTGATCATCATGCCCGAGACGCAGCCGCTTGAAGCTGTCAGGGCTATGGAAAGGGTGCGCAAAAAGTTGCAGAAGGCGGCTTTCAAGGTCGATGGCACTATTTTCCATATCACGGCCTGTTTCGGAGTTACCCATCATCTGCGTGAGCTGCCCACCCTTGAAAAAATGATTGCTGAAGCTGACAAGGCCATGTACGCGGCCAAAGCTTCCGGCCGCAACTGCCTGCGTGTTTTTCAGGAACTCTAGAACCCTTTTTTGTTATATAGTTAACTTGATTCAAAAATTCCAAGGAGAGCTTGATGAAGTTATTCAGTCCTGCTTTTCAGGATAAATCTCCCATCCCGGACAAATACACCTGCGATGGGCGCGATATTTCCATCCCGCTGAACTGGCAGGATATCCCTGCGGAGGCGCAAACGCTGGCGCTCATCATGGACGACCCTGACGCGCCCGGCGGTACCTGGGTGCATTGGGTTATCTATAATATCCCGGCTAACTGCCCCGGCTTGCCGGAAGGCCAGGCGGGAATTCAAATCCTGCCGGATGGCAGCCTGCAGGGGTTGAACAGCTGGAAGCGCATCGGCTACGGCGGTCCCTGCCCGCCCGGTGGCACGCATCGTTACTTCTTCAAACTCTACGCCCTGCACCAAATGCCCCCGCCCGCGCCCGGATTAACGAAAATGGAATTGCTCGAGTCGCTGCAGGGTCATATCATTGAACAGGTCGAAATCTACGGCACCTACCGGCGCAGCGGGGCTTAGCCGGCATGCACAAGGCTGAAATACTATTGCAACCGCAGGGAGACCTGGCCGATCTTCTCTCTCTTCAAGCCTGCCACATTTCGGGGAAGCCGGGATGAATCAGCGCGAATTCTCCTGCCGGGTTCTCATCGTTTCCATGATCTCCCTGCTGTTTTGCGCCTGCGTAGCGCTTCCCCCCGCCGCCAGTTCACAGCCGAACCTCGATCGCGCCGCGTCTATACCTTCCGGCAATGCCAAGATCAGTCCGCAAGAGGATGCTTATCCCCCCCTGCTGCATAATGAGGCCTGGGAAGAACCTGTGCCCCTGGGCGCGCCTGTCAACACCGCCGGCCTGGAAGACAGTCCTTTCATTGCGCCGGATGGGCAGACGCTCCTGTTTTTCTTCACGCCATCCGCCAGCATCGGCGCCGTTCAGCAGGTCGGCGACGGCGTGACCGGAATTTATGAATCGCATTGGTCTCAGGGAAGCTGGTCCGAACCCCTGCGCGTAACGCTCTCCATGCCCGACCAGCCCGCCATGGATGGCTGCCCGACCCTGGCAGGCGATACGCTATGGTTCTGTTCTGCCCGCGCCGGCAATTACCGGGATATCGATTTCTGGACCGCCCGCTGGCGCGACGGCGGCTGGGTCGAAGTGGAAAACGTCGGCGAAACCCTTAATACAGGTTTAGCCATCGGCGAAATGCACATCGACCTTGCCTCCGGCCGGCTGTTCTATCACGCCCCGCGCAGTCCGCAGGAAGGCGACCTGGATATCTGGCAGGCAGCCCCGGAAAACGGCGGCTGGGGCAGCCCGCTCAACCTGAGCGCCGTCAATTCAGCCGAGGACGACTCGCGCCCGGCGCTCTCACCGGATGGCGCGCAATTATGGTTCACGCGCACCTACCAAGGGACTCCCGCAATTTTTCGTTCTTTGTTTGTGGATGGCGCGTGGAGCCAACCGGAGTTGATCCTTTCCCGCTTCGCTGGCGAGCCCAGCATTGATCAATCTGGTAATATTTATTTCGTGCATCATTTCTACAAAGATGGTGAAATGTTAGAGGCGGATATCTATATTGCCAGGAAAAAACAATGACTGTAAATACAAAGGAGAAAAACATATGTTGAAAGAATTCAAGGAATTTGCCATGCGCGGCAGCGTGATCGACCTGGCCATCGGCGTGATCATCGGCGGCGCCTTTGGCAAGATCGTATCGTCGCTGGTCAGCGATATCCTCATGCCGCCCATCGGGCTGCTGCTTGGCAAGGTGGATTTTAGCAATCTTTATATCAATTTAAGCGGCGGGGAATACGCCTCGCTGGCTGCCGCGCGTGAAGCCGGCGCGGCCACGATTAATTATGGAACTTTCCTTAATACGGTGATCGATTTCCTGATCGTGGCGTTCGTGATCTTCCTCATCATCCGCCAGGTTAATAAACTGCAAGAACCGCAGC
>CAZDUN010000073.1:2740-10161 GCA_964508615.1 uncultured Pelolinea sp. | reverse complement strand
CTGCAGATGGTCAGCGATGTTTCCGGCGTGCCGCAAATGGTGCCAGAAAAGACCATCGGCGCTTCCTACGGCGACGCTTACCTGGCCGGCATGGCGATCGGGGCGGTGGATGGGTTGAAAACGCTCAACGAGCAATGGGTCAAGATCCAAAAAGAAATCCATCCTGACGCGCGTATCAAGCCGGTTTATGACCGCCATTACCAACTGTTCCGTGAACTCTACCTGCAATCGCGCGAAGTCACCCATCGCCTGGCGGATATCCAGAAAAAATGAGCTAATCGTTTTACAAAAAAAGAGGAAAAATGACCGCAATTCAAAAGAAACATCTATTCTGGTTCCTGGCGCTGGCTTTTGGCATCTCCTGGGTTTGCGCGTTGGTGATCGCGCTGACCGGCGGGCTGGCGGCCAGCCCGGTGCTGGTGCCCGGCACGCCCATCACGCTGGCGCTGGTGCTGCTGGCCAGTGTGTATATGTGGGGGCCGGCCATGGCCAACCTGATCACGCGCCTGGTAACCAAGGAAGGCTGGCAGGAGCTTTACCTGAAATTTAACCTGAAATCCAACTGGCCTTATTGGTTGATGGCCTGGTTCGGGCCCGGCTTGCTGACCATCCTGGGCGCTGCGCTCTTTTTCCTGCTTCTCCCGCGTTTTTATGATCCCGCGCTGGGGCTGCTGCGCTCGCAGTTGGAAGCGGCCGGTTACCCTGCAGACGCGATCAATCCGCTGCAAGTCGCTGCCGCCCAGACCATCATTGGCATCCTGATCGCTCCGCTGATCAATTTCACCGCCACCTTCGGCGAGGAATTCGGCTGGCGCGGCTACCTGCTGCCGAAACTGGCGCCGCTGGGGCAGAGCAAAGCGCTGCTGCTTTCCGGCCTGATCTGGGGCATCTGGCATTGGCCGGTAATCTGGATGGGTCACAATTACGGGCTGGATTACAGCGGTTACCCCTGGCTGGGGCTGCTGGCCATGGTGTGGTTCACGCTTTCTTTAGGCGTATGCTTCGGTTGGCTGGCACAGAAAGCGCAGAGCGCCTGGCCGGCCGTGATCGCCCACGGCGCGTTAAACGGCATCGCCGCGATTGGTCTGCTGTTCGCCAGCGCGAATCTCCCCACCCTGCTCGGCCCGACCCCCGCCGGGGTGATCGGCTGCCTGCCCTTCACGCTGGCAGCCATATTAATCCTGCTGAAACAAGAAAGAGCGCCTGGCGGATGATCTCAGGCGCTTGATTTCAATAGAAATTCCAACAGCTGCGCGGGACCGTCACAATCGTTCGACGGCACCACGATATCGGCGTGAGCGGTGGCCGGCTGGGAAGCATTGGCCAGCGCCACGCTGATGCCGGCCGCGTCAAACATCTCGACATCATTGTTGCCATCGCCGAAAGCGAGCACGTTATCCAGCTCAATGCCCAGCATCGGGCATAGCAGGCGCAAACCGCTGGCCTTGTTCACACCGATGGGGGTGATATCCAGAATTTCGGGCAGCGCCAGGCAGATTTCCAGTTCGCTCCCCAGTTCCGCCTGCAGCCTGCGCTGCAAGGCCGGCAGAAAAGGCAGGTTATCCTTTTCCACGGCCATGCATTTGTGAACATTTCCCAGACGCCCATCCAGCGCTTCCCATTTTTCAATCTCGATGATCTTAGGTGATCCATATTTTTCCAGATGAGCCAGGTTGGGTGTCACCCGCTCCGCATATTCTTCGTCATTCAGATATACGATTAGGTCTGCTTTTTCTTCACGGAATATGCGAATGACTTGCCGCATGGTTTCGCTCGGGATGGTCACCTTGGCTTTCTGGCTGCCGCGCCTGTCACGCACATATGCGCCGTTGGCCAGGATCAGCGGCACTTCGATATCCAAATCCTCGACCAGGTGTAACGCAGCATCCCAATTCTTGCCGCTGGCAAAAGTGAAGTGGATGCCGTTTTCACGGCATTTTAACAATACCGAGCGCGTTCTTTCGCGCAGTTGATGGCTGGAGTCCAGCAGCGTGCCGTCGATATCAAGGACGATCAGCCGGATGGAATCGAAGGAAATCTCTGCATTCATGTAATGGCTAGTCTTTTATTGACAGGCCATTTTACTATTGAATGACGCGCTTGCGCAATCCGGGTCAGTAAGTCATCTCGGTTAACGTAACCTGCAGGACTAGTTTCTGGTTATTGCGCACCACTTCCACATCCACCACATCCCCCGGCTGAAAGGCAAACAGTGCATTCACAAACTGCGTGTTTTCATCAAAAAGCTGGTCGCCCATGCGCACGATAATATCGCCCTGGCGGATGCCTGCCTCGGCCGCGGGGGATTTGGCTCCCACGCGCGTGACGTAGGCACCCCATTCCACCGGCAGGTCATAGCGCCGGGCGATGGATGGGTCGATCTGCTGGATGCTCACGCCCATATATGGGCGCGCGAAATACCCTTTGCTGATGATCTGCTGACTGATCAGCAGCGCGGTATTGGAAGGGATGGCAAATCCCAGTCCTTCGGCAATGGCCGAACTGCCGCTGCCGCGCACTACCGCGGTATTGATCCCCACCACTTCGCCTGCCAGGTTGACCAGCGGCCCGCCGGAATTGCCGCTGTTGATGGCCGCGTCGGTTTGGATCAGGTTTTCCATCTCGTATCCACTGCCGGTATCGAGCGAACGGCCAGTGGCGCTGACCACGCCCACCGTAACGCTGTTGCGGAAATCACCCAAGGGTGAACCGATCGCGATGACCGTCTCGCCGGGTTTCAGGTTGCCCGAATCACCCAGCACCGCCACGCCCGGCATAACGCCCTCAGCTTTAAGCACCGCCAGGTCAGCGAAAGAATCCGTGCTGATCACTTCAGCGGGGAGTTCAGTGCCATCGCTCAAGATCACCTGAATCACTTCGGTGTCTTCCACCACGTGATTATTGGTGATGATGTAGCCATCAGCGGTGATGATGAAACCGCTGCCGCTGACCTCCTGGTCACCGCTGTAGCCGAATATGGTCATCTGACCGCTGGTTTCGCCGACCACGGTCACGACCGCTGGCCCAACCTGTTCGACCACCTGGGTGATGGTGGTGCTGATATCGCTGGAGGAGATGACAATCTGGTTGGGGAGCGCCGCCGAGGACGCGGATTCCATCAGTTCATTGCTGACCTGCGCCGCTGCCTCACCCCCGCCATCCGCCAGCGACGCGCCAATATACGCGCCCAGGATGGCGCTGCCAAGGATCAAGGTAACCACCAGGATAAATGCCAGTATTTTTTTCATGGCTCTCCTTGTTCTGAAAAATCAAGTGGTAGATTATCCGCAATTATAAAGCGCGTGTGTAAGAAGCTTGTAAGAAAAACAGACCGGTTTATTTCAACCAGTCTGCCTTTTTATTAAAAATTATTTACAGCGCTTTTTATTTGTTTTTTGCGGGACCCATTAATGCAGCCAGCTCATCCAGCTGGGATGAGTGCGCCAGCGCGATCACTTCATCAGCCTGGCCGATTTCCACGTTGCCGTGCGGGACCACCATGCCGGTCTTGCGCAGTATGGCGATCAGCACGCATTGATCGGGCAGCTTGATTTCTTCAACACGTTTGCCCACCATGCTGGATTGCGGATGGATTTTTTCTTCGATGATGGAGTATTGGCCTTTGCGCAGCTTCAACAATGGCACCATATCTCCCAGCGACATTTCCTCCAGGATCATGTGGCCGATCAATTCAGCCTGGTTCAATGCCACATCCACGCCCATCTCAGGCGTGAACATCCAGGCATTTTTCGGGTTATTCACGCGCGCGATCACGCGCGGGATGTTGAACTCGAAGCGCGCCAGGCTGGCCGCTACCAGGTTGACCTCGTCCTTGCCCGTTACGGCTGCCACCACGTTCATTTGGTGAATTCCGGCAGCTTCCAGGTCCACCGGATCGGTGCCGTTCCCCAGGAACACATTTTCCGCTCCGATTTCGGCGTGCAAGCGCTCCAGTTCCTCGCGCCGTTCCTCGATCACCTTGACACTGTGGCCTTCTTTCTTCAGGAAATCGGCGATAAACGCGCCGACCTTTCCGCCGCCAATGATCATTGTTTTCATATTTCCTCCATCCTACCCAAGCAGGCTCGCAATGCGATCCATATCATCGCCCATCACAGCCAGGTGGAGCACGTCTCCATATTCAATTTTGGTGGAAGCATTCGGCATAAAAGACTTGCCCATGCGCGTGATGGATACCACCAATGTCTTGCCCGGCAGGGAAAGGTGATCGATGGACTGACCAGCCAAAAGATCCGTTGCGTCGATCTCAACGATATTGACCTCGCCGGTTCCCAGGCTGATCAATGTGCTCAAGTTCGAGAATGTCAGTAATTCAGCGATCCTGGATGCCGTGATGGCCACCGGGGAAATGGTCGGGATGCCCAGCCGGCGGTAAATCTCCGCCTTGCGCGGATCGTACACGCGCGCCGCCACCCTGGGGACCCGAAACACCATTTTGGCAATGCGCGCGGCAACCACGTTGGCCTCATCGCTGGAAGTGACTGCCGCAAGCGAATCGGCTGTTTCGATACCAGCCTGGAGCAGGATATCCCGGTCAAAGCCGATGCCGGTCACTGTCTTTATTTTCAAGCCTTTCCCAAGGCGTTCGAATGCCAGCGGATTCATATCGATCACGGTCACTTCGTTTCCGCGCAAGCTCAAGTCGCGCGCCATGCCTGAACCCAGGCGCCCGCATCCGATGATGATCACTTTCATGGGTTCCTCCTGAAGAGATATGGAGATTTTCTTACTTCTATTATAGTAAACATTAGGTGCTCTTTTCTTTTTTACGAACCAGCCATTTTCGGAACTCATCGACCACCACTAATGAGGGAATCCAGGCTGCCAGGAATACCAAGTAATGCGGTGCGAAAGCGCCAGTGCCGATGAATTGATGGAAAATCGGCAGGTAAACCAGTGCTAACACGATCACGATTTCAGAAGCAATCCCGATCCACAGCATGCGGTTGTTGGTTAATGAAAACCTGAAAATCGAGGTGCGCTCGGAGCGCTGGGCAAACAGGTTGCCGATCTGTGTCATCACCACGGCTGCCAGGGCCATGCCGGTCGCTGAGCGATACAGATCACCCTCGCCCGGCAGGTTCAGCCATTGCCCTGCGTAGCCATTGGTCCAGTAGAAATAATAGAAAGCTGCCATCGTCGCCAGGCTTTGAATGCTGCCCAGCCAGAAATAAGCCCTGATCAGCATCGATCTGTCGATTACGTGATCCTTGAGGTTGCGGGGCGGCCGGTCCATGATACCCGGTTCGGGTGGTTCGGAGCCCAGCGCCAGCGCCGGAACGATATCCGTTCCCAGGTCGATGGACAAAATATGCATGACATTCAGGGCCAGGGGAATGCGCGCGGCTGAGAAAGCAAACAGGATGAAAGGCACCGCCTCGGGCGTGTTGGAGGTGAAAATATAAGTTGTGAATTTGCGGATGTTGGCGTATACCGCGCGGCCTTCTTCGATGGCATTCACGATCGAAGCGAAATTATCATCCGTCAGGATCATGGCAGCCGCTTCCTTGGCCACATCGCTGCCGCTCATGCCCATGGCCACGCCGATGTTGGCTTTCTTCAGGGCGGGCGCGTCGTTGACGCCATCGCCGGTCACCGCCACGATATGCCCCAAGTCCTGCAAAGCGGAAACCACGCGCAGCTTATGCTCAGGCGCAACGCGCGCGAAAATCACTTCATTTTTAAGGGCTTCCTCAAGCGCTTTTTCATCCATTTCATTCAGGTCGAAACCGGTCACAATGCGCGGATGGCTGCCGCGGATGATGCCCACCTTGCGGGCGATGCTTTCAGCCGTCAGACCGTAATCGCCGGTGATCATCACAATGCGGATGCCCGCGTGGTGGCATTTTTGCACAGCTTCGGCCACTTCCGGGCGGGGCGGGTCCATCATAGCCACCAGGCCGATCAACACCAGTTCATTTTCGATCTGCTCTGGATCGTAATTTGCCGCGTTTTCGGGCACGGAACGCTGCGCCACCGCCAGCACGCGCAAACCTTCGCGCGCGTAAGCATCGTTCGCTTGCATGGCCGCGGCGCGCAATTCTTCGGTTATTTTAACCAACTGGTTATCGATAAATACCATGCTGCATAGGTCCAGCACTTCCTTGGGAGCGCCTTTGACAAAGGCGATGCGGCGCGAGTTGGTCAGGGTATAGAAATCATCAAACCACTCGCCTTCGCTGATGCGGTGGATGGTGGTCATGCGTTTCCGGCGTGAATCAAAAGGCAGTTCGAAAACGCGCGGCATATCCTTCTCCACTTCGCGCATATCCAGGCCGCATTTGCGCGCCGCCACCTTGATGGCCGCTTCGGTCGGGTCACCCAAGATAGTCCAGTTCTTTCTTTCCTCGCCGGCCGGTTCCAGCAGGCGCGCATCGTTGCACAAGCTGGCAGCGGCCAGCAAATTTCGCACACCCTCCTGCTGATTCGGATCCAGTGTCCGGTTTTCCAGCATCAAGTCGCCCAGCGGTTCATAACCAATGCCGGTCAATGTGTATGAATTGCCGCCTGCGCGGTTTGATTTTGCACTATCGAATCTTTCCGGCAGCCACAGCGAACGCACGGTCATTTCGTTTTGGGTCAACGTGCCGGTCTTATCCGTGCAGATCACGCTGGTGCAGCCCAGGGTTTCCACCGCGGAGAGTTTTTTAACCAACGCGTTGCGTTTGGCCATGCGCTGCGTGCCCATCGCCAGCGCCAGCGTGACGGTAGGCAGCAAGCCTTCCGGCACAAAAGCCACAATCATGCCCAAACCGAAAATGAAACTCTCAACAAGATTGATACCAGCCAACAGCAGCGCCATGACAAAAAAGATCAATCCCACCAACACGGCAATGACTGTCACCATCTTGGTGATATTTTTCATTTCCAACTGCAGCGGGCTGAGTTCTTCCTTCATTTCCTGGGTGAGATGGGCGATCTTGCCAAATTCTGTATCCATGCCGGTCGAGATCACCAGTGCTTTTCCCGTGCCGGTGGCCACGCTGGTGCCCGCAAAAACCATATTCGGCAGTTCGGTATAGGTTATCTTTTCCTGAACAACCGCTTCAGCGGTTTTATTGACCGGGCGCGACTCGCCCGTCAACGTGGATTGATCGGTGCGCAGGGCGGCCTGGTCCACCAGGCGGCAGTCTGCCGAGATACGTTCACCTTCCGCCAATAGGACCACATCGCCGGGCACCAACTCTTCAGACAAAATTTTCTGCTCCACGCCATCGCGCAGCACGCGCGAATATGATGGAAGCAGTTTTTTCAAAGCTTCAGTGGCTTTCTCGGCGCGAAATTCCTGCCAAAAGCTGAAAGCGCCATTAATAATATTCACCATCCAGACCGCCACGGCCAGTTCAGGCATGCGCGCGATGATGGAGACAGCGCCCCCCACCCACAGTAAAATCGCCATC
>CAZDUN010000073.1:516-2730 GCA_964508615.1 uncultured Pelolinea sp. | reverse complement strand
AACCAGATCGCGGAGGGCAAGAAAACCTCCCTGGTGTTGAAATTGTTCATGAATTTCAACACCAGGGAGGTTTTCTTGCCCTCCGCGATCTGGTTCAATCCATAGGATTGCAGGCGTTTTTGGGCTTCAGGGCTGGCGAGACCTTTGTCACTTACCCCCATCAGGTGAAAAACTTCTGCAGGGTCAAGACCCGCCATTCTCAACTTGCGTTCGGATAAAGCAGATGCTTCGTTAGAAACAACTTTTTTTGCTAACATACATATCTATGATTACCTCTTCACCTCTCATGCTTGAGAGACAAGGAGACGATTCTATCACCAATCCGATTTCTTGCATATATTTTTTACGCCACTCTCTGATTGTTCTGCTTTTAGCGAGCATCCAATCCATTCCAGCAAAGCCCGCATGCGCTCATGGTGTGATCCTTTCCAGTAGATCTTGCCGCATTCCACGCAGCGGGAGAAATCATCATAATACAGTCGCGTGCGGGGCTCCAATTGCTCAATGATCTCGGCTTTTTGCACCGGCTCCAATTTTCCGTTGCAGGAAATGCAGCGCGTGAAAGGGGTGAAACAGGCTTGCAGGTCGAATCGCCGCACCACGTCCAGCAGCTGCCGGCGCGGATCCCTGCTGCGCAGGCAGAAACCGCGCGTCACCAGGCTTCGCTTCAACAAACCGCGGTCGCGCGTCAGCAGGATCCTGCCCTGACCCGCTGAAATTTCAGCTAGCAGGGCGTCATCATAATCGTTGCGGTATAGCGTGTCGAAACCCAGCATGCGCAGGTAGGCCGCCAGCCGGCCCAGGTGGCCATCCAGCACGAAACGCGTCTCCCGCAGCGGTTCGGGCCGCAATTTAACCAGGGGAGAAATATCCATGCTCTCGAAGACCGGGTAAACTGAAATTTCATCCCCCGGCTGCACCAGGTAACTAAAATCGACCGAACGGCCATTGGCCAGCACCAGGTCCACCTCGGTGTGCGGAATACCCAGTGATTCGATCAGATGCTTGACGCTTTGACGGCCTTTGAAAGTCACGGCGACAGGCTGAAATTGTTTGTCGTAAGGCAGGAACTCATTCAACTCCGCGTAGAAACGGAAGCAGGCGTCCATTACAGCCAATCTATCTTATTCAATCAAGATGATTATAGTAAAGAATTGCGCATTAATAAATAAATAATAAAGAACATGGCAGGCAGGTAACAAAACCATGTTCTTCTTTTTATAAAATGGTTTTAATCTTACGCGCTGCCGGCTTTTTGCTTGATCATCTCCAAAAGCGCTTTGGCTGAAAGCTGCGGGCCTGATTGCTCCTGCCCGGCGACGCCCAATTGGGTGCGCAGCTGCCCCACGAAAATGTTTTGGTCGAACATTTTCTGAAAATATTTTTGCGCCAGGCCTTCATGCAGCTCACGATATTGAACGGGCCCGAAAATATTGGCAAAATAGTTCTCGACAATGCCGCTGGTGGTGGTGGTGCCCTTGCTCATCACCGCGCCGCGCCGGAAGACCTCAAGCGCATCGCCGGCATTCCCGAAACGTTCAATGATGGGATGCTGCTCATCCACCGCGTCGTAATTATTGGCATAAAAAACGCAATCGATCGGCGTGCCTTCCATGATGTACTCGTAGCGGGTGACCGGCATGACCACGCGCGCGTTCACCTGGTCGGGATTCATGATGATGGTGCGGTCGATCTGGCCCAGCGCGTAGCCCGACTGCAGGTCATCCAGGCGCACAAAAGCACCCATTTCCGTGCCGTAAGCGATCAACCGGCCACGCTCATCGATCGCGATGGAACCCATATCATCTGCCACGACTGTTAGATCTTCGATATCTTCACTGGCGATCATGCGCAGCGCTTCAATAGACTCGGATTTGCCCGCCCCGCTGTCGCCCATGATCAGCACCGAGAAAGGCAGCTTGTCGCGCATGGTGATCTTGACCATCGCGCCATGGAAAGGCAGGCAGCCGCTTTTCATGCGGATGATGTTGTGCAGCGTAAGGATCATCTTTTTCAGGTAGCCGAAATACGCATACTCGTTCTTGAGCGGCACCGAACCCACCAGGATGCCATGCTCCTCGTCATCGAAAAAGACCGTCTCGTTGCCGTCCATAGATGGGGCGTTCTCCACCGGCGCGGGGGGGGGGGGGGGGGGGGGGGGGGGGGGGGGGGGTGGTGGTGGGGGGGGGTGGGGGTTTGGGTGGGGGGGGGGTG
>CAZDUN010000073.1:0-506 GCA_964508615.1 uncultured Pelolinea sp. | reverse complement strand
GGTCACTTAACCACAAGTTTTCAATTTTCCCTGTAATTTAAAATTACGGTTTGGTGGCGTGCATTTATTGGGGGTTTTCCAGCGGGGCGCCGTAGATATAAACCGCGTCCGGTTTGCGTTTCAGATCTGCTTCATCGGCCAGCTCGAACAGGTTGGAGAGCGAAAAGCCGAGCTCGAAGAAATTCAGCGGGAAATAGATCGCAATCAACAGCGGCCCCACCCGCGCCGGGTAACACAGCCATTCTTTGGGATTGAGCTGCATGCCATCCAGCGGGTTTTGATACACGCGCGCAAACTCGCCTTTACGCTTGTTCATGGGCGTGTTGAAGATCATGGGCGGGTAGATCAGCACCTGGCGGATCACGAAAATTTCATCCAGCATCTTGAAACTATCGTTGGGGTATGTCAGCTTTTGCGGCAGCGCGATAGCCCCCACCTCCGCGCCGGCGCTCACCTGGCGGTAGATCTTGGGATGATTACCGGTGATGTTCTCCTGGATATTGCGG
>CAZDUN010000072.1:0-10236 GCA_964508615.1 uncultured Pelolinea sp. | reverse complement strand
GAAAAGACGAAACTGCCGCCATGGCGGCAGCCGCGCTCGACCGGGGAATCCCGCGTGAGGCTATCCTTCTGGACAGGCATGGAATTTCGACATTCGAATCCTGCCTGAATTACCTGCAAGAATACGCGCCGGAAAAATTGGTCATCGTTACACAAGCTTTCCATTTACCGCGCGCCATCCAGCTGCAAAGGCTGCTGGGCATAAAAGCTTGCGGTTTTGCAGCGCACATCTATCGTTTTTCATTTTATAAAGTTGCCTATTGGTATTTGCGCGAGGTCTTGGCCATGCCCTTCAATCTGCTGAAATTTGTCAATTACCTTTTCAGAAAATAGTTCACATATATAATTAATTTTGATTATGAAACGTTCTGAAGCAATCGCCATCCTTGATCGCTATATCAAGAAAGACAGTTTGTACAAGCACATGCTGGCCGTGGAAGCCGCCATGCGATTTTATGCCCAAAAATTCGACCAAGATGTGGAGCTTTGGGAAATCGTCGGTCTGCTGCACGATTTTGATTATGAAATCCATCCCGACTTGACCACGCACCCGCAAGATGGCGCGCCAATTCTCAGAGAAGCGGGCGTTCCCGAAGAGATCATCCTGGCTGTTTTGAGCCACGCAAATCACTCAGGTGTTCCGCGTGACAACTTGTTGCGCAAGACCCTGTACGCTTGCGATGAAATCACCGGTTTGATCACTGCCGTGGTGCTAGTCAGGCCATCCCGCTCCATTCTTGATTTGAATGTATCTTCGGTGAAAAAGAAATGGAAAGATCTGCGATTCGCTGCCGGAGCGAATCGGGAGGAGATCGCCGCAGGCGCGCAGGAATTAGGCATCGAGCTTTGGGAGCACGTCGGTAATGTGATTGAAGCCATGCGGCAGGCAGCCAGCGAACTGGATTTGGTTGGATCAGTGGAACTGGAGTAGAGCGGGATGACGCCGGTTGGGAAAGGTTTTTATATCTGGAAGATCCCCAATTGCGAGGGAGGCGATAATGAAAAAATCGCTTACACCGCCTATCGCGCCGGATTGACGCATGTTCTCGTAAAAATCGCCAACGGGATTTACGATTATAACTACGATACCGCCAGCAAGTCAGACCTGGTTGGCCCCTTAGCCAATGAACTGGCCAAACACAACATCAAGGTTTGGGGTTGGCATTATGTCTTTGGCGATTTACCCAAGGATGAAGCCAAAGCAGCCATCCGCCAAATCAGCAAACTGCCATTGGAAGGTTACGTGATCGACGCCGAAGGTGAATACAAAGGGAAATATACCCCTTGCCGAATCTTCATGAATGAGCTGCGCAGCGCTTTGCCGGATTTTCCCATGGCGTTGAGCTCCTACCGCTACCCTGATTACCATAATGACCTGCCCTGGAGCGATTTCCTCTCCAAATGCCAATACAACATGCCGCAAGTATATTGGGAGCAAGCCCACAACCCGGATGAACAGCTTGAAAAAAGCATGAACCAGTTCAAGGACAGTTGGTCGCCCTACCGGCCAATCGTCCCCACCGGCGCGGCGTATGGCGGCAGCGGTTGGTACCCTACCTCAGAAGATATCGTGAAATTCATGGATAAAGCGGTCGCGTTGGGTATGAGCGGCGTGAATTTTTGGAGTTGGGATTATTGCCGTCTCAAACTGCCCGCAATTTGGGATACTATAGCGAAATACGAATGGCCGGGCAGCCCTAATCCACCGGCGGATATCATTGAAACGATGTTTGATTCGCTGAATAACAAAAACATAGACGCATTGGTCAGCCTGTATGCGCCGGACGCGATTCACATCACCGCCGCTCGTACCATTCAAGGTAAAACAGCGTTGAAAACCTGGTATACCCAAATCTTGAATTTCGAATACCAGAATGCGATTTTCGAAATCGCTGAACTCAATGGTCAGGATCCCACCCGCTATGTAGCCTGGAAAGCAACCCTCTCGGATGGCACAGTCAAAACCGGCAATGACACCGTCGGTTTGACTGACGGGAAGATCATCTATCATTATTCCACCCTTTAGTGTAAATTAAAAGAAAATCCCGGGCAGTAAAAACCCAGGATTTTTGTCTTCGTTTTCAATAATCCAATTACTCTTCAGGTGCCGGCTCAGGTACCAGGCTGGCTTCCGCTTCTGGTTCGTCGAAGCGGTGCTCATTTACAGCAACCATAGCATTAATTGTGTCGATGCGTTTATCCGAAAACCCCGTGCCGGACGGGATCAGCTTGCCAATGATCACATTCTCTTTCAAGCCAAACAGAGGATCCTGGTCCGCGGCAATGGCCGCGCCCGCCAGAACCTTGATGGTATGTTGGAAAGAAGACGCCGAGAGCCATGATTCCGTGTTCAAGGATGCCTTGGTAACGCCCAGCAGCATCTCAATGAAACGGGCAGGCTGTTTTCCTTCGCCGCGCATCTGTTCGTTCAACGCGCGGATCTCCATGCGATCCGCCATATCCATCGGCAGAAAACCGGAATCACCCGGCCGGATGATTTGCACCTTGCTCATCATCTTGCGAATGATGACCTCGAAATGCTTGTCATTGATATTCTGGCCTTGAGCGCGGTACACATTCTGGATTTCACTCAGCAAGTAAAGCTGGCATGCCTCGCGGCCTTTGATCCTCAAGATGGTGTGCGGGTTCAACGAACCTTCAGTGAGTGCTTGTCCAGCTTCCACCTTATCGCCGTTTTTAATGATCAGGCGCAGCATACCAGGGATTTCAAATTCCTCAGCCTCTACCAGGTCATAGGAAACTACAACTTTATCTTTCTTGACTTCCACCCGGCCGGCGTGCTGCGCCAGGATGGTTGCTTCTTCATTCGCCGCGATTACTTCGGCTTCCTTTACTTCCTGTTCATCAGTAACTTTGATTTCCCATCCCGCCGGGATGGCATATTCGTCCTGCACCAATTCGCTGTGCTCGACTTTCACGCGATTCAGCTCATTGGATGAATCACTGGGGATCACTGAAGCTGTGCCGGTAATGGTTGCCATGATGGCTTCGCCTTTTGGCATACGCCGCGCTTCAAACAGCTCTTCCACGCGCGGCAGACCAGTGGTGATATCTGAACCGGCTGCCACACCGCCGGTGTGGAAAGTACGCAGGGTCAATTGCGTACCAGGCTCACCGATGGATTGCGCCGCAATGGTGCCGACAGCGGTTCCCTTTTCAACCAATTTACCGCGGCCCAGATCCATGCCATAGCATTTTTGGCATAAGCCGTGTTTCAATTCGCAGGTCAGGGGTGAGCGTACGAATACTTCTTCTATTCCGATTTCCTTGATCTTGATCAGATCAAGGTTGCTGATCATCTGGTCACGTTCAATGATGATCTCGCCAGTTTTCGGATCAGCCAAATCTTTCGCAACGGTGCGTCCGTATAAGCGCGATTCCAGCGATTGTCCCGCCACGTCATCACTCTTGCGGATCCAGATACCTTCAGTTGTAGCGCAATCTTCTTCGTTGATGATCATATCTTGCGCCACATCCACCAGGCGGCGGGTCAGGTAACCGGCATCGGCAGTTCGCAGAGCCGTATCAGCCAGACCTTTACGCGCGCCATGCGTGGAGATAAAATACTCCAGCGCAGTCAATCCCTCACGGAAGTTGGATTGGATCGGCAGGCGGATGATACGTCCAGCCGGGTCAGCCATCAGACCGCGCATGCCAGCCAGCTGCGAAATCGGACCGAAACCGCCCTTGGTCGCGCCGGAGTTGGCCATGGTGGATAAGTTGCCCGTCGGGTCCATGCTGGCGCGCACGGCATCTGCCACTTTTTTGGTGGTATCCTGCCAGATTTCGATTACGCGCTCATTCATTTCCTGTTCGGTTAAACGTCCACGTCGATAGGATTTTTGAACTTCCTCGACATCCGCATTGGATTGGGCAATAATTGCCTGCTTCTCCTCGGGGACAGTAATATCCGCGACGGATAAGGTTGTACCGGAAAGCATGGCGTATTGGAACCCAATATCCTTGATCTTATCAGCTACATCGGTGGTAACGTCCTCGCCGCACAAATCATAAATTTCAGCGATCAGGTTCTTAATACGCCCTTTTTCCAGGACATCGTTGAAGAAGCGGATTTCTTCAGGCAGGATCCAGTTGAACAGAACCCGTCCAACGGTAGTGTTAATCACCCGCTCTTCCGGCTTGGTCAGGCGTTTGTTCTTTTCGTCGTACCAGGTCAAGGTTTTCAGACGAATCTGGGTTTCCACTTTAACCTGATCCAGTCGATAGGCCATCTCCACTTCATCCAGGTTAGAAAAAGCTGGTTCCTTGCCTGTGTATGGCTTGTTCAGGTCACGCGTCAGGTAGAAAACACCCAACACCATGTCTTTCGAAGGAGAAATGATCGGTTCGCCGTCAGCCGGTTTCAACAGGTTCTTGGAAGCCAACATCAGGTTGCGCGCTTCCCATACCGCCTTCTCGGATAATGGCACGTGTACAGCCATCTGATCACCGTCGAAGTCAGCGTTGAAAGCTGTGGTCACCAGCGGGTGAAGCTGAATGGCGCTGCCTTCAATTAATACCGGTTCAAAAGCCTGGATGCCCAGGCGGTGCAGGGTTGGGGCGCGGTTGAGCAGCACCGGACGGTCCTTGATGACTTCTTCCAATACTTCCCAAACCTCGGGACGATTTCTTTCCATCAAACGCCGTGCGCCTTTGACGTTGGCCGCGTAATTTTTTCTAACCAGGCCGGCAATCACAAACGGCCGGTAGAGTTCCAGCGCCATGGTCTTGGGTAAACCGCACTGGAACAGTTTCAACTTTGGACCAACCACGATCACGGAACGGCCGGAATAATCCACGCGTTTACCCAGCAGGTTGCGGCGGAAACGGCCTTTCTTTCCCTTCAACATATCGCTGAGCGATTTCAATTCGCGGCGGCCTCTGCGCGAGAGCGCCTTGCCGCGCTGCGAATTATCGATCAGCGAATCGACCGCTTCCTGGAGCATGCGTTTCTCATTACGCACGATCACGTCCGGCGCGCCCAGCTCGAGCAGTCTCTTCAAGCGGTTATTACGGTTGATTACCCGGCGGTAAAGGTCATTCAGATCAGAGGTGGCAAAACGGCCGCCATCCAATTGCACCATCGGGCGCAAATCGGGTGGAATGACTGGCAGAACTGAAAGGATCATCCATTCGGGGCGGTTCTTCGAACGGCGGAAAGCCTCAACGACCTTCAGGCGCGTGGTGCTTTTCTTGCGTTTTTGCTTGCTTTTGGTGGTTTTTACTTCCAACCATAAGTCTTCAGCCAATTTATCCAGGTCCAAACGGCTTAAAATATCTACAAAAGCTTCCGCGCCCATTTCAGCGCGAAAAACTTGTCCATAGCGCGACTTCAGGTCGCGGTATTGGTTTTCACTGAGGAATTTGAACGGCGCCAGTTCATCCAGTTCATCGCGCTGCTGATCGATCTTGGATTTTACTTCCTGGCGGATATCCCCAAGCTGGTTGCTCAGATTGGCGATATTCAAGTCTGCTTCAGCGCGGACTTTTTCGATCGCCACATCCACCTTGGACATATCGTCTTTGACCTGGCTGCGGATTTCGGTTTCAACTTCTTCCAGTTTGGCTTTTACCGCTGACTGCACGACTGAGAGCAGCTTGGCGTCGATTTTCTCGCCGGCTGCCAGCACGGTCACTTCAGCAGATTTGAAAACCAGGTCTTTGCGCAGCGTTGTGCCTTCTTTTTCTTGTATGGTTTGTTCGAGTCCCTGGCCTTCTTTAATAATCGGGTCCATTTTCTGGCCGATCATATCGTCGATCTTGTTTTCCAGGTCTTTCTTTTTATCTTCAAGGTTTTGGATTTCCTGGTCGCGCGCTGACTGGATCTCTTTTATGCGGCTTTCCAGGTTGCCCATTTCCTCCTGATCCACGTTGGAAATTTCTTCCTCGAGGCGGTTCAGGGCTTTCTGTTTGGCATCTTCATCTACGAAAGTGACAATATATTGCGCAAAATACAAGACGCGATCCAGGTTTCTGCGCGAGATGTTCAACAGCAATCCCAGATAGGAGGGTACGCGCCGGGTATACCAGATATGCGCAACGGGCGACGCCAGGTCGATATGGCCCATGCGCTCACGCCTTACGGACGAACGGGTAACTTCAACGCCGCATTTATCGCAAACAATACCTTTATATCGGGGGTTTTTATACTTACCGCAATAGCATTGGTAATCGCGAGTAGGTCCAAATATCGCTTCGCAAAATAATCCATCCTTTTCAGGCCGTAAACGGCGGTAGTTGATGGTCTCCGGTTTGGTGACCTCGCCATATGACCAGGATCGGATGGTATCGGGAGAAGCTAAACTAATTCGGAGTGCTACCAGGCTTTTTGTTTCCACTAATCTACCTCCTTGGGAAGTCGAGGAATCTTAATAAGATTAATAATTATTAACAAAATTAGCCCTATGCGGGGACAAACTGACATTATAACACAATAATTAAGATTTTATTCATCCGAATTTGGCATTTATTATACAGTCATCGGCAGGCGCATGATGAATTTGGAGCCTTTACCCAGCTCACTCTCGATATTAATCTGCCCTTTATGAAATTTCGTGATCCGGTTGACCAGAGATAATCCCGGCCATTCCTCCGTTTGGAAATGGCTGGCTTTCAATTTATCGATATCGACCCGCGAGATACCCTTGCCCTCATCCCGCACCGAGACAATCCATTCATTCTGGCAAATTTCTTCTTCTACGTAGATTGTTCCGCCAATATGGGAGCTACGGATGGCGTTGGTTAACAACATACGCAGTGCCGCCAGAAAAAACACCTTATCCACTTGAACAGCTTCCTGTGATTTCGAATCCAGATTAATCGCCAATCTCTTTTGGCGCGCATCTGCCTGCACCTGGGCAATCGCCTCTTCAAGGATTTCCATAGGGGCGCTGGAAGAAATCCGCAATCCGCCTTCTTCTTCCAACCGACTCACTTTTAATATATCATCCACGATGGTAGAAATTTCATCCACACCGTTATTGATCAATGCCAGGTATTCATTTTGTTTCGGATTTAGCTCACCCACCATTCCCAATAACTTGGAAAACCCCCGCAAGTTGACCAGTGATGACCTGAAATCATGATAAATACAATCGATCGCCATAAGTAGGTAGTTTTGCTTGCGCATGAAAGTCGTTTCATCCAGAAGGAACAGTACAGCCGAATCCCGGTATTCCTGCGCTGCGATCCGGATTCCTTTTACGCGATAAATCCGGCTGCCGAACTTCACTTCCGCTTCGATTTCGCTTTCTCCTGTATCCAGCCACTGCGCAATCGAATTCGCGCTGCATATGTCCTGCGTCTGTTCTTTTGGTAGGCTTTTCCAGGCTGCATTGGCATAACGAATTTCATGCTGATGATTCACGATGAGGATGGGAAAATCAACCAGTTCAAGCGCGCGTTCGAATGCCAAGCTCCGATCATAAAGATTGGATAGTTTCTGTGATTGTTCGCAAACCTGCGCCAATGACTGCAATACGGCGTTGATCAATTCCAGTTCGAAATCGGTAAAATCCTTATTGGCTTGATAAGCCAGCCATAAATACCCGTTTGACTGATCTCCTCTTAGAAAATGAAATGCGGCAATCGTGCGCGGGAATTTTTTTTCTTGCATAAATTTGATAGAGTGAATTTTCGTGGTGTCGGGAATGATCAACTGGTTTTCATTTCCAAGCTGGTGCAGAATTTGCTCGTCCAGGTATCCAAGTTCTTGCGCCAACTCCCCGCTCGCAGCTTTCAAAACTTCACTTTGACCCAATGAGTGCTTTTCCTGCAAAATTATACGGAGGCTGCTGCCGGGCATGCGCACGACTTCGGCAACCGTGTCAATCAGCTCTTGCGTGGATGCCGCTTGGAGGTATTTCTCAAATACTTTGTTTCGCTGAGATTGAATGCGCAGTTCCTGGTTTTGCTTATCCAGGGAAGCTATCAGATGTTGTAAATACGCGCGCAGGTCTGGATCTTTTACCGCATCCGGATTGAATTGCTGCTTGCCCGCGCGTTTTTGCATTTAATAACCTCTGTTTGCTTATAGCTTTATTTTAGCTTTTCTGTTCTGATTGCGCCATTCCCAGTTGTAATAAAAGGTGTTTCGCTGCTTGATTCCCAGAGGTTTGATGGACTCGATCCATTTCGACGTAATCGGCCGCGATTGACTGAATGCGCTTGCGCTGATCTTTCTACGCGCAGCCAGATCAGCTGACTGTGCATGCAAGGCTTGCTCGATCCATTCTTTTTCCATCAGATCTCGGTCGTCTTTAATGATAGCCGAGCGGGTATCGAAATCTTTCAGCACTTCGCGGTGCAGCAGCTCATGCTGCCACCATAGAGAATCCGCATCGAACTCTTTCAATGGTTCAGGGCCGTTGGCTTCAGGCATCCCCGCGTCCAGCCAGATCGGTTTGAACAGGCTCAGGCAGGGAGCGGATGTGCCTGTGGCAAAATGCACATCACCTTCTTCGCTCAAGCGGCTGACCAGTGAACCAGTTGTCTGGCTGGCGCGTATCGGCCCGAAACCTTTATGCACGCAAACCGTCCATTCATCCAGAGAGCCGTCAGGCCGCCAGTCACTTCCCTCACCCGCGTGCATGCGCAGCATGGCCAGCATGGTTTTCAGTTCGATCTTTCCCGCATTGGTTTTAAGATACTCATACGAGCAGCTGCGGCGCGATTGAGCCTGGCTGAACCTGGAGAAAATCGCATCCGAATAACAATTGGCAAAGTGAAAATCAGCCGTACTTTTGCACCACCTGCGATCCAACGCAAGCCGAACCAGATCCTCGGAAGCCAAATCCCATTGGCTGCCGATGGTAATACGGTTGGATATGGAATAGAAGTCCTTTACCTTGATCGCGGCCCACTGTTTATCGGCCGTCTCCAGCACCCAGGCGGTTTGCCGGTCAGCGATCAGAAAGCTGTTATGGTAATACAGACCATGTTCGCGGCTGCAATTTCCGCTTTGGCCGTGTTTTTCCAGCAAAGCAATGATCACATGCAACGCTTCTTCAGCGCTTTTGGAACGTTCCAAAGCCAGGCGCAAGAAATCCATGCCGATCAGGCCAGGCTGTTTGCCGGCTTTCAATTTGGTGAAAACCGCTTCATTGCCTAGCGCAACCCCGTATTCGTTGACGCCCATTTCTGCCCCCCACATCCAGAACGGCCGCGATAAGAGAACTGTGCAGGTTCGTTCAACCTGCGGAATTTCAATATACGTACACCGCACCGTCTCTCCCGGTTTATGCGCTCCACCTTCGATTATTTGCAGGTATTGCGCTTCGTTCGGCTCCCGGTCGGAGTTCTTGGCAAAGTATACTTTGTGGTCCTTGGTTACATTCGCGAGCGCGACAGCGGTATCACACATTTCAACCCTCCTTGATTGCCAATTGGTAAATTTCTTCAACAACTTCCTGTTTGGTTTTTCCGTCCGTATCGATGATGTATGCATCGCCCGCAGCCACCAGCGGAGCGACTTCGCGCGACGAATCGATCTGATCTCTCATTTTCATATTGGCAAGGATATCTTCGTAACTGACATCCGCTTTCCTCTCAATTTCTTCCGCGTAGCGCCTTTTGGCTCTTTCCTCAGGCGAGGCTTTTAAAAATATCTTCAGATCCGCGTCAGGAAGCACCACCGTGCCGATATCCCTGCCCACCATGACCACTTTACCCCTCTCGCCAAAGCGTCTCTGTTGCTCGGTCAGCACCTTCCGCACCTCTTTATATGTAGAAACCTGCGAGACATTGTCATTGACTGCTTCGCTGCGAATCTCCCAAGTGATATCTTCGCCATCCACCAGAACATCGTTGATCCGGCCGTCATCCAGGCTGGGTATGCGGATATCGATTTTCAAGGCTTCAGCCAACCTCGAAACGCATTGTTCGTCATTCACATCCAACCCTCTACGCAAAGCTGCCCAGGCCACTGCCCGATACATGACGCCAGTATCCAGGAAAAGGAAACCCAATCTTTTTGCCAGATCCAAACCCACGCTGGTCTTGCCGGATGCCACCGGCCCATCAATCGCGATCGATCGAATCATTAATTCTCATTGCCTCAATAATTGGTTTTGGAATATTTTCTCATTCACCCAAATGAGGTGATTTTCCTGATACATTTGGCCTTGGCGGAAGATCAGCCAGAACCAGTAATCCGTATCCAGTATATTTTTCAATGGCTGCCAGGTCCACAGCGGGTAGCTGTCAGCCACGAATTTTT
>CAZDUN010000071.1:6050-10376 GCA_964508615.1 uncultured Pelolinea sp. | reverse complement strand
AACTGACGGTCTATATCCCTGAAGACCAATACGGCCTGGTGAACCTGGGCCAGCAGGTGGTGGTTAGCGTGGATTCTTACCCCGATAAGACCTACACAGGCACAGTCACGCGCATTTCGGATGAAGCCGAGTTCACGCCCAGCAATGTGCAAACTGTGGAAGGGCGCAAATCTACCGTGTTCGCGGTTGAGATCACGCTGCCCAACCCAGACCACGATCTGAAATCCGGCATGCCGGCGGATGTGAAATTCTTGTTTGAGTAGTTGGGATTACGCATCGGGTAGCGCCGAATACCGCGGGATGGCTCTCTGTCTGCAGATGGGATGGCGGGCAAGCCCGCGGTTTGGTTTTCCGCAACCAGCGTAGTGGATTTGGCGTAAACAGGAGTGTATGTATAATTATGGACGTATTATGAAGGATAGATTCAAGCACAAATGAAATTACACGATTTCTTTACCGACCTCAAGAATAAATTCGCGTTTGCCAGCCCCAAGCGCGCTTATGCATACCGCAACCTGGTTTTCAAGGGGGGCGGCGTGCGCGGGATCGCCTACATGGGCGCACTGGAAAAATTAGATGAACTGGGGATTCTGGACGGGATCGAGCGCGTGGCTGGAACTTCTTCCGGCGCGATCGCTTCAACTCTTTTAAGCTTGCGGTTGTCAGTGGCTGATACGCTGGATATCTTCAACACGCTTGACCTTTCGCGCGTGCCGCAAAAAGCCATGGAGGGCGGGGTTAAAGGCAAGATCTTGACTTTGGCCAATACCGGCAGTTATAAACGCCTCTTTGAGAGCTACGGCTGGTATTCCAGCGAGTATTTCTACCAATGGATCAGCCAGGTGATCGCGCGCTACTGTGACGGCAACGCGCGCGCGACTTTCGCTGATTTCTCCCAGGCAGGTTATCGAGACCTGTACATCGTCGCTTCGAATATTTCACGCCACCGCCCTGAAATTTTTTCGCTTGAAACCACGCCACAGGCGGCCGTGGCGGACGCGGTGCGCCTGTCCATGTCGATCCCGCTGTATTTCGAAGCGCTGCGCTTCGATGGCAGCCAGTTCGGCGCGGGCGATTTTTACGTGGATGGCGGCTTATACAACAATTACCCGCTGGACGTTTTCGATGATGAAAGCTACGTCAGCGAGCCGCGCAAATTCAGCGAGGGCGTCAACTGGGAATCGCTCGGCCTTTTCCTGGCGCCTGATAAGGATAAATATACCGATGTGGCGGAGTTTCCGAAAAACCTGTGGGAGTTCGTAGCCCTGACCGGTAGGAACTTCTACGATTCGCACCAGATCGCCGGATTGCAAAATAACATCCTGGATGAGAAACGCACCATCACCATCAGCGACTGCGGAGTTTCCTCGGTGGATTTTGAGATCAAACCCGGTTCGGAAATTTACAGCCAGTTGTACGACTCAGGCCGGCAGGCGGTAGCGGCTTATTTCGACGCGTTGGAGTGAGCCATCTGAAGAGGGAAATCAGGCTGCGCGGCTGGCCTGGATGGCCAGCTCGATGAAGACTGCGGCCGTCCAGCCGAAAATCGGAGCGGCCTGCGCGCCGGGGGCGCCGGTTTCCGCGTTGTAATACTCGAAAATGCCCGGCTGGGCCATGATCAAATCCAGCGTTTTGCGGCGCAGTTCATCCGCCAGCCGGGTTTCTCCGTTAATGTTCAAGGCTTCAATCAGAAAATAATTGATGTTGGCCCAAACCGGTCCGCGCCACATCACGTCCGGGTTGTAGCGTGCATCGTTGCGCGCCACCGTGGGTACAGCCGGCTCGCGCCAAAACTCGCTTTCATCGGTCAGATGGGCCATCAATTTTTCCCGCATATTCGGCGGAAGCTGCCCGCACCACAGCGGGAACAGGTTGAAAGGCGTCAGAACCGGCAGCGGCTGGCCTGCGTGCAGCGCCAGAAAACATCCGCGTTCTTCATCCCATAAATTCGCGATCATTTTTTCCAACAATGCGGCGGCTTTGTTTTTCCACGTTTGCGCTTCCTCCGGCAGGCCGAGAATTTCAGCCATGCGCGCCAGGGAGCTCATTTGCAGGTAGAGGTAAGTGTTTAGGTCGGGCGAGATGACCGGCATGCCAAAATCCCACAGCGGGCTGTCATCCAGGCCGGATGAATAAGGATGGTGGTATTGCGCCAGCCCGTCGGGGTTGATATTGCTCTGGTTGAACCACCAGGCGTTCCAGCGCGTCAACGGCGGATAGATTTCGCGGATGAAATCTTGATCCGGGAATTGGTCGTACAGCTTCATGGCTGCCCAGGCCAGGATAGGCGGCTTGGTGACCCTGCCCGGGACGGGGTGGCCGATCTCGCTGACGATGCCTTCGTCGTGGATGGCGTCCGGCAGCATGCCGTCGACCAGTTGGCCGGCCAGCATATTGCGGATTTGGTTTTGTGCCAGGGCGGGATCGATGTGGCGCAATGCCAGGGCGTGCAGGGCGCTATCCCACAGCCACAGGCCGATGTACTTGGTCTTGGAAGGCGCCATGCCCTCGTGCCGGATAATGCCGCGCGGGCTGATCAGATTATTGGCCATCACCCACAAGGCCAGGTAGCAGGTCTTTTGATAGCGGGCGTCCACCGGCGGGGCTTGCGCGAACCAATCCTGCCAACGCCGGGCGGCCTGCCTGACTGATTGCGAGAAAGACTGCGCTTCAACGGTATCTTTGCTCGCGCTGATTCGCATCACGATGCTGGCATCCTGCCCGGCGTCAGCCAGGCAATTAATCTGAAAGCTGCCATTCTCCACTTGGGCGGTATTCCTGATCAGGTCGGTGTTGGCTTGATAGCTCAGGCAGCGGTAAGAAGAAACCTGCCCGCCGCGCTGGATGGCTTGCCAATTGCCATGATCGACCGAAAAACGCAGGCCGGCAGCCTGGCCGGGCGGCAGTCCGATCGAGATAGTCTGCTCGTCCTGAAAGGCAATCCCGAAATCACCGAGGGCGGTGGACAGGCTCAAGCGGTGAGGCCAGGTTGTGATTTTGAACGCCAATGGTTCGCCGCAGGCATCCAGCAGGCATAAATCATCCACAAAAGGCGGCCGGCGCAGATAAGCTTCGATATCCGCGTCCAGAAATATCAGCCTCTCCGCCAGTTTGATGGACAAGCTGTCTTTTTCTGCCGAGCGATACACCAGCAGCCGCGATCCGCGCTCGCTGAAGGGCACCTGCTGCAGATCGATATGGTTCTTCAATAATTCCAGGATGGTCATTTCCACGACTGCTATTTTTCACGATTGATTACTTGCCAGTATTCCTCGAAAACCTCGGTTTTATTTCCGTGTGAGGCAAAACGATGTTCAGGACAATCCGGACTTTGAATAATTGCACCTTCATTTTCACCCTCCTCCACTACGCACATGCGCACTTGCTCATATTTCGCCATTGATTCATTCATCATCATGACTGCTGTGGATTGGTCCCAAAGATAATTACCTGAATTGCGTCGCCATGAATTGGCTTCCTCGTACCCGAAGAGGAATTCTGCCGCGGGCGTATCGTGCCTGAGCATCATTTTCTCATAGTAATAATTATCAAACGGGAAATTGTCGGTATAGTCCAATGAACCCAATGTGACCGGTATGCCGGACTGAAGCATAATATTATCGGCTGCCGGATCAATGTAAAAATTCCATTCAGCAGTACTGCCTTCCCCCATGTTTCCATTAGTATTGACCGCACCTCCCATTACGTAAAAGTGCGCGATTTTTCCTTTGATCTCGGGAAAATCTTGCAGTAATTGAGCGATGTTGGTTGTAGGTCCAGTAATCAAAAAAGTGACTTGCTCTGGCGAGTTCATCAGCAAATCTTTCATCATTTCCACCGCATTTTCTGTCGTGGCGGGGTTTTCAGCACGCGTAGTTTCGTTTTTTCGATAAAACGCATTCACGCTGCTTCGCCAGTCCCCCGGGAAAGTGTTATTTCCTGAAAGGGGTTTGGGATTGGCGCAGGCTACCGGGATGGGATCGTGTTCGGCGATCGAAACCAGCCTGAGGATATTATCCACACCCGGCACGCAGGTGGCTTCGCCATCGCCGACCAGGGAAATCCCTAACACGTCCGCATTCTCATTCTGAAGCATATAAAGTATTGCGCCCCAATCGTCAATTGCCATGTCTGTGTCAATGATGATTGGTTTTGGACTAATGGGTATATCTGAATGCATAGATATGGCGGTTTTTACAGGGGCTAATGTTGGAGCCAACGTGAGTTGCTCCGTATTGATCGTTTTATCCTCTGTTTTGGGCGTGTTTATAGTAGAAACGCATGCTGATAAAAAAAAGATAAAAAGCAAAACCAGCTGAAATAGAA
>CAZDUN010000071.1:3422-6040 GCA_964508615.1 uncultured Pelolinea sp. | reverse complement strand
AATGATGTTCTTAATCTCATTTTTTATACCTCCTCGGACATATTCTCGGTCTGCAATGAAAGAATGTTATTCCGTGAGTGCATTATATATTGTATAGATATTTTTCCCAAATTTTACATGGTGTTGAAGGTTGGGTTTTGGCTAAACATGATTATTTTCGATGAAAGCTCTTTATTTCTTGGGATATATGTGTTATATTATATAGGATAATGCATATAAATAGCGAAATTTATAGGAGATGTCCATGAGTTTGGATTACGCCATTCTAGGATTCCTCAACTATCAACCGATGACGGGTTACGACCTGAAAAAAGCCTTCGATGATTCCATTCGTCATTTCTGGTACGCCGACCAAAGCCAGATCTACCGCACGTTGAACCGGCTGCACGAACAAGGATGGGTGGACAGAGAGGTCATTGAACAGGAAACCCGCCCCGATCGCAAGATTTTTTCCATCACCGCATCCGGCAAAGAAGCCTTGAAGAAGTGGCTGCTCTCCCCGCCGGAAGGGGGTGAACCGCACAGCGCGCCCTTGATCCAGGTATTTTTCGCCGGCCAATTCCCGGATGAGGTCAACCTGCGCATCTTCCAGTTTGTTGACCGCATGATGGATGAATTGATCGAACGATATGGAAAAATCCCGGAAAAGATCGAAAACATTTACCGTCCAATGATCAAATCGGAGCGCGAAATCTATTTTTGGAATGCCACGCTGGACCTGGGCATGCGCATCGCCAAAGCCCAGCAGGAATGGGCCAGGGATATCATTTCCGACCTGGAAAACAAGCGCGTACCCGAAAAATAAAAAAGATTCGGTAATTGGAGAAATTTATGGACAAGAAAATCATGCGGCAGCGCGCGCGAGCGTTAACCTTGATCCTCTCATTGCTGCTGTTTCCCATCACCATGAACTATCTATCCCCTTACGTTATTCTTTACGGGTCGTCACAGGGCATCATCAACGCCAGTTTCATGGCGTTCATTGCCTTGTTCATTTCATCTCTTATCTTTGGCCGGTTGTGGTGTTCCTGGATTTGTCCGGCGGGCGGATTGGGCGAGGTGGCTGCCCTGGTCAATGAAAAGCCGGTCAGGAACTGGCTGGATTACCTGAAATGGGCAATCTGGATCGTCTGGCTGGGCATGATCGCCTTTTTCGCCATTTCCGCCGGCGGTTATCAAAAAGTGGATTTTTTCCTGCTGACCGAATCCGGCATTTCCATTGATATGCCGGTGAAATACATCATTTACTATCTTGTGGTTGGCATCATATTCGGGCTCAATTTGCTGCTGGGCCGGCGCGGCGCTTGCCACGCGATTTGCTGGATGGCGCCCTTCATGATCCTCGGGCGCAAGCTCCGCAATATCTTTGGCTGGCCGGCTTTCCGCTTGAGGGCGGAGAGCGATCTTTGCATCGATTGTAAAAAGTGCACGCTGAATTGCCCGATGAGCCTGGATGTCAACCGTATGGTTGCCCAGGAAAAAATGGAAAATCCCGAATGCATCCTGTGTGCGCAGTGCGCGGATAACTGCCCTCAGGAAGCGATTCACCTGGTGTTTCAATCCGGAAAATAACTGAAGAAAAGAGGAAGAAGTGAAAATCGTAATTCTTGACGGTCAAACGCAATTGGAAAACAAACGGTGGGATGAATATATAAGCACGCTGGTGGAGAGGCTCAACCAGAACAAACACCAGGTGGCGCATTTCATTTTAAAAGACATGAATATCCACCATTGCAGCGGTTGTTTCGGCTGCTGGGTTAAGACGCCCGGCCAGTGCGTGCACAAGGACGACGCGAACGAGATTGCCCGGCAGGTGATCCAGGCCGATTTTGTGTTGTGGGCTTCGCCGTTGGTGCTGGGTTTTCCTTCCTTTCATCTTAAAAGAATCATGGACCGCTCCATCCCGTTGGTGCATCCGTATTTCGAAGTAGTCGAAGGCGAGGCGCACCATTTGGCGCGCTATAAGAAATATCCTGTTTTCGGTTTGCTGATGAAGCCGGGTGAATCGGACGGCGCTGAACAGCTGGATTTGGTCAAACGCATCTTCGCGCGTACGGCTTTGAATATCAAGAGCAAGCTGGCTTTTGCCGAGACGACTGATCTGCCCGCAGATGTGCTGGTTGAAAAAATGGAAGCCTGCCGGGAGCTGGTATTCCAACCGGATGGCGCGGCAGCTCAACCGTTGGTTATGGCGCAGATTGCCCCGCCGAGGCGTCTGTTGGTGCTCAACGGCTCGCCGCGCGGCAAAGGCGGCAACACCCCCATCATGCTGCAGAAAATCGCGGATGGTTTCATGTCCGCTGGCGGCACGACGATAGAAACCCTGCACCTGACCCAGGTAAAGGATCAACAGGCGTTCGCGCAGGCTTATCGCAAAGCGGATTGCGTTCTGTTGGGCTTTCCCTTGTACACGGATGGCATGCCGGGAATTGTGAAAGAATTCATCGAGGTTTTGGCTCAATTCGAGAACCGCCAGGAAAATCCCCCCATGGCATTCCTGGTGCAGTCCGGCTTTCCGGAGGCTGCCCATTCACGCCACGTGGAGCGCTATCTGGGTTCATTGGCGCAGCGTTTGAACAGCCCCTACCTGGGCACGATTGTACGCGGCGGCAGCGAGG
>CAZDUN010000071.1:995-3412 GCA_964508615.1 uncultured Pelolinea sp. | reverse complement strand
TGATGCCGGATTCGATGAACCGGAAACTGTTTGAGGCGTTGAATTCCCTGGGTGCCCAGCTGGCGCAGGACGGTGCATTCGATCTTGATCTTGTTCGGAAAATTGCGTCGGTGGAAAAATATCCCGCGGTTCTGATACCGATCTTCAAATTGTTGTTGAAGTTCCCTTTTACGCAGATGTACTGGGACAACCAATTAAAAAAGAATGGAGCTTTTGAAAGGCGCTTCGACCAGCCGTACCTCGAACCTTGATCCTGGTTTGCCCTGGAAACGAGAGCGGAAACCAAAAATAAGAACCATCCGGTTTTCAAATGGATGGTTCTTTTCAAAATCGAATTAAAGATTTGTCTGGAAATATTAAATTCCGAGATTTTCCCACAGGCTGCGGGTGCGCAGGCTGCGCCGGCGCTGCTCGATCACCGGCATGGGTGTGTTCAGCACCTGCAGGCAGACCTGGGCGATTTTCACAGCAGAGGTGCCGCCGTTTTGGATCGGCATCAACTGCTTCAACTCCCGCGGATCGAGATCGGAAAAAACTTCTTTGCCCAGCGCCATGGCCGTGAAAGTGCAGCTCGACCATTGCGTGATGACCGTCTGCGCGTTAAACATCATGCTGTTGACGTCGCCGCGCCAGTACACCTTGGCGCCCGGCGCGTAGCGGTTGATCTCGCGAATGGCGCGGCGCGTGTTCTCCAAAGGGTGTAATTTGAAAATCAACGGTCGTCCATTGGCGATCTCCACGCAGCGCCGGATGAACAGCGGGCGGAATTCCGGGCGCATGGTTTCGCGGAAGGGCGTGGTGGCCACCAGCACGTGGTCCTTGTATGGAAAGTTACCGGGTTGGATATCGGCGAGATGATCGAAATTTGGGATGCCGGTAACGGCGATCTTTTCAGGGATTACACCTTTTTTGATGAACAAATCCCGATACCCCTGCGATGCCACGCAGAAAGTGTCATAAGCGTTGGATAAACCGGTCACGGAGGTGTTGGCCAGCCAGCGCGGCAGTCTGAAGAGTTTTACCAGGTGGAACATCAGACCTTCCGGCTCGGTCATGCCTTCCTGGATGAGGATGATGCGTTTGGCGCGGATGTTCTTTTGAATAATGCAGTCGCTGCCGGTCAGCACCAGGTCATAATCATTCCGTTTTCCCCCGATATCGAGCTTTAGCTGATGATCCTTCAGATATTTCATGGTATTGCGGCGGTGGCGGCCGCCCAGGATGGTGTTATTCAGCAAGCCTGACTTCGCCAGGATGTTGATCAGCCCATCAGCGTAATAAGGCGTGAAATAGACTTCATGTTCGCTCAATTTTTGCGCGATTTGATGCATCATGGTGGTTTGGTTGAGCGAACCGCAGATCAGCAGAATTTTCATATTCACCCGCAGGTAAAACGATTTACATAAACAATATTGTAGCGAGGTACTGTAAAAATCTGCTTAGAAGATGGTTAATAAACTGTAAAGACTTGCCAATTGATTTAACAACTTATTAAGATATTTTTGATTGAATTTAACGAACTTTTTACCCGGCAATTGATGGAAATCGCTATAATCGAGTAGAGCATTCCAATGAACGCACTTTCTCAGGATTCCAACAAATCCGATTCCGTTCTGGTAAATCGCATCCAACGGGATATCATCGAGGAGATATTCAGGGCGATTAAATTTCCGCGCTGGCGGACATTGCGCGAGATTTTCAGTCCCTTGTTTCAACGGCCGACCCGTTATTTTTCCCAGCTGATCGCTGCGACCGACCAGAAGATAGCCGCGGCGGGACTCGCGCCAGCTGTCCGGCAGCTGCTCTCCAGGCTGGTGGGGGAGGTGCGCGCGGACGGCAGTGACGGGATTCCGACAGATGGGCCGCTGATCATCGCTTCGAACCATCCCGGTACGTATGACGCTTTATCGCTGATCTCCCAACTGCCGCGTGGAGACGTCAAGCTGGTGGTGAGCGGCATTCCCTTTTTCCGCAACCTGCCCAACGCCAGCCGCCATTTCATTTTTGCCACGCTCGATACGAATATCAGAGCTGAAGTGATTCGCCAATCCATCCGCCATCTGCGCGCGGGCGGCACGTTGTTGATCTTTCCCAGCGGGCGCATCGATCCAGATCCGGCTGTCTATCCGGATGCCATGCAAAACCTCAGCCGCTGGTCGCGCAGTGTCGAGCTATTCCTCAACCGCGTCAGCGGGGCGCGCCTGGTGCTGGCGATCACCAGCGGGGTGGTATCCCGCGCTTTCATCCATCATCCTTTCGCGTGCCTGTTCAGCAATGACCATGAGCGCCGCCGCGTGGTGGAATTTATGCAGGTCATCCGTCAGATGACCACCCGGCAGCCATTATCTTTGGATCCCAGGATATCCTTTGCCAGCCCTTTGGAATCAGCCGAGATCACGTCCGCCTCCGGTGAATTA
>CAZDUN010000071.1:0-985 GCA_964508615.1 uncultured Pelolinea sp. | reverse complement strand
TAATTTTAACGCACAATTACACCCCCCCCCCCAATTTATTTTGTAACCCTTTTAAAATTTGGCAACCCATTGTAAAAACCCAGATAACGTCCGCCTCCGGTGAATTAAATCACGAGCGCGTGCTGGGCGCCGCGCGTGGTCTGCTGAACCATCATTTGGCTTGTTATTATTCTTGATCAGGTTCCCCGATTCGAGCAAGACTGGCGGCACGCCGGGGGAACGTGAAGGTTCGTGATTCGCGCTGCTTTGGCAGGTTATCAGGCGTTTTGTTTAAATTGCGTGTGGTATAAGCGCGCGTACACCCCGCCTTTCTGAATCAGTTCAGCATGCGTGCCGCGCTCGGCGATGCGCCCGCGGTTCAGCACCAGGATCTGGTCAGCGGCCAGGATGGTGCTCAGGCGGTGGGCGATCACGATGCTGGTGCGGCTGGCCATGACGCGTTTCAGGGCACCCTGGATGAGCGCTTCGGACTGGCTGTCGAGGCTGCTGGTGGCTTCGTCCAGGATCAGGATACGCGGATCCTTGAGGATCACGCGCGCCAGGGCGATGCGCTGTTTCTCGCCGCCGCTCAGGCGGTAACCGCGTTCTCCCACGATGGTGTTGTATTGCTCGGGAAGATCGCTGATGAAATCGTGGATGTTGGCAGCCTTGGCTGCCTCGATGATCTGGGATTGCGAAGCCTGCGGGTTGGCAAAGCGCAGGTTGGCGCTGATGCTGTCATGGAATAAAAAGGTCTCCTGCGTAACCATGCCAATCTGTGCCATCAACGAATCCAGTTTCAGGTCGCGCAAGTCGTGCCCGTCGATCAGGATCCTGCCGCGCATGGGGTCGTACAGGCGCGGGATCAGGTAGGTCAGGGTGGTTTTGCCGGCTCCGCTGGGCCCCACCAGCGCGGTGAGCTGCCCGGCGCGGATATCGAAATGAATATCACGCAGCGCGACCTCGCGCGCCTGGCTGGCGGCGGGTGCGCCGGCTTCGTCTGTTG
>CAZDUN010000070.1:0-10388 GCA_964508615.1 uncultured Pelolinea sp. | reverse complement strand
GCGCTTGTAGGACGGCGATGGCGGGATACACTCCGCCACCCGTCATCCCGGCGCAGATTAACAACCGCATTCAGGGGTCTCCCTTCATCTTCGTTATTCTTTATGGCAGTCACGCGGCCGACGTTGAGCACAATGCCCACACCGATCAACACCATGGTCAGGTTGGAACCGCCATAACTCATGAATGGAAGCGCGTTGCCCGCGAAGGGCAGCAAATTCACCAGCACGCTCATATTGATGAACGCTTCCAGGAATATCCAGATCGTGATGCCGGCAGCCAGCAGGCGGCCGAGCAGATCGGGCGCGTTGCGCGCGATGGTCAGCCCGCGCCACAGGAAGATCACAAACAGCAAGATCACCAGGGCGGCGCCCAGGATGCCGGTTTCTTCCACGATCACAGCGAAAATCGAATCGGTGGGGGCGACCGGCAGACCGGTGAACTTGGTATTGGCGCGCCCGATACCCACGCCGAAAAGGCCGCCGCGCACGATGGCTTCAAAAGAACGGATCAGGTGGTATGACGCGGTGGACGGGTCTTCGATGCCGGCGATGAAGGTGGCGATGCGCTCTTTGCCGGTATCATAAAAGAGCAGCAGGACCGAACCGGCCAGGATGGCGATCAGCAGGGTGGGGATGATCTGGCGGATCTCGCCGCCGCCCAGGAAGAACATCACGCCGCCGATGATGATGATGGTGATGGCCGCGCTCAGGTCGGGCTGAATGAGGATCAGCGTGGCAGAGATACCCAGGATAAAGGCCAGCGGAAGCAGTCCGAATTTCAGATTCTGGATAAAATCCTGCTTGCCGTGCAGCCAGAAAGCCAGATAGATGATGGTCACCAGCTTAGCCAATTCCGAGGGTTGAATGGAACCAGCCAGCAGGCCGCGTTTGGCGCCCAAACGGACTTCTTCCACGTAGAAAATCACCATCAACAACAGCGCCAGCGTAAATAGCATCATCGGCACCACAAATTTTTTAATGCGGTGATAATCGAAGTAGAAAGCAAAGATAGCAGCCGCGCCGCCCAACAGAAGGAAACGCAGCTGGCGTTCGAGCATATAAGAAGCATGTTCACCCATGACAGAAACCGCATACTGCCAACTGGCTGAGTAGAGCATCAGCAGACCGAATCCCAATAGCGCCGTGATGGTAACGAACATGGGGACGTCCAAACCCAGGTAGAGGGGTTTGCGCTTGTTTGGCTGCTTGACTGGCAGTGATTTGGCGCTCATGGCAGCTCCTCAACCCAGCGGCGGAAGCATTCGCCGCGTTCTTCGAAATCGCGGAAAGCATCGAAACTGGTGCCGCCGGGCGAGAGCAGCACGCTATCACCCGTTTCCGCGACGCGATCGGCAGTTTCGACTGCGCTTTGCAGGTCAGCGGCCTGGTAAAGCGGATAATCCGCGCCGCTCTTCCGCAGGGCTTTTTGAATCAAGCCGGCGGCCTCGCCGAATAAAATCACTTTTGGACGGCGCGCAAGCAGCAGATCCGCCAACTCATCCCAGGGCAGGTCTTTATCGCGCCCGCCCAGCAGGAGCACCAGCGGAGTCTGCACGGCATGCACAGCCGCCATGACCCGCTCGGGCGCGGTGGCGATGGAGTCGTTGTACCAGCGCACGCCATTGCGCTCGCGCACCAGCTCCAGGCGGTGGGCCACGCCTTTGACATTCTCGATGCCGGAGCGCATGGCTTGCGCGGAAAAACCGGCGGCGAAAGCAGCCGTGCAGGCTGCCAGGGCGTTGGCCAGGTTATGCCTGCCGGTTAAGCGCAGGGAACTGACCGGCACTAACGGAAGGATGCTGTCTTGACTGCGCATCACGATCATTTCTTCTTTCACGTAACAGCCATCGCCGCTTGCGGGTGGATTGAAACCGAAAGTGAGCAATTTCCCGCGCGCCTGGCCCGCCAGCGCCAGCGAACCGGGATCATCGCGGTTTAGAATGGCAATATCAACGTCTTTTTGATAGGTGAGGATATGCGCCTTGGCAGCCGCGTAAGCCTGCATGCTCTTGTGGCGGTCGAGGTGGTTGGGGGTGACGTTCAACACCACGGCAATCTCGGGCGAGACGGTCATCAACTCAAGCTGAAAGCTGGAAAACTCGACCACCACCCAATCATCCGCCTTCATTTCTTCCAGGTGTTCGATCAGCGGGAAACCGATATTGCCGCCCACCCAGGCTTTGGCAGGCGCGGTCAGCGCAGCCGCGGCAATCGCGCCGCACAAGGTGGTGGTGGTGGTCTTGCCGGCTGAACCGGTGATGCCCAGCACGCGCGCGGGAACCGCCTGCAGGAAAATCTGCGAATCATTGCTCAAGGGGATGCCTTTTGCCAGGGCAGCCTGGATGAGCGGAAGTTCCAGGGGCACGCCGCCGGACACGCAAACCAGGTCGATGCCTTCCAGCAGTTCCAAAGGATGCGCTCCGAAGCGATAATGGATAGCGAGGCTTTCCAACGTTGGCAGGATTTCGCGGAAATTGTCGAGCGGGCGGTTATCGTTCAGCGTCACGCGCGCGCCATGACCGGCCAGGAAGCGTGAAGCAGCCAACCCTTGCCGGGCGGCTCCAATCACCAACACGCTTTTTCCCTGCCAATTTTCCACGTTTTACTCCACAAAAATAAAGGCGATGCCCAGCATGGCAGCGATCAGGCTGACCAGCCAGAAGCGCTGCACCACCTGCGTTTCGCTCCAGCCCAACAGCTCGAAGTGATGGTGCAGGGGGGCCATGCGGAACAGCCTCTTGCCATGCGTCAGTTTGAAATAAGCCACCTGGAGCACGATGCTGATCGTTTCAGCGACCGGGATGATGGCAATGATCGGCAGCAGCAGCCACTGCCCGGTCATCAGGGCAAATACCCCGAGCGTGGCACCGATGGCCAGCGAACCGGTATCACCCATGAACAGCTCGGCGGGATGCACGTTGAACCACAGAAAGCCGAACAACGCGCCCACGATGGTGAAGCAAAAGCGGCCCAGGAATTCCTGGCCCTGCATGAGCGCAATGGTGCCGTATGCCACGAAAGCCGTGGCGGAGATCAGGCCGGCCAGCCCGTCCAACCCATCGGTGAAGTTAATGGCGTTGGAAAAACCCACAATAATGATGGTGGCGATGGGAATGTACCAGCCGCCCAGGTTGAGCGGCTCGGGGTAACCCGGCCAGTACAATTCGGGCACGTTGACGATGTATTTTAGCGCGTAGGCGGTCACCAGGCCCAGGGCGATCTGCCACAGGAATTTGGTGCGCGCGCGCATGCCCAGCCCCTTGCGGCTGCCGCGGATGCCTTCCCAATCGTCGATCGCGCCGAGGAGCGCAAAGGCGATCATCACCAGCAAGGGGATAAGCACCGATTGGCCGAGGATATCGAAACCCAGCAGGGTGGCCGCGTTGAGCAGCACGGTCAGCAGCAGCACGGGCGCAATGATCATAAAACCGCCCATGGTGGGGGTGCCCAGTTTCTCGATGTGGCGGCCGGGACCTTCCTCGCGGATGATCTTGCCGACCTTGAAGTACCTGAGCAAGCTGATCAACGGGCTGCCCCAGATGACCGTCATAATAAACGCCAGCAGGCTTAAGGAAAGAGCCAGGGATGTCTCTTTCATGCGCTTCCCTCCAAAATGGCCGCGATGCGGTCCATGCGCAGGCCGTGCGATCCCTTGATCAACACAACGTCGCCAGCGCGCAGGTTGTATTTCAGCACGTCGGCAGCTTGTTGGGCGTTTTCCACGCAGGTGATGGCAGTGGGCGGCAGGCCGACCTGACGGGCGGAATCGGCGATGGTGCGCCCGCGCGGGCCGACCGCGATGAGGTGCTGAACCACCTGGGCGGCACGCTGACCGACCAGTTCATGCCCGCGCTGCTCATATTGGCCCAGCTCGAGCATATCGCCCAGCACGGCAATTTTCTGGCCTTTCAGTTCATCCAATAAATCCAGCGCAGCGATGGTGGATTCAGGCGTGGCGTTATAGGTATCATCCAGGATGAGCGCGCCGCTGTTGGTTTGAACCGCCACCAGGCGCAGCTGGGTGTTGCTGTTCGTCAAGCCTTCAGTAACCTCCTGCCAGGTCAAGCCTTCGGTGAACGCGACCGCGGCCGCGCGCAGGATGGTCTGCACGGAATGGCGGCCCAGGAGCGGCACTTCCATGCGCACCGATTTGCCCTGGTAGTGCATGCGGAAGCGGATGCCTTTCAAGCCGCAGCCCTGGATCTCGTCCGCCCATAGGTGGGCTTTGGGATGCAGGCCATAAAAAAGCACATCCGCCCTGGTCTGGTCGGCCATGGAGCGCACGAGAGGGTCATCGTAATTCAGGATGGCGACCCCGTCCGGGGCGGCAGGCAGGGCTTGAACCAGCTCGGACTTGCCTTTGGCGATGGCTTCCTGCGAACCGGCGCGCTCGGCGTGCACCGTGCCGATATTGGTGAGCAGGCCGACCTGCGGCCGGGCGATCTCGCACAGGAAGGTGATTTCGCCGGGATAGTAAAATCCCATTTCAGCCACCAGGCTTTCATAACCGCTGCCCAGGTTCAGGATGGTGAGGGGCAGGCCGATCTCATTGTTGTAATTGCCGGGATTTTTATAAGTATGGTATTTACGCGACAAGACCTCGGCCACCAACTCCTTGGTGGAGGATTTTCCCACGCTGCCGGTGATCGCGATCACGCGCAGGGCGAGTTTCTGGCGCCAATAGCGCGCGATGGTTTGCAGCGCCGCCAGGCTGTCATCCACGCGGATGCAAAACGGCGCGGGTGGAAGCTGGATCGGTTCAGTTTCAGCGGCGCGGCGCAAGTCCAGCACGCGCAGATCCGCCGGCGTGTCTTTTTGCACCAGCGCGATGTGCGCACCGTTCTTGAAGGCTGCCTGAATGTATTGATGCCCATCCGACCTTTCACCGGGTAATGCGACGAACAGCGCGCCGGGGATGGCTTTGCGCGAATCGATCACGGCTTCAGTGATCAACTGCCCGTTATGTTCGATCTGCCTGCCGGTCAAGGCCAGGATGATATCCTGCACAGTAATCATCTTTATCCTTCTTTCGCAACAAGACTTTGCTGGGCATCCACCGGCGGGATATCGAGATATACCACCAGTTCTTTGACAATTTCGCTGAACAGGGGAGCGGCCACGACCGAACCCCAGGGCGAAGCCTCGGGTTTTTCCAACCATACATAGACCAGGAATTTCGGATCATCCGCCGGACCCCAGCCTGCAAATGAGGCATTGGTGAGGTCCGTGCTATATTCACCTTCCACGGGAATTTCTGCGGTACCTGTCTTGCCGGCGATCTCATAACCGGGAACCAGGGCCAAAGAGGTTTCATTCTTTAGCGACAGCACCAATAAATCCGTCATAAGCCTGGCGGTTTCAGCTTTGATCGGTACGCCCAGCACTTGCGGGGTTGTATTATACTGTTTCCCGTCCTGGATGATGGCTTTCAAGACATGCGGCTTCATCATTTTGCCGTCATTGGCAACCGCCGAAATGGCAGTGGCCAACTGGATGGGGGTAACGGCAACGCCCTGACCGAACGAGTTGGTCAGAATTTGCACGGGATACCAATCCGAATCGCCTGGCACGCCCAACGGCCATATCTCTTCGCCGCCCAGGTCAATGCTGGTGCGCTGGCCGATGCCAAAGGCTTGCAAGTACTCGTAAAATTTTTCCTTGCCCAATTTCTCATCCGCCACCCAGGCCAGGCAGACGTTCAGGGATTTCTGCATGCAGCCCTGCATGGTCTGCTCGCCGTGCCCTTTGCGATCCCAGTTGAGGATGGTGGCATTATATTTTTCATAGCGGCCGGAATCATAGTAGGTGGTTTCTTCATCCACCACGCCGGCATCGAAGGCGGCTGACATGGTGAGCACCTTGAAAACGGAACCCGGCTCATAAGTTTCGCTGATCGCGCGGTTATAGGGCGTGGTTTCCTTAAACCGATCCTCGTACTTCCAATATTCATTCAGGTTGATACGCGGCTGGGTGGCCATGGCGTAAATCTCGCCATTTTCAGGATTCAACACGATGACTGTGCCCGATACCGCCTCATATTTTTCAAGGGCTTCATCAAGCTTTTTCTCGACCATGGCCTGGATCTCGCGATCCAGGGTGAGCACCAGGCTGGCGCCGGCCGGGACTTCGGGCAGGCTTTCCAGTAGGTAAGGGTTGCGTGGCATGAACGTGTCCATTGGGCTGCCGGCCAGCAGGTCATCGTAGTATTCTTCCACGCCGTAGTAACCCATGCCTTCCTGGCGATCACGGAAGGCATAGAAGCCCAGAACGTTGGAGGCGAGGCTGTTTTCAGGATAGCTGCGCTTGAGGTGCGAACTCCATATCAGACCCCGCAGGGAGGGTAAATCGGCATTTTTACCGTAAGGATTCTCGATCTCGTAGGATTGTTTCACGTCGGAGAGCACATCGATCACGCCGGATGGCAGGAAATCCGTGATCACCGCGTAAATGCTGTCCTTTTCGTTATACTCTTTCGAGGCAACATCCAAAACATCCTGGTAGTCCAGGTTGTTCACGCCTTCCAGCGTGCGGGCGATGGTATCGGGATTGGTGACAAATTCCAGCATCACGCCCAGCTCATACACATCCTCGTTGCCGGCCAGCAGCCGCCCCCAGCGGTCATAGATGTTGCCGCGTTCGGGGGTGTAATTTTCAATGGCGTAGGAATATTCCTCATCCGCCCATTGGCTCAATTCCTGGTGCTTGGTGCTGTTTTGAATGTGCAGCATTTGCAGGATGATCAACAGGCTGGAGGTGGATAACACCACGCCGGTGAGGGTCAAGCGCGAAAAAACAGCCTTTTTCATTCGGAGGCCTCGCTGGCAGTGGTGGAAGTGGTCAGGAAAGTGTTATAAAACCAATCCCACAGGGATTGCTGATAGTATTCATTGACAATCGGCCCGAGTGTGTTATCCGACCCGGGAGGAGGCGCCAGGAGCACCGGGTTCTGACCCTGATAACCGGGGATGACCATGAAGTGGACGTTTTCAGCAGGCGCGACTTCATAACCGCTTTTCTCCGCGCGCTTCTGCATCTCGGTGTATGAGGTCTTCCAGGCCAGTTCGGTGCGGTGATTTGCGATGATGCGCAGGATTTCTTCTTCGTCGTAATGCATATCCATGATTTCAAGCCCGGCGGAAGCAGCCTGGGCGCTGATGATCAGATAAATGGAGAGGACAGCCACAATGGCAATCAGCGGCGTAAGAGAAACGCCGACTGATTGGAGCTGGCGTCTCCAGGGTGCTTGTTTGTATGCTGATTTGGTTTTTCTTGCCATCTATAACTCTGCCTGTTATATTGACCGAAATTTCCGTTACAACTTTTCCGCGACCCGCAATTTCGCGCTGCGCGACCGCGGGTTAAGGGCGATTTCCTCCTTCGAAGGTGTAATGGCCCCTTTGGTGATGACCTTGATGCTGGCCTGATGCCCGCAGATGCAAGTGACCTGTTCCGGCGGGCAAAGGCAATCGCGGCTTTCGCGCCGGAAGAACTGCTTGACCATACGGTCTTCCAGCGAATGAAAGCTGATGACCGCCAGCCTTCCCCCCGGGCATAAAGCCCGGACGCCCTGTTCCAACCCCTGCTGCAACCGATCCAGTTCGCGGTTGGTTGCCACGCGCAAGGCCTGGAAGGTACGGGTGGCCGGATGGGTCTTGCCGCGCTGGCCTTTATAAACCGCCGAAACCAGGGCTGCCAGTTGGGTGGTGGTGCGGATGGGCCGGCTGCGGAGGATGGCTGCCGCGATGGCGTTGGCGCGCGGCTCTTCGCCATATTCCCGCAGGATTTCCGCCAGGCGTTTCTGATCGAGAGTATCGAGCAGGCGGCTGGCTGTGATATCCTGGGCCGCGTCGAAGCGCATATCCAGCGGGGCTTCCTTCATGAACGAGAACCCCCGTTCAGGCGTATCAAGCTGCATGGAGGAGACTCCCAGATCAAGCAGGATGCCATGCACGCATTCCCAGCCCAGGGTTTTGAGATGAGCGGCCAGGTTGGAATAGGAATCATGGCGGATGATGACGCGCTGCCCGCATGACGCGGTGCGCTGACGGGCGATTTCAATGGCACTCTCATCCACATCCAGACCCAGCAGGCAGCCGAGCGGGGCACAAGCATTCAAAATGCCCAACGCATGGCCGCCGGCGCCCAGTGTTCCATCCACGTATCGCTTGGGGCTGACTGGCTCAAGGTAATCAAGTATCGGTTGGTAAAGTACTGGTTGATGCGGCGTTGGCGCGACCGGTTCAGCGATGCTCATCGTTAGAAAGTCAGATTGAGATCTTTGAACTGATCCGCGCGGCGCTTGGCATCGTTTATCAAATTCTCCTTAACGCTCCAATTTTCCGGCGACCAGATTTCGAAATAAGGCCCAAGGCCGACGAGCTTCACTGTTGTGTCGAGCTGCGCGGCTTCACGCAGAAATTGCGGGAGCAGCACGCGCCCGGATTTATCGAGTTCCAGCATGGAAGCGCTGCCGAATATCATCCTGGCCAGGTCACGCGCGTGCTCGTCGTTGATGTTCATGGCCTTGATTTTGTGGTAAAGTGATGTAAATTCTTCGGAGCGGATGACCATCAGGTTTTCATCGAGGCCGCGCGTGATATAGGCGCCATTGGCGAGCAGATCACGATACTGCGCCGGGATGGTCAGCCGACCCTTGTCATCGATGGTATGGTCATATTGTCCAAAGAACATAAGTTCTACTCCGATATAAAAGCCGAAACGCCGGAATGGCCCGGCGTCCCACTTTATACCACTTTGCTCCACAATTTACTAAATTATAGTCATTTTTACGGGTAATTACAAGCATTTTCTTAGGTATTTTTTGTATTAAATATGGTTTGAAGCAATTCTGTAAATCAATTATCAGGAGGCAATATGCTTTTCGATCTACCCCTAGAGGAACTGAAAGTCTATCGACCCGAACGGAAAGAACCCGCAGATTTTGATACGTTTTGGCAAAATACACTGCGAGAAACCCGCAGCCGACCCATCAGCGCGGTTTTTGAGCCGATGGATTTCCCGCTGGAGCTGGTGCAAGTGTTGGATGCCAGCTTCATGGGATATGGCGGACAGACCATCAAGGGCTGGCTGATCATCCCAAGAGGCTTTGAAAAACCCATGCCGTGCGTGGTGGAATACATCGGTTATGGCGGCGGGCGCGGCTACCCAAGCGACTGGCTGCTTTACCCCAGCGCGGGTTACGCCACTTTGGTCATGGACACGCGCGGTCAGGGTTCTGCCTGGCTGCAAGGCGACACGCCCGACCTGGCTGGCGACGGTTCCAGCCCACATTTTCCAGGTTTCATGACGCTGGGCATTCTTGACCCGGCCACCTATTACTACCGGCGCTTGTTCAGCGACGCGGTGCGGGCGGTGGAAGCTGCCCGATCGCACCCGCTGGTGGACAGGAAGCGCGTGGCGGTGGCCGGCGGCAGCCAGGGCGGCGGTATTTCGCTGGCGGTCAGCGGGCTGGTGCCGGATCTGGCGGCGGTCCTGCCGGACGTTCCATTTCTGTGCCATTTTCAAAGAGCGGTAACCATCACGGATGAGAATCCATATTACGAGATCGCGCGCTTTCTCAAGGTGCATCGCGACAAGGTCGAGACGGTTTTCAACACGCTCGCGTATTTCGATGGCATGCATTTCGCTGCCAGGGCCAACGCCCCGGCGTTGTTTTCCACGGGATTGATGGATAACATCTGTCCGCCCTCGACTGTTTTCGCGGCATACAATCATTATGCCGGTAAAAAGGATATCAAAGTGTACTCATTCAACCTGCATGACGGAGGCGGCTCGCACCATGACATGCAGAAACTGGCTTTCCTGAAGCAGGTGATGGGATAGTGCGGGAATGAATCCTGAAATGAGAGAGTGAATAAAAAAATCAGGATAGTTCAACAAGAACTATCCTGATGATGTTAATAGGTAAATCGCTGTCTTGGTCGATCAAAGGCAGCGATTTTTTTTCAATTACCGCAGGCAGGGCGAGGGTTTGCTGGAATTCAGGCGGTTGCCGCAGAAAGGCATGCCGCCGCCCATGTTGCCGCCGAAGACAGAATAGGTGGAATCCAGGTACATGATGAAATTGCCCTGGGTACCGCGGGTGGAGCGCCAGGTGCCGCTGACGGAAACGCCATCAGCGCTAATGGTGCCTTCGTAGAGCAGGCTGTGGCCGTCATCGGTGGAGGCATTACCCACCAGCGAATAACCATCCTGCAGGAAATCGATATCCAGGCGTTCTTCTTCGATGCCCTCCCAAATGGTCCAGGGGCCATCCAGATAAACCAAGACAGGCGTGATGGCGGTGGTGGGCGTGCTGGCCACTGTGGGTTCCACTGTCGCGGTGGGTGCTTCTGTCGCTTCTTCTTCCTCCTCTTCCTCTTCATCAT
>CAZDUN010000069.1:0-10528 GCA_964508615.1 uncultured Pelolinea sp. | reverse complement strand
GCGCAAAGACAAACGACTGTTTTTGCGAGGAGCGCAGCGACGTGGCAATCTCAGGGCGAGAGATTGCTTCGCCTGACCGATGATTGTATTTGCGAGGAGCGATAGCGACGAAGCAATCTCAGTTCTAACTGCTATATATAATATAAGTCAATAATATGCTGTATTTGAGATTGCTTTGCCTGGCTGCGCCGGGCGCGCAAAGACAAACGACTGTTTTTGCGAGGAGCGCAGCGACGTGGCAATCTCAGGCCTAACAAACATGGAAAATACTGGTTAATATCAAGCAACGTTTTAGATTGCTTCGGTTGGCTGCGCCAACCTCGCAAAATCACCCAGCTGTATTTGCGAGGAGCGATAGCGACGAAGCAATCTCAGTTCTAACTGCTATATATAATATAAGTCAATAATATGCTGTATTTGAGATTGCTTTGCCTGGCTGCGCCGGGCGCGCAAAGACAAACGACTGTTTTTGCGAGGAGCGCAGCGACGTGGCAATCTCAGGCCTTGTTGAAGATCATCGGGAAAGCAATCTCAGAGCGAGAGATTGCTTCACCAAGGGGATGCTGCGCGATCGCCTGGCTACGCCAGGCTCGCAAAGGCAGGTAATGGATTCGCGAGGAGCGTTAGCTACGTACCAATCTCAGGGCAAGAGATTGTTTCGCCTGGCTTTCGCCAGGCTCGCAAAAGCAGATAAGTATAATTTTGCACGAAACCTTCAAGTAAGCAAAACTCATCCATCCAACCCCTCACACGGCCATTTTCTCTTTATAATCAAGTAGAATGAAAGACATAACCAACAGGCAACCCACTCGAAAAGGAAAGACCGTGCCATCCCGCACACCCCTGCGCGTACAAGTCCTGCAAACCTGCCGGCGGCTGCTGAGCGAGATCAACCGCGACCCGGCCGCGCCGGCCTTCGGCTGCTTCGACCGGCGCTACTGGGCTTGGAAACTGGTGGACTTCCCCGAAGCCACCTTCCAGCGCAACCTGGCCGCCCTGGCCTGGCTGCTGGCGCAGCCCGAAGCGCGCGAGCAGCGCGCTTTCCTTATCCAAACCATCCAGTCCGGCCTGGCCTTCAGCGCCTCCATCCAGCACCGCAGCGGCTCTTTCGACCAGGCCTACCCCTACGAATCCAGCTACGGCGCGACCGCCTTCCTGCTGCCCGACCTGCTGGACGCCTATGCCGCCGTCAAAGAACACTGCTCCCAAGCTCAGCAAATGACCAGCGAAGCCATGCTGCAGCGCGCGGCAGGCTTCCTGCAAAAGCACGCCGAACTGCACGGCACCATCTCCAACCACCTGGCGGGCGCCTCGCTGGCGCTGCTGAAAGCCGGGCGCTTTTTCGAGCGGCCCGATTTCACCCGCGCATCCGGCCAAATTCTGGATTTCATCCTGTCCCGCCAATCCGCGGAGGGCTGGTACGTGGAATACGGCGGCGCCGACCCCGGCTACCAAAGCCTGTGCATGTATTACCTGGCGCAGATCTACCGGCTTACGCCGCAAAACGAAAAACTGCGCACCTCCCTGAAATCCTCGCTGGAATTCCTGCAGTACTTCATCCACCCCGATGGGACTTTCGGCGGTGAGTACGGCAGCCGCCGCACCGAGATCTACTACCCGGGCGGCATCGCCCTGCTAGCCGGCGAGTTCCCGCTGGCGGCCGCTATCAGCGCGCGCATGCTGTCAGCCAGCGAGCTTGGCCAGACTGTCACATTGGCGGACGTGGACATGGGCAACACCGCCCCGCTGCTCAACAACGCCATCCTGGCGCTGGATTTCGCCAAACCCAAAACACTCCCGCCCCTGCCATATGAACAAGACTCGGTCAACCAGGATTTTCCCGCCGCCGGTCTGCTGCTGCGCGGCGCGCCGCGCTACTACTGCGTGGTGGGCGTCTCCACCGGCGGCGTTACCAGGATTTTCGATAAAAAGAAAGCCCGCCCGGCGCTGGATGATGGCGGCCTGCTGGGCTTCACCCGGGGCAATGCTGCTATTTCCACACAGATGGCCGGACCCGCGCAAGGCTTTCGCGCCGACGCAAAGCGCATCGAGTTATGGGGTGATTTCCACCCGGTCAAAAGCGCCCTGCCCAGCCCCTCCAGCTTCCTGCTGCTGCGCCTGCTGAACCTGACCGTCATGCGCGTCGCTTTTCTCAATGAACTGGTCAAAAAACTGCTGGTGAGAATGCTGATCAGCGCCGGCAAAAGCCTGCCGCTGCAGCGCACGCGCGTGCTGGAATTCCAGCCGCAGGGCATCCGCATCAGCGACCGCATCCAAAAGACCGGCAAAATCGACCTGCAGCGCCTGACCAGCGGCGGCAAATTCTCCGCCATCCACATGGCCTCCTCGCGCTATTTCCAGCCCGCCCACTTCACCGTGCAGTCCTGTGAAGAGCTGGACGTGGCAGCCCTCAACCGCGCCGGCTGCCTGGAAATCACGCGCGACATCCATTTATAATGGTGCACGATATGACCGATCGAACCGCCGCCATCTCCATCGATGTGGACACGCTCGCCTCGATTTACAAAGGCCAGGGGCTCACCCGCCCGGGCGGCTACACCTACGTCGAATTCCGCAGCGGCATGGAGAACCTGGCGCGCTTCTTTGAAAAATGGAACATCCAGACCACGCTGTTCATGGTCGGCAATGATTTTCAATACGCCCCCAACCTGCCCGCCATCCGCGCCGCGCAGCGCGGCGGGCATGAGATCGCCAACCATTCCATGACCCATCCGCAGGGCTTCCGCTGGCTTTCCGCGCCGGAAAAAGAGCGCGAGATCGAAAGCATGAGCGAGATCTGCCGCCAGGTCACCGGCCGGCGCCCGCTCGGCTTCCGCTCGCCGGGCTGGAACATCGATGATTCCGCCATCCCGATCCTCAAAAAAGCCGGTTACCGCTACGATTCCTCGGTTTTCCCCACCGCGCTCATGCCGCTGATGAAATTCGCCCACTGGCGCAGCATGTCGCGCCAGCCCGCGCCCGCCCGCACCACCATGGGGCAGATGAATTACCTGTGCGCGCCGCTGCGGCCTTACAAAACTTCCTCGCGCTCGCTGGCGCGCCGCGGGGAGGACGGCCTGATCGAGTTCCCCCTCTCGGTCAGCCCGCTGCTGCGCTTGCCTTTCTTCGCCACCTTCCTGTTGTTCAGCGGGCTGGATTTCAACCGCCTGCTCTACCGCCGCATCCGCGCGCGCGGTCTGCCGATCAATTTCCAGATGCACTTATCCGATTTTGTCGATTACAGCCTGCCCGAGCTGGAAGGGCAGATGCCCGCCAGCGGCACGGGCACCTACCTGCCGCAGGCGCTGCACACACCCCTGGCCAAAAAGCTGGCAGTCTTCGGCGCCATGCTTGAAACCATTGCGGCGGATTACCAGTTCATCACCCTGGCGCAGTGGGCGGAAAGGATGGAAGGGGCCGCATGATCCCGCGCCTGAAGCCCTGGCTCGGCAGGCAAGAAATCGCCGCGCTGGTCAGCGCCCCGCGCGCTGCCGTGCAATTATTCGAGGAAGAGTTTGCGCTTACCTTCGGCGTAAAGCACGCGCTGGCCTTTCCCTATGGGCGCAGCGCGCTGTGGGCTTTCTTTCAAGCCATGGGGCTGCAGGGCGCCGAGGTGGTGCAGCCGGCCTATACCTGCTCGGTGGTGGCGCATGCCACCGTGTTGAGCGGCAATATCCCGGTTTTCGTGGATTGTTCGCTGGCGGATTACAACATGGATTACGACCTGCTGGAACAGGCCATCACGCCCCGCACGCGCGCGCTGATCCCCACCCATGTCTTCGGTTACCCCATGGATACAGAACGCGTGAACGCCATCGCGCGCGCCGCGCAGAAACGCACCGGCCAGCGCATCTACGTCATCCAGGATTGCGCCCATTCCTTCGCGGCCGAATTCCAGGACCAAGCGGTGATCCAATCCGGCGACGGCGCGCTGTTCGGCCTGGGCATCAGCAAACAGATCACTTCCATCTTCGGCGGCATGTTCACCAGCGACGACGACCAGCTGGCTGAACGCCTGCGCGCCTGGAGAAATAACCGTTTCCGACCAGCCGATTGGCTGCGCGGCTTGCAGCGCGCTTTATACTTGCTGGCGGTTTACCCGGCTTTCAATGAAACGCTGTACGGGCTGGTGTATTGGCTGCAGGAGCGCACGCCGCTGTTGAACCGCCTGACCAAGGCCTATCACCTGGATGAAAAGATCCACTTCCCGCCCGATGCCGAAATCAGCATGAGCCGCGTCGAGGCCGGCGTCGGTCTGGCGCAATTACGCAAGTACGCCGCGATCAAGGAAAAGCGCCGCGCCATCGCCGCGCAGTATTTCCAGCGCCTGTCCCCGCCGTCCGGCTGGGTCATGCCGCCGCAGGTCAGCGGCGCCACCTATTCGCATTTCGTGCTGCGCGTGCCCGACCGCCGGGCGGCCATGGATTACGCCGCGGCGCGCGGCATGCAGTTGGGCCAATTGATCGAATACAGCGTGCCGCGCCTGGCGGCCTACGCGCCCTACCGCGCCGGCAGAGATTACCCCAACAGCCTGCTGTGCAGCCGGCACACCATCAACCTGCCGGTGCACCCGGGCATGAGCCAGCGCCAGATCGACAAGGTCATCGCGCTGGTCAACCAATATAAATAACCAAACTGATGAAAGAGAAAAACGCTTTCCGTATTGAGCTGCTGAAACCTGAATGGATCGAAGAAGTGGCGCGCGTCCACATACAGTCCTTGCCGGAAGACTTCCTGCCCGCACTGGGGTTCAACTTTCTCGCCAGGGTGTTCTATCCGGCCGCGCTGGCATCTCCGCATGGCAGGACCTACGTGGCGCTGGAGGGCGAGCAGCCGGTGGGCTTTGTGGTGGTCGCGCTCAACAGCGCGCGTTTCTTCCGCTCGATTGTATGGCGGCGGCTGGGCGGTTTCTTCCTGACCGGCTTGAAAACCGTTTTCTCATCCCGCTTGCAGAAAAGCCTGGAAATCCTGCAATCGGTTTTCAGCCCCGGCGTTTGCGAGGATTACGGCGAGATATACGAAATCGCCGTGCGCGCCGAACGGCAAGGCCGCGGCATCGGGCGCGCGCTGGTGGCGCAGTCAAGCGACTATCTGAAAGAAGCCGGCCTGCCGGGCATCAAGATCAAAACCCGCCGGGACAATACCCAATGGATCGATTTCTTCCAACGCAGCGGCTGGCAATTGGCGCAGGAGCTGCGCCTGACCGGCCGGGATTACGTCGTTTACAGCCTTGAGTTTTAAGCTTGGGTTGGTATTTCTCTCGAAAATCCCTGCATTGCATACGGGGGCAACCCAATGAAATACAGCGCAGTTGAGTTGTTGGGTTTCACTCCTACATACTTTCGTCGAGTTTCGACATACAAACAACAACAGCAATACATACACGACTGTCATTCCGAATCCCGAAGGGGTGAGGAATCTCGGCCGATAGATCGAGATTCTTATTTGACTTAATAGATTCAAGTTGCTTTTGTCGGGTTTCGCGTGGCTCAACCCAACCGCTAATGAACCACCGGCTAATCCTTGCGCTTGTAAATGCGCAGGAATGTGCTCGCGTCGCAGGGATCCAGCGCGTCGGTGTGCTGGTACTCGTCAAAATCCTGCGCGTTCAGGAAGGTCAGCCAGGTATCGATCATCTTGATGTTGCTGTTAACCACGTAGTCAGCCTGCTCCCGCCAAATCTCCACGGATTCCTCGTTGTAATAGCCGTTCTTCTCCAACTCCGCGCGGTCGCCGCCGATGCGCTTGGAATACACCCCGTTCAGCAATTGCGGCTGGACGTACACATCGGTCAGGTAGAGCAGCGGGGTGACCACGCTGCCGCCCGCCCAATAGACCGTCACGCCGGGCGGGATCTGCGCGTCCAACTGCGCGCCGACCGTCTCGTAAGCCGCCAGCACGTCCCCGCCGCAGGTGTTTTCGGTTTGCATATCCGCCAGCAGCGGGCTGGGCATCAGCACCATCGAGGCTGCCGCCAGGGCGATCAGGATGAAATTCCCGCCATACAAAAAGGCTTTGCGCCCGAACCAGCGGTAAGCCAGGTAAACCAGCAGCAGGAAGGCTATCGCGGCCAGCAGCCCGCAGGCCAGCGCGACATACGGCAGAAGCTGGTCGTAGCTGAAGCCGAAGCGGTTGCTGAACAGCTTCCAGAGCTCCGTGCTGCCGGTCAGGATGCGGCCGCCCTTGACGCGCGGCACCGCCAGGCTCATCAGTCCGCGCCCGACCGTCTCCAGGCTGCCCAGGAAAATGCCCGGGATGAAAACCAGCGCGGTCAGCAGCGCCGGGAACAGGCCCACTTTCGGCTGCAGGCGGCCCAGGTTGCTTAAAACAATCACCGCCAGCAGCACGGCGATGGGGATGAAGAAAGCCAGGTAATTGGGGAAGCAGTACACGCAATAGTTCTTGCCCAGCGAAGCCCAGGCATGCAGCAGGAACATGACAATGAACAGAATCATCAGGTAGAGCGCGGTTTTTCTTTCATAGGCCGAACTCCAGGCCGCCTTGCGCGGCAGCAGCAGCAGGCCGAACAGCACGCCGAGCAGCGCCGCGAAGTAATAGCGCACGGCGGTGAAGAACGAGGTGAAGCGCGTCAGCAGCCCGATCTCCGGCGACCAGACCTGCTCGCCCCCGCCGGAAACGGTATCGATGGTGGTCAAGCCCAGCGCATCGCGCAGAAAACCCGGCAGCCAGATGCTCCACAAGCCAATGATCTTGGGATAGAAGATGACGTGCGCCAGCAAAAACGGCAGCCCGGCGCACAGCAGGGCTGCAAATCCGGCCTTCTTCCCGAAGATGAGCCAGGCATATAATACCGCGAACGCCATCATGAAGATCATGTTCTGGCGCGTCAGGGTAGTCAGGGCGCACAGGAACGCCCCCGCCCCGATCTGCGCCAGGCTGCGTTTTTCGCCAATCAAAAAGAACAGCGACCAGGCCAGCAGGCAGGCCACGATCACCTGCGAGACGGCCTGCACGTAAGTCTTGATCAGCGCGGGGTTGAGCGCGAAAAATAAAACGCCCGCCAGCGCCCACCACCTGCCCTTCAGGCGGCGCAGCAGCAGCCAGATTGCCAGCAGCATCAGGGCGGCAATAAAGATGGCAAAATAACGGCCGGTTTGCAGCCCGGGGCCGAAAAGCGCCTGCGCCAGGCCGGGAATGTAATACGCCAGCGGCATATTGTTGGTCCACGGGCCGTAATCCTGGAAAGGCTGGTAGATGCCCTTGACGTAATAATAACCCTTGATCAGGAAGGAGCCCTCGTCCACGCGCGAGGGCATCTGGTGGGCGTAGATCACTGCCTGGACGAGAAACGCCGCAATGACCAATACCAGCGCCAGGCTGTAGGCCAGCTTGTTTTCCTGAATTTGTTTTATCCAATTTTTCATCGAATGCTTCCTTGTTGATTACATTTCGCGCTTGTAAAAAGCGGAATTCACGCGCAGGTTGGAGAGATGCAATCCGAAAGTCTTTTTACAATTATAAACAGATGGCGTGTATTTTTCATCGCGACATCTTGCCTGTGTTCATCAGTGCTTAAAAAGAACATCCCTGCAGAGTGCGGTTGACACATGAATACCACAGATGCACACAGATACACACGGATGATAATTTTGGAACGACAATCAAAGTTGGATCAGCATAAACAATCTGTGTTCATCCGTGTTCATCTGTGGTCAATAAAGAAATGCAAATCCCCGTAAAGCGCAGAAGAGTGTCAGGCTAACGAGTACGTTTCATAGGTCGCGCAGGAATGCGCGACTATTCCACAGCGAAAGAATAATCCGAAGACACGATGATCTGCGGCTTTTCACTCGCGATCAGGATCACGCGCGCCTCGAACTTGAGCTGATCCACCCCCACCACATACACCGGCGCGCCGTCCGGGAAATGGATATCCTCGTCATCGGTCTTGATATAGACCTTACCATTTGGATCTCCCACCGTGCGGAAGACCAGCCGTCCGTAGTCCTGGATCCCGAAGTATGGATCATAATTTCGTTTGTAAAAACCCGTGCCGGCTTTGAAATAACGCGGGTACACGCCCATGCCTGTGTAGGCCAGCACGTCCTCGCGCAGGCAAAATTCATTCAATTCCGCGCTCTGCTCCTCCCATGGGCTGGCAACCAGCGCGTCCTGGATGGCAGAGCAGACCTGCTCGCGCGTGGCTTGGGGATAGTCGGCCGGCAGCAGTTCAGCCCGAATGGCGACGGCTGCCCCGACCAGGAAGAAAACCAGCCCGTAAGCTGCCGCCGGTTTCCAGGCGAAAGCCGCCGGCGGGGTTTCCGCCTCATTTGCCAGCAGCCAGTCCGCCTCACCGAAGCCGTTCCAGCCCAGCAGGCGCGCGCCGGCTTGCCGCAGCAAATCGACCAGTCCGAAGGCGAAGAACGCCAACGCCAGCCAATCGACCGGCATGATGTAACGCCAGCCGGACAGGCGCACCAGCGCCGAACTCAGGCTGTAGATCAGGTAGAAACCCGAGATCAGGAGCAGCGCCGGCCGTTGGCGGCGCGCCAGCGCGGCGATGCCCGCGGCCATGACCGCCAGGTTGAACAGCAGCACCAGTGCGTTCCAGATGTTGGCCTGGCTGTCCACTTCGCTCCAGAAAGGCGCGCGCATCTGCATCATCTCCTGGAAACCAATTCCATTGCCCAAACGCACCGGGAAGATCAGCAGGGTCGAAATGAAGTTGCGCATGTAGTTATCCAGCATCATCAGGAAGACGTTGCCGAAATTCTGGCTGATGACCTGCGCGATCACGCTGATGTTGCGGTCCAGCATTTCCTCTTCGCTGGTGGCCTGCGGGATATCCAGCTCCGCCTCGCTGGCATCCAGGAAGAAGCGGTAGAGCGCCGAGGAGGTGGAGGGGCTGTCGAGCCAGTAGGTGCCCGTGATGGAATGGTTGCGCACCAGCACCGGCACGAGGATTAGGCTGAGCGCCAGCAGAAACACCCCGCAGGTCAGCAGCAGTTTTTTAAAGTCCCTGCGGTAGCGGATGAAAAACACCAGCAGCGCGAAAGGCTCCAGCAGCATGGTCTGGATGCGCATCAGGTTCAGGCAGCCGATCAACCCGCCGATCAGGAACGGGCGCAGCCCCGCACCTTTTTCAGGGGATTTAACCCAGCGGATCATCACCAGCACCAGCACGCACACCAGCAGGGTGGCGGGCAGGTCGGAAAGCAGCAGCTTGGAATTGGAAACGTTGGCGGAGTTGACCGCCTGGATGGAATTCATCTCGCGCAGGATGGCGAACAAGGCCAGCGCCAGCCCGCCCAACCGGCTGTGCAGCTCGCGGCCGATCAGGTAGAGCACAGCCGGCAGGCTGGCCAGCACCAGCGTCTGCAGCAGGATCAGCTTGCCGTAATCCAGCCCCACCAGCGCGTGCAGCAGCGCCAGGAAGGTGACATACAGCGGTTTGGAGATGACCGTGTTTTGAATGGAACCCTTCCACACCCACAGTGAGTTCATGTCGTATTGCTCGGCGTCGGAAAACGGGTAAATGTTAAAATTCGGCGGCAGTTTATCGGGCGCGAAGTAGTTATGGGTCGGCAGGGGCAAGCTCAACCACAACGCCGACGCCAGCGCCCACAGTCCAAGGCATACCAGCAGGTCCGCGTTCAGCCAGCGTTTTCGCCGTTCGCTCTCAGGTAGGCGCGACCAGGCGTTCGCCAGGCACAGGATCAGGATGACCAATCCGGCCATGAACCACACCTGGCCCTCCAGCAGGGGTACGCCCAGCGCCACGATCGAGATGAATTCGGGCGCCTTGCCCAACCCGGTCCACTCGATCACGCCCCACAGCGCAGCAAGCACAGCCAACGCGATCCAGAAGGGTTTGCCGAACAACGCGCGCAGTTTTGGTCCAGTAGCGTTTTTCCCGCCCCCCAGCCAGGCAAAGGCGATGAACAGCATAAGTTCCACGCCCGCCCCCAGCGCGTAAAACAGCAGCGGCAGCAGGCGCACGTAGGCCCCCATATCGTCCAGCAGACGCAGGAAATGGAAGAAGAACGCGATGGCCCAGGCGCCCAGCGCTAGCAGAAAACCGGCCGTGATGCCCGTGCGGGCGATGCCCGCCCGCCGGCCCTCATCGCGCAGCGCCGCCTGCCAGCCTGAATTGCGCCGCAGTAGCAGGCGCAGGCAGACAGCCAGGGCAGCCAATCCCAGGATCGGCACCAGCAGCGCCAGCCGGCGGAAAGAGTAGCCCAGAAAATCAGCATTGCCGGCCTCTTTGGGGATCAGCAGCAGCCAGGCAGCCGCGGCCAATCCTTGCAGTCCGATGAGGGTTAAAAATCGCTGGGCGGTTTGCAGCGCTTGGTTGGGTTTGTTTTCTGGCACGGTCACAATTCCTTCTTGTTTGTATATTCCTATTTTAATAAAAGCCCGGGGGTTTTAGGCTCCTGTTCATGACCGGCGGGCCTTGACAGCGCCTGTCAGCCGGCCGAGTTCTGCCTTGATGGTCTTATCCCTCAGGAAATAGAAATAGGCATAAGCCAGCGCGGACAGGAGCGCCACCAGCAGCAGCGCCAGGTAC
>CAZDUN010000068.1:5120-10555 GCA_964508615.1 uncultured Pelolinea sp. | reverse complement strand
GCGAAACTGTGATCGACGCCGATCAGGATGGCCTCCGAAAAACCCAGGTAATAGGCCACCTGCAGCGCCACGTAAGTGACTGTGGCGCCTTCCCACAGGCGGCCGGTGATATCGCGCGCGAAACGCGGGCCGGTGTAGGTGGTGTGGAGGAAGTACAGGTTTTCGTCCGGCTGCAGGTAGCGGTGGGCATGCCAGGCGATGAATTTGGGCATCTGCAACTGCTGGATGTCCGCCGCGGACTGTTCGATCACCAGGTCATTGATGGATACAAAAAAAGAAGTCTCGAAGCCCAGCTCCGGGAACATCAGATAGATGCGGTTCATGCCGAAGGTGTATTCCCCGCGCAGCTTGCGCATGTCGGTGTTTTTCAGGCTGGGGCCGTTGCCGATGATGAAGCAGCGCTTGCCCTTATACATATCACGCAGGAGGCGCAGGCGCGCGTTGACCGCCCTCCGCCAGGGATGCGCGGCAGCTTCGAGGTCAACCGGCAGGCGCTGCAACCCGTCGCGCGTGTCGCGCAAGACGTTCTGCATGCCTTCAGGTAAAACCTTCTTCAATGTATCTTTGAAATCGGCCATGGGTTATTCCGTGCTCAGTTTGGCGGTCGCGCCGCCGTCCACCACCAGCGCCTGGCCGGTCATGAACGAGGATTGGTCGTTATCCGCCAGGAAGTAAATGGTCTGCGCGATCTCGCGAGGCTCGGCGATACGCCCGTTGACGGTCTTGCTGGCCAGGTTATCCAGACGCTGCTGCACCGAAGGTCCGTCGAAATGCCCGCGGTCCATGCTGGCGCGCAGCATGGGCGTGTCCACCGCGCCGGGCAGCACCGCGTTGACGCGGATATTGGCCGCGGCGAACTCGATGGCGGCCGCGCGCGTGAAAGCCAGCAGCCCGCCCTTGCTGGCGGCATAGGCAGCGATGTTGGGCGAGGTGGCGATGGCATGCACCGAGCTGACGTTAACGATTGCGCCCCCGCCGGCGGCTTTCAGCAAGGGATGCGCCAGGCGCGTCCCCAAAAAGACCGAGCGCAGGTTGGAAGCCATGGTCTTGTCCCAATCCTCGGCGGTCGTCTCCAGGATCGGTTTGGCGATCTGCACGGCGGCGTTGTTGACTACCGCGTCCAGCACGGGGCTGAATTCGGCCGTGCGCTTGTAGATGGTCTCGATATCCTCGGGGTTGGAAATATCCGCCTGGATGAACAGCCCGTCCGCGAGGAAACCCGCCCCGAACTCGGCGCGGTCCACACCCACCACGCGCCAGCCGTGTTCATGGAACACCTGCACCACCGCGCGGCCGATGCCGCCGGCTGCCCCCGTAATCAACATGACCTTTCTTCTGTCCGCCATTGCGTTCACCTGCCGTATTTCTGTTTGATTTCCTCAAAATCAGGGTGAGGTATCCCCAGGCCATCCAGCAAATTCAGGATGGTGCTCCAGTGCACTTTTTCCCAGGCGGTTGGGCTGGAATTGGAATTGTGCGGCGCCAGCAGCACGTTATCCATTTTCAGCAGCGGCGAATCCGCGGGCAGGGGTTCCTGCTCGAACACATCCAACCCGGCCCCGCCCAGCCGCCCCTGCTGCAGCGCCAGCACCAGCGCGCTTTCGTCCACCAGCGGGCCGCGCGCGGTGTTGATCAGGATCGCGCCCGGTTTGACCAGCGCCAGCGAATCGTGGTTGATAATGTGCAGGCTGGTCGGGTTCAGGTCGCAGTTGACGCTGATGAAATCCGCCTGGCGCATCAATTCATCCAGCGCGACCATGCGCACCTGATTCTCTTCCAGAAAATCCACCGGAATGGGCACAATATCGTTGCCCAGCAGGGTCATGCCGAAAGCATGCGCCTTGCGCAGCACTTCCTTGCCGATGTTGCCCAAGCCGATCACGCCTAACGTGCATTCGCTCAAGGCGCGGCCGGGGATCTTTTCCCATACGCCGGATTTCATGGCGCGGTCCATCCAGGGCTGCCGGCGCGCGAATGCCAGCACGTAAGCCATCACGCTGTCGGAGACCGGCACCGTGAAAGCGTTGAGCGTACGCCCGATGCGGATACCCAGTTCAGCGCAGGTTTGCTGGTGGATGGAGTCGATGCCGGTGCCCCACTTGGAGATCACTTTCAGGCGCGGGCTGCAGCGCCGCAGCACCTCGGGCGTATAGCGGTCATCGCCGCTCACCGTGCCGTCAAATTGGCCGGCGTATTTGAGAATCTCGTGCGCTTCCAGGCGTTCGTTCACTTGCGGGATGATCAACTCGCAATCATAATGTTCAAAGACCGGGCGGAAACGCTCGATGAAAGGCAACAGGTAAGGGGCTGAAATCAGAATTTGGTATTTTCCCATAATGGATCAGATTGTTGATGGTTTTTCAGGCATTATACCAGTCAGGGCTTCAGGCGGTTGCGCATGAGCAGGTCGGCGATCATAAAATCGATCTCTTCGTCAATGTCCAAGGCTTCCTCCACCGGCGTCTCAAACATCAGCGGCTTCTTGCCGATGCGCGTGCGGCGCTGGCGCAGGTTCTCCGCCTTGAAGATATAAATGCAGGAATTCTCCTCGTAAATGGGCGGCAGGTCCTGGGTCTGGATCAGCACCTCGGGGTCATGGTTGATCGGGTGCGTGAAGCGGTCCCAAAAGCGCGTCTGCACGCGCGTCACCGAAAAAAGCGAGTCGAACTCATCCATATGGGCAGTGAACTCGCGGATGGCTTGGGAGATGGTGGCCGCCCGCAGCAGCGGGTTGGTGCTGTGCGTTTGCAGGTACAGGTCGCCGGGGACATGCTCGGTATCGTATAAAAGGATCTCGTTCATGGAAACATCATCCGCGCGGAGCTCCGACGGCCTAATCAGCACAGTCACCTGGGGATAGTTGCGCGCCAGGTCCACCTGTATGGGTTGGCTGTCGGTGTTGACCACGATGCGCCCAATCTCCGGGCAGTCCAGCAGGCTATCGATGATGTAGTGGAATAGCGGCCTGCCCGCCAGCTCGCGGAAATTCTTGTTAGGCACGCGCTGCGAATGATGGCGCATGGGCACCAGCGCGACAATACTTGGTTGGCTCAAACAGTCCTCCAGTTAAGAAATAATACAAAACTGCAATACTTATATTCTAATCGTAAGTGATGGGTTTGACATCTCGTTTGGAGGTCTCTCCATTTTCCCCGCCGTTCTCGCGCGGGTAATAGAAAGACTGCCTGAGCTGCCAAGTCAGCGGGCCGGAGCGTTTGTAGCCGATATACGTACCGTGGAATTGCATCCAGCGGAAGCGCAGGATGTTGGCGAGCTGGCGCAGGAACACGCGCTGGCGGGCAGCCTGCCCCAAGTCGCTGAAGGAATTCTTTATAAATAAACCAATCAGGTCAGCCAGGCCAAAGCTGGCGTGCGGGTAGATCTGCTTAAAGGCCATGCCCTCGCGCATGTAGCGCTTGTGGATGCCCCGCCAGGATTCGCCGTGCACGTGGATGATCTCCGCTTCAGCGATATAAGCGATGCGATAGCCCTGCTCGAAAGCCCACTTGGCCCACTCCAGGTCTTCCAAACCCGGCAGGCTTTCATCGTAGGCATGCTGCTGCCACAAGCTCTTGCGGATGGCGGCGTTGGCGTTGTTGCAAAAGGGATGATCCTGAATTCTCTGGCTTTGCTCGGGGTACCAATGGGTGAAAAGCTGCTGTTCCGAGAACTGCGAAGCCGCCACGCCGCGCTGCTTGCCGTAGGTCAGGGCGATTTTCTCGTCAGTAAACGGCTCCAGCATGCGCTCGATCCAGTCCGGGTAGACCGGGTAAACGTGCGCGCTGGCGATCAGCACCAATTCTGCCTGTGCCTGCTGGATGCCGGCGTTGAGCGAGCGCCCGAAGGTGAATTCCTGCGGTGAGATGCTCACCACCTCAGCGCCGTGCGCGCGGGCAATCTCCACCGTGCGGTCGGTCGAGCCCGAATCCACCAGGATCACCTGCACGTCCTTGACCGTCTGGCGGGCGATACCGTCCAGCAGGCGGCCGAGGTGCTTTTCTTCATCGAAAGCGCGGATGACGATCGAGCAGGCGGGGTTTCTCATAGGTCCAATATAAAAGGCGCGCCTTTCAGGATGCCATCCAGCACTACGCGGATGGTATCTGATTTTTCAGGATCGAGGTCAGCGGCATGGAAATCCTTAAAGCGCACGTAACCGCGCCAGACGCCGTCCTCTTCAAGGAAATCGCCGAAGGGCAGCGATGCGCGAAAAAGCTGGCTGTAAAGCACGCGCCGCGCGTTTTCGCGGAACTCCGCGGGATGCGTCACGTCCTCCACCGATAGAAATTCCCGCAGCTGCCGGCGGTACTCATTTGCATTACGCGGGAAATACACGGTGGGGATCATGGTGTAACGCGCCTTGCCTGCGCACAGCACGGGTTTATCCAGCACGGAGGCTTCCAGCCCGACGGTGGAGTTATACACCAGCACGAATTTGGCGTGCGCGATCAACTCGTAGGAGCTGATGTACTGGTCGGGTGAAATGAACAGCACGTTGGGGAGCTTCTCGACGCCGCGTTCGCGTACCCAATCCGAGACGGTTTCACGGCTTTCCTTGCCCGGGCGGGTTTCATCCGGGTGGGCGCGCAGCACGAAGAAAACTTCAGGATGCGCCTTGATCTCCGCCAGCAGCAGGTCGAGCCAGGCGAACATGTGCTCGAACAGCACGTTGGCGTGCCCCTGGCTGGTATCGAAGACCACGTTGGTGAATACGGGCACCAGGCTTTTGAATTGAGCGGCTTTCTGCATGAAGGCTTCGTCCAGCGCGCGCATCTCCGGCCAGAATTTCACCCCGGCGGTGACGAATTTCCCGCGCGTGCGTTCATTAAGGTAATCATCCAAACGCTTGTTTTGCCCAGCCGACAAACGGAAATCTTCATCCACTTTGACTGGATAGGCAGTGGCTTCTTCAGCCGTGAAAAAAGCCGAGAGCGGCAGCATGCCGACTTCGTGGGAATAGACCGGCAGGCTGCGCTTTTGGGCGATCCAGCGCGCCGCGGCTTCCGGATAGAACATTCCGTTGAACACTACCACCGCCAACGGGCGGCTGCGCTCAAGCAGGTCTTCAAATTGCCGAATCACGCTCAAGGCGGACAGCATGTATTCGCGCGCCAGGTAGCATGTGTTTTCATCATCGTCCAGGTGGTGAATGCGCAGGATCCAGCGCAGCGAGGGCAGCACCAGTTTTCCCAGGGGGATGCCCTGCCATTCCAGTTGCAGCAGGTCTTTCAATGGCAGACTGGATACAGCGCGCGCCAGTTCAGTATCGCGTTGATAGGAGAACGGCTGCGTTTGCGCCCCGGCGAAGACCAGGCGCGAAGTGCGCCGGCACTCAACGCAGGGCGGCGGCTGCTGGGGATGCTGTTTGTCGGTGCCCAGCACGCAGTGCGAAAGCCCGCTCTGGCAGACGAAATGAACGACCGGAATGCCAGCGG